>CBFHVJ010000059.1:0-8371 GCA_965659435.1 uncultured Arcobacteraceae bacterium
TAAGCCAGATCAAGATACAACAATTAAACCATTTCCACCTCCTACTATGCCATCAAACTTAATTGCTGGAAATATAGAGGGGTATTGTGTAGGTGAACCTTGGAACTCTAGAATAGTACTTAAAGGTAAAGGTTCAGCACTTGTGACAAATTATGATATTTGGAATAATAACCCTGAAAAGGTACTTCAAGCAAGAGCAGATTTTGTAAAAAAATATCCTGAAACAACAAAAGCTGTTATGAGAGCTGTTATCAAAGCTCAAATGTGGCTTGATGCATCTTGGGAAAATAGAGAAGAAGCAATTGGTTATTTAGCTAAAAGAAATTATGTAAAAGCTCCTAAGAAAGTACTACAAAAATCTATGAGTGGAACATTTCTTTATAATAAAGGTGTAGATTCTTCAAACCCAATGTTTAATACATTTGCTAATTATTATGCAGCATATCCATATTATTCTCACGGTATGTGGTTTATGACACAAATGTATAGATGGGGACAACTTGACAAGCCAGTTGATATGAAAAAAACTATAGAAAAAGTTTATAGACCAGATCTATTTGCAACTGTGGCTAAAGAAGTTGGTTATTCTTTACCTCCAAGTCCATGGAAAAAAGATGGTGTTGATCAATATAATAAATTTATTGATGGTAAAGTTTATGATCCAAATAAAGCAGTTGATTATATTTATGACTTTAAAGTAACAAATCCAAAAGTAACTAAAGAGGCACTAGAAAAAGCTAATCAATGGACAGTTGAAACAAAACAACCAAAATATGTATGTCCATATGGACCTGCTGGATGTGCTGATCCAAAATATGTAATTAAGTAGAGTTTTTCTCTACTTAATTTCTCTTTTACATTTATATCTATCTAGTTGTTATATATCCATTCCTTTATAACTTCCTCCTAAAAATAATATACGAACTAGCAAATAACAGCTAGGTAGATATAAGTGTAATACACTATATAAAATAATAAGGAACAAAATGAATCAAGAATTATCAAAGAAGATATTTCTTCCTATTGCAGTATTTTTATTAATAATCCAAATTTGGTCAGGAATAGCTCATACTGTGGAAGACTTTCCCACACCAACGGATACTTATGTGTCAGCATTTGGAGGAATAAACTCTGAAGGCGATGAAATAGAAGGGGTTTTATCTGATCCATTTTATATAGAAAATAGTGATGATAAAGGGATATTTTGGCAAATTCTAGCTTCTCTTGAAAGAGTATTTGGTGGATTTATATTAGCTATTATTGTTGGAGTTCCTGTTGGTCTTTTGATTGGTATGAGTAAAAGTGCACAATATGCATTTGATCCATTTATTCAAATATTAAAACCAGTATCTCCACTTGCTTGGCTTCCTTTACTATTGTTTATTTTCCAAGATATTAATTTAACAGCAATATCTACTATTTTTATTACATCTATTTGGCCAATTATCATTAATACTGCACTTGGGGTTAAAAGTGTGAGTGAGGATTATATGAACGTCGCAAAGGTATTAAGATTTACTCCACTTGAAAAAGTACAAAAGATAATTTTACCTGTTGCTATTCCATTTATATTTACTGGTATGAGATTATCTTTAGGTATTGCATGGCTTGTAATTGTAGCTGCAGAGATGTTAACAGGTGGTATTGGTATTGGATTTTGGATTTGGGATGAGTATAATAATCTCTCATATCATAATATTATTATTGGAATTATGATTGTTGGTTTAGTAGGTTTTTTTCTAGACTTAATTATGGGAAAGATTGCAGATTATTTTGATTATAGAAAAAAAGGTAGAATATAATGAAGAAAAAATTCTTAAGTTTAGAAAATGTTGAGAAGAGATTTCCTATACCTGGAAAAGATGATTATATTGCTGTGACAGATGTAGATTTAGAAATTAAAGAGAATGAGATTATATCTATCATTGGACATAGTGGTTGTGGTAAATCAACACTTTTAAATATGATCTCTGGTCTTGACCTACAAACAAAAGGAAATGTTTACCTTGAAAATAAAGAGATTAAAGGTCCTGGACCAGAAAGAGCAGTAGTTTTTCAGAACCATTCACTTTTACCTTGGTTAACTGTGTATCAAAATATAGAGATGGCTGTTCGTAAGGTTATGCCAGAATTATCTAAAGATGAATTAGAGACCAGGGTGAGGAAGTTTATTGCAATGGTAAACCTTGATCATGCACAAGATAAATTACCCGATGAGATTAGTGGTGGTATGAAACAAAGAGTAGGTATTGCAAGAGCACTTTCAATTAAACCAAAAGTTTTATTGATGGACGAACCTTTTGGAGCTTTGGATTCTTTGACAAGAGCAAATCTACAAGAACATCTTATGAGGATACAACAAAAAGTTCAAAATACTGTAATTATAATCACACATGATGTAGATGAAGCTGTATTACTTAGTGATAGAGTTATTATGATGACAAATGGTCCTGAAGCTACTATTGGTGAGATTCTTGAAGTTAATTTAGAAAGACCAAGAGATATGTTATCACTTCAAACTGATCCTGATTATATAAGATGTCGAGAGGCAATATTAAGTTTTCTTTATGAAAAGTTTGCAAAAGAAGATGAATAAATTGTATATTTTATAATCAAAAATATGTGGATATAAGTGTAAAAAACCAATACAATGACAGTATAAAATATACAGGAGTATTGGATGAATGAGTTTGTATCTACATATTTACAAAACAAAACACAGATTAATCAGTTTTTAACTACAACATTAGAAAATACCCATATCAATTCAAAAGATGAAGAGGATTTAGGAACATATTTTAAAGTTTTTCCCTCTTTAGAATTGGTATATGTTGTTGACGAAAGTTATAAACAAGTATCTTCAAATATTTTTAAAAGTAAAACAAATAGTTTAGTTTTAGGGGAAGATAGAAAATACCTTTTTTCTAAAATAAATTTAGAAAATGACTCTATGATTCATATCACTGAGCCATATATCAGTACAGCAACTGGAACAACTTGTATCACTATGGTTATAAAAGAGAATGATCAATTTATATTTTTTGACTTCAATCTTGGAAAACTATTAGAGCGATTACTACTTATTGAAAAGCACCATACTTTTAGTAATATTACCAAATATACATATGGTTTTATAGGCTTTTCTATGGGATTAGTAGCATTGAGTTTACTAGGATATGCTGTATTGATATTTGCAAAAACAATGCTAGTTTCAAGCTTTGAACTAGATATAGTGTTTAAATCTGTTATTGCACTTACTTTATCTTTGGCTATATTTGATCTATCAAAAACTATTTTAGAACAAGAGGTCTTTTTTAAGAGCTATACAACAGAAGATAAAGCAGACAATAAAGTACTTGTAAAATTTTTAACCTCAATTATTATTGCACTTTCTATTGAGTCGTTGATGATTGTATTTAAACTTGCAATTCATAAATATGACCAAATTGATCCTTTTTCATTGATCTTAGGTATATCTTGTTTAATAATTTCTCTAGCAGTGTTTTATTTTGTGACTAGTAAATCAAAGGGATAATTGATTATAATTTATACATTATGGAAAAGTTTATAGCATTATCAGAATCAACAAAGAAAATATTAAAAGTTGCACAGATGTCTGTGTCATTACCTGTAAATGTGATGATAATAGGACAAAGTGGAGTAGGACGAAAATTATTAGCAAAAGAGATTGCTCCAGATGCACATAGTTTTTTAGCTAGAGATCTAGAAAAGATTTTAATTGAAAAATCTATAAACTTAGAAGAACATCCTACAATTATTATTTATAATATCCATACAGTTTTAAATAAAAAAGAGTTTATGGATAGACTTAAGGGTGTTAAAATAATTGCTACTACATTTGATTTAGTTGAAGAGTATAGTAATTTTTTTGCCGTAAAAATTGAGATTCCATCACTTGATCAAAGGCCTGAAGATCTTGAAGAATTAACATATCAATATATTAAAGAAGCAAGTAAAATCTATTCTTCATCTATTTCTAGAGATGATATTCGCATTGATCTTAGTGGTAATGGTATTACATTAAAACAATCAGTATTTAAATCTATTTTATTAAAGTCAATCTCAAAACAAGAGATGATGGATACACTTGGTGATTTCTGTCAAAGAGAACTAAAAAATGGAAGTGATTATAAAAAGCTTTTAGAACTATTTGAAATCCCACTTTTAAAAGCAGCAAAAAAAGTTTTTAGATCACAGTTACAAATGGCAAATAATCTAAAAATTAATAGAATCACATTAAGAAAAAAACTTAATAAATATTTTGGAGAATAGAAAATGGATAGTAATTTATATGCTTCATTAATAGAACATGATCTTAATCCTTTTATCCTTTTTGATAGCGAGGGAAAGCTTAAAGATTTTAATAAAGAAGCAGAATTTCTTTTAAATAGTATTAGTAAAAAAGAGTTATTTGAATTAGCAGTTGCAAATGCATCTCAAAATTATGGATTTGAAAAAAAGTTTTTACCTTTAACTTTTGGAAAAGCTAGTTATTATGCAATTTTAGTAGGATATGTAAGTGATGAAGAGATAGCACTTAGACTTTATAAAGAGGTTGCTTATGAGGAACAAAATGTTACAAATTCAAATGTAGAACTTGTAAATATTTATAGTTTAATCGAACTATCAAAAAATAGTGTTTTATTGCAAAGTGATATAAATATCAAAGAGACATATGATATATCAATTCCAGAGATAAAAATCAATATTAGTAATTTTATTATGGCTTTAAATGATTGTTTTGAACAATATAAAGAGACTAAAGAATTATCAATTAAAGTATTTATAAAAACTGGTGAATATGAAGTGATTAATGGAAAGAAATACAATGTATTGGCTATTGAATTTACTTCAAATGAAAAAAAATTAGAGTTAATATCTTCTTTAGTTCAAAGTGTTAAAAAAGCAAATATGCATATATTTTCTAATAAAAATAAAGCTTCTTTAGAGATCACCATGCTTACCTAAGTAGGTATGATTTCTATACAGAAATTGAGAAAGTCAAGAGAATTATTATAAAAAGTTTTAAAACTGTATAGTTTGTATACAAAATTCCTTTTAAAGTTTTTCAAAAATCATATATACTAAATAAAATTAAAAATTAGGAGTTATATATGACACCAGAAGTTTCATATGTACTTGATACATTTTTTGCATTATTTGCATTTGTATTAATTATATTTATGGTACCAGGGTTTGCTATGTTAGAAGCAGGTCTTGTTAGAACAAAGAATGTTACTGCAGTTCTTATGATGAACACAATGATCTACGCTATTGCATCGTTAGGTTTTTTACTATTAGGTTACTCAATCGCATTTGGTGGTTTTGGAAGTGATGGTATGAGTCAATGGGCTGCATTCCTTTTCCAAATGGCATTTGTTGGTAAAGTGATTAATATTATGTCGGGTGGTGTAAGTGAAAGAGCAAAAATCTTACCACTAGCAATATTTACAGTAATTATGGGATCAGTTTTATATCCACTTGTAGTAAATGTATCTTGGGGATCAGACTTCTTAGCAGGGACTATACTTGATCTAAATATGTATGATTTAGCTGGTTCAACAGTTATCCACTCAACTGGTGGTTGGGCATTATTAGCAGCTATTTTAATTATTGGTGCTAGAAAAGGTAGATACCCAAAAGCAGGTGGAATTAGAGTAATTCCAGCATCAAATATTCCTCTTGTAACTCTTGGGGCATTTTTATTATGGATTGGTTGGTTTGGATTTAATGGTGGATCTGTAGGATCTATTGCATCTAAAGAATCAGCGGATGCAGTGGCTCTTACAATTTTAAATACAAATACAGCAGGTCTTGCAGGAGCAATAATCGCTGGAGTTTTAATGTATGTTAAATATAAAAAGCTTGATATCACTATGGTACTAAATGGTGCTTTAGGTGGATTAGTAGCAATTACAGCAGGTCCAGATCTATACAATATCTATCAACCAATCTTAATTGGTGCAATTGGTGGAGCACTAGTAGTATATGCTGTACCATTCTTTGATAAGATCAAACTTGATGATCCAGTAGGAGCACTTTCTGTTCACTTAGTAAATGGTATCTGGGGAACATTAGCTGTAGGTATTTTTGCATCAAATGGTACGGATATTACATTCTTAGGACAGTTAAAAGGTGTAGTAGTTATTGGTGTATTTGCTTTTGTAAGTAGTTACATTGTATTATTTGTTATTAATAAAATTATCCCTCTAAGAGCAAATGATGATGAGCAAACTGAAGGTCTCGATGTAAATGACTGTGGTGTAGAAGCTTATCCAGAGTTCAAAAGAGCATTTTAATAACTAAAAAGGATTATTATGAAAAGAATTGAAGCAATTATTAAACCGTTTAAATTAGAAGATGTAAAAGATGCTTTAGCAGAAGCTGGAATTACAGGTATGACAGTATCTGATGTAAAAGGATATGGAAGACAACAAGGTCACTCTGAGTTATACAGAGGGGCTGAGTATGTTGTAGACTTCATCCCTAAAATCAAACTTGATTTAGTTGTGTCATCTGAAGAAGTTGATAATACAATTGAGATTATCGCAAATGCAGCAAAAACAGGAAAAATTGGAGATGGTAAAATCTTCGTTTCAAGTGTTGAAAAAGTTGTAAGAATCAGAACTGGTGAAGAGGATGAGGAGGCAATTTAGTGACTAAATGTCACTAAATTCCGACGAAGAAGCTATACCGCTTCCTCCTCTTTAGTATCTTTTAATCTAAAAGATAAAAATAAAGCGATACTTAGTAGTAGTATTGTGAACCCATATAAAATATCATAATTTGTAAATTTTAAAATCACTCCTCCTAAAATAGAAAAAAACATTCCAAAAGATACAATATTTGTTTGTAGTGCAGTATAAACTGGACGCTTTTCTTCAGGTGCTAAGATCAGTATTAAATTTCCTGACGCTATTCTATTTCCATCCATACTAGCTCCAACAATAAAAAAGATAAACATATACATATAAAGATTTGTAGCAAAGAATGCTAAAAATATAGCAAGTATTGTCATACTAATAGTGATATTTGCAGTTAGCTTATTAAGACCATTTCCACTTAGTTTTGCCCATACAATATTACTAAGCATCGCTCCTACCATTTGAGCAGTGATAAGTAGTCCTATGGCTGTACCATTTAATTCTATTTTTGTTCCGGCATCTACAATGATAAATGGTAATGCAAAAAGATAAGAATAAGCAAGTAAAAATGTAGATACTTGCACTTTTAGCTGAGAATCATTTTTTAGTAACTTAAAGGCATTTTGTAAAAAGAGTTTAAATGACTTTTCTTTTGTAGCAACTTTTTCTTTAATAGGTTCAGCAACTGTTCCAATTGCTATATATCCAAGTGCCATGATAAAAGCAGATGCTAAAAATAGTATTCCAAAACTAAAAGGTGCCTCGTAAAGTTCAAGGATATATCCTGCAACTGCACCACTTATAAGGGCTCCTAGTCCAGAGAAAAACTGTCGTGCTGACATAGTTTTTCCTCTAAATTTATGGGTAAAAATCTTTGCTATAATTTCTCTAAAGTATATAGCACCAAATCCAGCAGAAAAAGAAAATATAAAAAGTCCAATACCAATACACCATAATGTGATAGTAGGATAATCTTCCCCTAATAAAAGTATAGCAACTCCTATAAAAGCCCATGAAAAAAATCGTGCTGTTAATACTCTACGAAAATATCTCATCATTCTTGGATAACTTTGAGCATGAAATGCAGCATAAAGTTGTACAAGTATAGCTCCACCACGAAGTAGTGAAGAGAAAAGCCCGATAATAATAGGACCACCACCAAAGTGACTTACAATGAGTGGTAAAATAGTATGAGGTTCTGCTATTGTAGTTCCAATAGAGAGAAAAAAACCATGTAAAATATTCTTTACATGGTCACTTTTTTTATTTGCAGGTATTTGTTTATTATTTTCCATTATCACCAATCAAGTAGTCTTTGTTGTCCTTCTAGATTTCTTATGTGTGTTACATCTTGGCTCATCTCAATAACACCTCTATATGTACCATCTTCATCTCTAATAGCAAAGTATTGGATATGGATAAATTTTCCTTTAAACTCTATCCAAAACTCTGCATCATCTTTTCTACCAGCCTTAAACTCTTGTAGGATAAGTAATACTTGATCTACACTTTTAGGTGGATGACAGAATTTTACTTCTCTTCCAATAATTCCTGCACTTCTTGGGAATACTCTATTATCACCTCTGTTGTAGAACAATACTATATCATTTTCATCTACATATGTAAGGTCTACAGGCATAAATTGAAGCATTAAGTTTAGTTGATCTTCAAGAAGCCAACCCTCATTTAGTCTGATTCTACCATCA
>CBFHVJ010000060.1:0-4798 GCA_965659435.1 uncultured Arcobacteraceae bacterium
TCTATGGAGATATCTGTACGACTTGGAAATGATGTAGATATGCCAAGAAACTTAGCAAAATCTGTAACTGTTGAATAGTATTTGACAGTAGTATAATATAGTAGTATAATAAGTACATATATAAAATTAGGAGGATATGATGATAACAATAAGTTCAAGTGATATCATTAAAAAACCTACATATATCACACGACCAACTGATATTACTTTTGTAGAAGATGCAAAGCAACACATTACACGAAGCGTAGTACTTCCTTATGAATTGTATGAAAAACTACAAGAAAAGATTGAAGATGAATTATACTTGATGAAAAACAAGGATGCTTTAAATAAGAAGGCATATGAAGAGTTTTCTGAAATTGAAATAGTTTGTGAGGATATTTCTTAGTGAAAAGAGGTGATATCTATCTAGTAAATTTTGGAAAAAAGTATAACAGTGAATTTGTAAAAGTTAGACCAGCACTTATTATTCAAAATGATATAGCTAATAGAAATATTGATAAAGTAGATTTTAAAGGGGTAACAGTTATTCCACTTTCTACAAATATTTGTGGTGGAGACCTACGAGTAAAAATTGATATAAGAGATAAACTAGACAAAATAAGTGAAATATGTATTAATGAGCTTTGTACTTTGGATATGAGTAGAATACAACTAGATAATATTCTTACATCTCTAAATAGTAGTGAACTAAATGAAGTTCAATTAAAATTAAAAAATCATTTAGCTTTATAATAATGAAATTACTATTTTTAGCTTTTTTTATAGTTTCTAATCTATTTGCTTTAGATCTACAAAAGCCAAAAACTTATCAAGGAAGTGAAGATATATCTGGTTGGTATATGTCTGAAAAACTTGATGGTATTCGAGGTGTTTGGGATGGTGAAAACCTTACCACTAGAAAAGGGCATAAGATCTATGCCCCAAAGTGGTTTATAGAAAAGTTACCACCTTTTAAGCTTGATGGTGAGCTTTGGACAACACAAAATGACTTTGAAAATATCCAAAGTATAGTGATGGATAAAAAGCCATCAAAACAGTGGACACAGATTACTTACAATATTTTTGAGATACCAGATGCTAAGGGTGACTTTTCTCAACGACTTGCAAAGCTACAAATTTGGCTTGATAAGAATCCAAAAAGTAATCAAGTAATTAAAATAATTCCTCAAATAATTTGTAAAGATGAAAATCATCTACAAAGTTATTTAAGTCAGATTATACAGCTAAAAGGTGAAGGTGTAATCATAAAAGATTCCACTTTACCATATCATACAGGTAGAAGTCCACATATTTTAAAAGTAAAAAAAGCTGCTGATATGGAAGGGAAAGTGATAGATATAAACTATAGAGACAGTTCCACTGTTATGAAAAGTTTAGTATTGAAGCTATCAAATGGGAGTATATTTACCCTTGGCAATGGTTTTATAAAAGAGCAAAGGGTTAATCATCCTAAAATAGGTGATATAATTACATTTAAATATTATGGTTTGACCAAAAAAGGGAAGCCAAAATTTGCAAGTTTTTTACATATACGAAAAGATTAATATTTTAAAAAGGATAGAAAATTGAGTTTAATTAAAAAGTGTTTATTTCCAGCAGCAGGATATGGTACAAGGTTTTTACCAGCTACAAAAACAGTACCAAAAGAGATGCTTCCTATAGTAGACACACCAATTATTCAATATGGAGTAGAGGAAGCAAAAAGTGCTGGATGTGATACTATGGCAATGGTTATTAGTAAATATAAAAAAGCTCTTGAAGATTATTTTGATACACATACAGATATTGAAAAGTCAATCGCTGGAAGTAGTAAAGAACAACTTCTTGATGGTGTAAATAGTTTAATCAACAGTTGTAAGTTTAGTTTCATAAGACAGCTTGAGATGAAAGGTCTTGGTCATGCAATACTTACTGGTAAACCACTTATAGGAGATGAACCATTTGCTGTGATTTTAGCAGATGACCTATGTGATAATAATGGTGATTCAGTTTTAAAGCAAATGACAGAACTTTATGCAAAATATCCAGGAAAATGTATAGTTGCAGTAGAAGAGATACCTATGGATCAGACTAATAAATATGGTGTGATTGCAGGTGATGCTATAGAAGATAATATCATCCAAGTATCAGATATGGTAGAAAAGCCTGAACCAAAAGATGCTCCATCAAATCTAGCAATTATTGGTAGATATATTTTGATCCCTGAAATTTTTGATATTATTGAGGCTACACCTCCTGGAAAAGGTGGAGAGATTCAGATCACTGATGCACTTCTTACACTTGCAAAACAAGGAAAAGTTTTAGCATATAAGTTTGATGGTCAAAGATTTGACTGTGGATCAATAGATGGATTTGTAGAGGCTACGAATTACTTCTATCAAAAGAGTAAATAGTGAAAATACTTCTAACAGGAACTGCTGGATTTATAGCATATCACCTTGCACAAAAATTACTTAAAAGAGGTGATGAAGTAGTAGGACTTGATAATATCAATGACTACTATGATGTAAATTTAAAATATGGAAGATTAGAAGAACTAGGTATTAAAAAAGAAGATGTAAACTATGGAGAGTTTACACAATCTTCAAAATATCCTAAGCACAAGTTTATCAAGCTAAATCTTGCAGATCGTGAAGGTATGGAAAAACTTTTCAAAACAGAAAAATTCGATGCTGTTTGTAATTTGGCTGCACAAGCTGGGGTAAGATACTCTATTGAAAATCCACATGCTTATATAGATAGTAATGTAACAGGCTTTATGAATATCCTTGAAGGGTGTCGTCATAGTGGTATTACAAATCTTTCTTATGCATCTAGCTCATCTGTATATGGACTAAACAAATCACAGCCATTTAAAACTACAGATGCTACAGAACATCCTGTATCTCTTTATGCAGCTACTAAAAAATCAAATGAGATGATGGCACATACTTATAGTCATCTTTATGGTATAGCTACTACTGGATTAAGATTTTTCACTGTTTATGGTCCATGGGGAAGACCTGATATGGCACCATTTTTATTTACTTCTGCTATTTTAGAAAATAGAGAAATCAAAGTATTTAATCATGGAAATATGTCTAGAGACTTTACATATATAGATGATATTGTAGATGGATGTATAAAAGTGATAGACAATCCAGCTAGTAAAAATGAAAACTGGGATCCAAATAACCCAACTTCAAATAGCTCTAGTGCTCCATATAAAATATATAATATTGGAAATAATGCACCAGTAAATCTTATGGAATTTATAGGTGAGATAGAAACTGCAATAGGAACCCAAGCAAAAAAGAATTTTATGGATATTCAGCCAGGTGATGTAGAGTCAACATATGCAGATACTAGTGGTTTAATAAATGACTTTGATTATAAGCCATACACGCCGTTAAATAAAGGTGTAGAGCAGTTTGTGAAGTGGTATAAAGAATTTTATAATAAATAAGCCTCTTTTTAATGAAAGTATAAGTTTCTTTCTATATAATTCCATTCACATAAATACCTTTGATGTTTAAACATCATAAATACATGCGAGTGTGGCGGAATAGGTAGACGCGTTGGACTTAAAATCCAATTCCGGTTACGGAGTGTCGGTTCGATTCCGACCATTCGCACCATTTTTTTATTCAATTAAAAAAATGTACATTTAGTATAATTTTTTAATTTCTTGTAGTGAGGTGACTGAGTTGGTCGAAAGTACCGGTTTTGAAAACCGGCGAGGTTCACGCCTCCGGGGGTTCGAATCCCTTCCTCACTGCCACTTTTTATTACTTGTTCCGGCATAGCTCAGTGGTAGAGTAGATGACTGTTAATCATTTGGTCCCTGGTTCGAATCCAGGTGCCGGAGCCACTTTTTATTTCAATTAAAAATCAAAAATAAATTTTAAACCCCAATGTTACTCACTTGACATGTCGTTTTGATACAATATTCTTAAATACGATATATTAAGGATATACTATGAAAAAAGCATTTACACTTATTGAATTAATTTTTGTAATAGTTATGATAGGAATATTAGCAGCAGTTGCTATTCCAAAGTTTAATGATACACGAGAAGATGCCATCTCAAAGAGTATTAAGCAAGATGTGAATACTATACAAAAAGCAATTAAAAGCTACTATATGGTTCAAGGTGATATCACAGATATTAGTGATGCTGTTGAAGTAAATGGTGATAGATGGGTTTTAGATACTACAAAACTTATACTAGAGTATAAGATATCAGGTACTACATGTGTAGAGATTGAAGTAGATAAAACCTCTTCTCATACCCTTAAAACAACTATCACTCCAAGTAGTCATACACTATGTCAAAGTATTTCAGATGATGGAGTGACTAATAGTAGTGCAATTTTATATTAGAGAAAGAAGATGGAAAGTAAAACATATACAGTATATTATAAAAGTGAAACACCTTTAGTAAATTATTTTTTAGAAAATTTTGAGAATAAACCTTATGAAGAGCCTTCATTTACTCAAAAGTTTGGATTTGGAAAAGTAGATAATCCAGATCTTTTTTTTCATAGTGGAACTATAAGGCATGACGATCTAAAACTTATGAGTGTAAGTAAGCAAATCATTGTAAATTCAAACTCGATAAAAGATGAGATAGTTAAACGATCTGAAGGTAGTATTAAACCTGAACAAGTGCTAGTGATATTCCCTGGACATGATATAGAAAAGTTCAAAAAGAAAGATTATAAAAAAGCTTTTTGGAATAGATATAGTCTAGAAGAGGGTACTGGTATAGTTTACTATACAGGAAAAAACTATGAAAAAACAGGTCTTGTAAAT
>CBFHVJ010000060.1:4808-8298 GCA_965659435.1 uncultured Arcobacteraceae bacterium
ATATCTTAGAATTTGTTGGAAACTTAAGTTCACAAAATTTTAAAGCTGCTGTATCTGGAACACCAGAGCAATTAAAAGTAGTAGTTGAACTTTTAAATGAATTAAACTTAAATGATAAAGTGATTGTAGCACAAGAGGATCTTTTTAGAGTTGCTGATATTTTTATTCTCCCTACATCAAATAAACTTTTTGCATCAAATGTTCTTAAAGCAATGGCTTGTAAAAGTGTAGTATTTACACCTGTATCAAATCATGCTTTTGAATTACTTGATAACTTCTCTATTATGGCATCACCAGATGAAGCCGCAACAGTTCATAAAGTAAATATGCTTTTAGAAAATCAAGAAGAGATGAAAAAGATTCAAAAGAAAAATTACAAACTAGCAAAAAAGTACTCAAATGAAAAACAATTTGAGAAACTAAAATTAGCACTTGAATCATAATAGTGCTAATTATTTTATAAACTTTAGCTTCATTTTATAAACTTACGATAAAATCCTTAGATAATATTATAAATTTTTAGGAGTTTTTACATGGCAAAACATGAATTTCAAACAGAAGTTGGTCAGCTTCTTCAACTAATGACACACTCACTTTACTCAAATAAAGAGATTTTTATTAGAGAACTAGTATCAAATGCAAGTGATGCAATCGATAAACTAAACTACGTAAGACTTACAGATGATAACTTAAAAGAGAATTATCAAGATTGGTCTGGTCAAATCAATATCAAACTTGATGAGGAAGACAACTCTATCACTATTGCTGATAATGGTATTGGTATGAATGAAGAGGATATGATTAACTCTATTGGTACTATTGCAAAGTCTGGTACAAAATCATTTGTAGAATCTTTAACTGGAGATGCAAAAAAAGACAGTAACTTAATTGGTCAATTTGGTGTAGGCTTTTATTCTGTATTTATGGTAGCCAATCGAGTTGATGTTATCTCTAAAAAAGCTGGTGAAGATACAGCACAAAAATGGTCAAGCGATGGAACAGGATCATATGATCTATCTCCTTGTATCAAAGATGAAAGTGGTACAGTAATTTATATTAAATTAAATGACGAATCTATCAGTGATTATACTGCAAAATTCAAAGTTGAATCGGTTGTGAAAAAATACTCAAATCATATTGCTTATCCTATTTTCTTAAATTATAGTGAAGAGGTGACTGAAGAGTTATCAGATGAAGATAAAGAAGCTGGTAAAGAGCCTTCTAAATCAATCGAGAAAAAAAGAGAACAGATCAATGAAGCAACGGCACTTTGGACACAAAGTAAGTCAAAGCTAAAAGCTGATGAATATAATGATTTTTATAAAACAATCTCACATGATTCTGAAGAGCCATTAGCTTATGTTCATACAAGAGCTGAGGGTGTAAATAACTATACGACACTTTTCTATATTCCTAAAAATGCACCAATGGATATGCAAAGAGTTGATTATCAACCAGGGGTAAAGTTATATGTAAAAAGAGTATTTATCACTGATAGTGAAAAAGAGTTATTGCCTTCATACTTAAGATTTGTTAAGGGTGTTATCGATAGTGATGATCTACCACTAAATGTATCTAGAGAGCTTTTACAAGAAAATAGAGTAATGGCAAATATCAAACAAGCATCTATCAAAAAAGTTTTAGGTAAGATCAAAAAGCTTTCAAAAGATGAAGAGAAATTTGCACAATTTACATCTCAATACAATGTTCAAATTAAAGAGGGTATTTATCACGATCATGTAAATAAAGATGCACTTTTAGAGCTTGTAAGATATAAATCAACTACAGATACTGAAAAAATGACTTCATTAAAAGAGTATAAAGAAAGAGCAAATAGCGAACAAAATGCTATTTACTATCTTGTAGGTGATGATGAAAAAGTATTAAGAAACTCTCCATTACTTGAAAGTTATAAGAAAAATGAGATTGAAGTTTTAATCTTAGATGATAATGAAATTGATGAAGCAGTTACACCTATGATTGGTGAATACCAAGGATGGGATCTAAAAGACATTACAGCATGTGATGCTCCCAAAACAGAGCAGACAGAAGATGAGAAAAAAGAGGTTGAAGAGAAGTTTAAAGATATCGTTGAGAAGATCAAAACTTCACTTGCTGAATCTGTAAAAGAGGTAAAAACTACTACTAGACTTTCTGATTCTCCATCTTGTATCGTTAAAGACCCTAATGATACAATGGCACAAATGGCTGGTATGATGAAAGCTATGGGTCAGGATGTACCTGAATCTGCACCAATTTTAGAGATCAATCCAGATCATGAAATTGTAAAGTCATTAAATGGTTGTAGTGATGATAAGATGATCGAAAATGTATCTTGGCTACTTTTAGATCAAGCTAGATTAAGTGATGGTATGGAGATTAAAGATCCTGTACTATTTACAAAGAGACTAAATGAAGTTATGGCTAAAGCTATCTAGTCTTTTTCTTCTGAGTGTAGTATCATTATTTGCAGTATCAAATAATGGATACTACATCCAATACAAAGGCATTACTTTAGGGAAAATATCAGATTTTTCTACCATAAACCAAGGATATTTATTAGGAAAAACTTCTGATAATATCTTTAGTTTATTGATCCCTTATGATCACTATATTATATATGAAGACCACAAACCTCAAGTGCTTGGAAAAAATAAATATAAAAAAGATAAATATTATCTACTAAATCTAATTCGTACTATTCAAAAAGAAAAGCCTTCAAGTAAAATCTATTTAAATGAAAAATATAAAATTACTGTACAATGTAAAGAGTCAAAATGTACTTATTCACGATATCATCTTACGAAAAAAGAAACTACTGGTGGATATCTGTATTTTAGAGATGATAGCATGTTAGATGAGATGTGTGATGATGCATCACAGATATGTTTTAAAAAGGTTAATGATTAAAATGAAATATTTATATATTTTCTTATTATTTAGTTCTACACTTTTTTCAAATGATTATATAAATAATACAAAATATATTGTAGACAATAGTTACAGTTTTAGTGAAGAGTTTTTATTTGAAAGTTCTGATTATCTTGATCAAAAAATTAGTTTAGAAAATAATCATATTGAAAAACATAAGCTTGTAAAGGCTGAATTTTCTTATGAGACAATCTTTGAAGATGGAAAAGATACAGTAAATAATGGTATAGCAAAAGTTCGAGTATTGTTTCCACGATTCAAAAGAAAATACGATTTAGTGTTAGAAAACTATACAAAAAGTGGTTCAATTGATGATAGAAAACCAAGTGATGATTATCTATTTTCTATAGCTAAAGACAAAGCTAGATTAGGTATAAAATTTCGTGGAATTGAGCCAGATTTATTTGGTGCATATACTTTAGAACATAAATCAAATATTTTAAATGATATTGATTTTACTATAGGAAATAAGTTTATATATTTTGTAGATTATAAAATAGACAATACTCTTAGTATGAATTTTGCAAAGCAATATGAAAATATTAATCTTTCTTTTAAC
>CBFHVJ010000061.1:0-8122 GCA_965659435.1 uncultured Arcobacteraceae bacterium
CATAGAATCAGCTGCTAGAAACTGACCTTTTTTAATATTTACACTTGTATTTGTTTTACCTGCTGCTACAAGTAGATCTGTTTGTCTACAAAGGAAAGCTGGTATTTGTACTACATCTACCACTTCACCTGCTGGTGCTACTTGACAAGACTCGTGTACATCAGTTACAAGCTTATAACCAAACTGATCTTTTACCTCTTGAAGTATTTTTAATCCCTCATCAAGTCCTGGTCCTCTAAAACTATCTAAGCTTGTTCTATTTGCTTTATCAAAACTTGCTTTAAAATGAAAGTCAATTTTACTATTCTCAGCAAGAGGTTGTAACTCCTCTGCTATTCTCATTATATTGTCTCTACTTTCAATTACACATGGTCCTGTTAATAAAATCACTTTTAATCCTTTAAATTTAAATAACTTTTCTCTTCACCCGTTAAGATATAGTGAAGTTCATTACTGTTTTGTCCAATATCTTCTAATTCATTTACTGCAAACTTATCACATGCAAAAAGAATTCTATCATCTTTTTTTAGTACTTGATCCCAAGATGGTAACATAACATTTTCTTTTGTTTTGCTATTGTAAACCATTAAAGGTACAACGTTGTTATCTTGTGATCTATTATACAATGAACTTTTAAAAACCTCTAATTTTAAACTTTCATCCACTTCCAACTGTTCACAAATTGCAGGTGTAGTATCTGCTGTAAGGTTCATCACATGTAGTATTGGATCTGGTCCAATAGTTTGTAATAATCTTTTTACGAGTGATTGTCCCCATTGTTCATCTTTTTTCGACATATGTCTTATAAAATGATCTGCAGATGGCTTAATAAGTGCATTTGTAGTTTTGTTAATCAAAATCTTTGCAGGAACAAAGATATGATCAATTTTTGCATTTTTAAATATTGAGAAATCTTCTATATTATTTTCTCTAGCAATAGTAATAATATCTGGATTTAATTTCTTTGCGGTTTTTAAAATAGAGATATTAATCGTATCATTATCAGTACCCGCAATAATCGCTACACTATCTTTAATACCAGCTTTTGTTAAGATACTTTTATCATCACAATCTCCACAAATAAGATTGATATCTCTTTGAGCAAATACTTTTCTTACCCTTTTTTCATCTATCTCTATATATTGAGCAAGCATCTCATTTTGTTCCAATACTTTATCTATTTGTTCTCCAAATCTACCAAATCCACATACAATATACTTCCCTTTTGGTAGTGTTTGTTGAATCTCATCAAGTCTTCCTATTTGATAAAACCAACGCTCGAGTTTTAAAATATTTGGAGAATTTAATGCTAGATTAACGTGTGAAGCTATAATCTTAAAAGGGTTTTCAACAACTTCTACCCCTAAATCTTTAAGGTTTTCTGTATGGTTCTTTGTTGTAGATTTTGCTGCAACCGTTACATGTGGACTTAACATCTTTGAGGCTAATGCAATTCTTAGATTCAGTTCATCATTTTTATATAATGATACAACAGCTTTACAATACTTACTTTTTATACCAGCCATCTCTAAAGTTTGAGAATCAAAACTATTTGCTTGTAGTGCAGGGACTGGTGGAGTATAGTTTTCAAGAAGTAAGCTATCTACTTTAAGCTGGTCTTTTTCAACTACAACTACTCTCATATCAGTTTCATTAATGATCTTAATGATCTCACTAGTTGTATAGTTATATCCTAAAATAATAATAAACTTCTCTTTGAGATTTTTTACTTGTTTGGCAAATCTACTTTGTGCTATTTGAGATAAAAATAGTTTATCTTGTACAAGACTTACCAATGTACCCACAGCATAAAACCAACTAATTACAGATAAGTAGATCATAGCACTTACCCATAATCTTTGATCATAGGTAAAATCATATGGAGTCTCACCAAACCCAATAGTTGTAGCAGTATATGTTACAAAATAAAAAGATTCAAAGATACTCATTTGATAAGGATTTCCACTTGGATCCCTACCCTCAATTAATAAAAGTCCTACGATTGAAATGGTATAAGATATCACGATCACCAAAAATGGTGTCCTCATCTTATGTAATACAATCCAAAGTGTACTATTTCTCATAATAAGTACTTTCTATTTTATCTTCTAGACTTAACAGTTTCACCAATATATAAAATAACCGATGTAATGTTTGCTAATAATGCTCCACCACTTAAGCTTACAATTACAGCTGTTGTTTCAGTAGTTAAGTCTACATTGTACCCTGCAATCGCCCACACTGAAGCTGCTGCTACTAGCTGAATCACTGCAACTAATGATGTTGCAAGTAGTACTGAACCCATTTGTGTTCTATCACCAAGCTTTAATATTGTAGCAATGATATTAATTACAATTGCTGCAAAAAGTTCATATCTACTATGAAGATCAATATTTTCTATATCTCCATAAAAAAATCCAAAGTTTAATGTCATCGCAAAAATAATAAAAAATCCTGCTATTACCTTATCAAAATTCATCTCTTTCTCTCCTATTTAGTTTCACTAGAAAGTTTGGGTTTGTAAGTTACAAAAACACCACTCACAATAATTAAGATTATACCCATAATTACCATAAAATCAGGGAATAAGTCTCCTAAAAACATCCCTAAAATTATTGAAAAAATAATATTACTATAACTAATCGTTCCTACTATTCCACCTGCAGCAAGAGAGTATGCTTTTGTCATATACCATTGTGATAATGTAGCAAATACACCCAAACCTACTATATGAACCCATGCCATACCAGTAGGCATCACAAAAGGTGCAATAATCCAATCAATACTACTATGTGTATAAAATTCTGCAACTAGCATAAGTAGTAATGGTCCCACAGTACCAACTACCATAAATGATAATACAATCGCTTTATTGTCGTAATGTTTTCGTAATTCTCGAATAGATGTATAAGCAAGCCCTGCTCCAACTCCACTTAATATCCCAAGCCAATCTGTTTTAGTAAGCTGAGTTACATCAAATCCTGTAATAAACAACACCCCAATAAATCCTATAAACACACCACCCCATCCAAGTTTACTCATCTTTTCACTTAATATAAGATAAGAAAACAATGCGGTAAATATAGGTGATATTTTATTAAAAGTCATAGCTTCTGCAAGTGGGATATGAGCGATATTATAAAAGTACATTAGCAGTGCACTAAAACCTATAAAGCCTCTCATAAAAAGCAATACAGGTCTTCCACCTGTTTGGTTTAATGGCGATTTATAAACAGCATATACAATAATAATTACACCTGTTAAGTTTCTAAAAAACACAACCTCAACTGAGCTCATATATCCACTTAAAAGTTTTGCAAATGCACCTGTGAATGCAAATAAAAAAGAGGATAACAACATATATTGAACAGCTAGTTTTGTATTGGAGTCTAAATTCATACGCAATATTACCAAGATTATGATATAATCGCGATTATGATAGAAAACAATTTAATATATGCAGCATCAGTTTTAGTAGCATTTCTTTTTTTAAGAGTTATCTTTAGAAAAGTTATCGTCTCATTATTGTTAAAACTTACATCAAAAACACAAACAGATTTTGATGACAACCTTATCAATGCAATTAAAAAACCACTTGATTTTTTAATCTTAATTGTGGGGCTTTTAATAGCAAAAGATCTTCTCCAACTTGATACTAATATCGATCAAATACTTACAAGTATGATTCGATCTGCATTTGCTTTTGGAATATTTTGGGTAGTTTTCAATGCTCTTGAACCACTATCAACTTTCATCCATAAATTTACACAAAAATTTGGGGCTGAGTTAAGTGATGATATTACAAACTTTATCATCAAAACTTTAAAGTTTTTAGTAGTTTCAATTGGTTTTATCGCAATACTTCAAGAATGGGGATACAATATCAGTGGATTCCTAGCATCACTTGGTCTTGTAGGTATGGCATTTGCTCTTGCGGCAAAAGATACAGCTGCAAACCTTTTTGGTTCACTTGTAATATTTACAGATAAACCATTTAAAGTTGGAGATTGGATCAAAACACCTGAAGTTGAAGGTACTATTGAATCAATTGGTATTAGAAGTACAAGGGTTCGAACTTTTGCTCAAGCACTTGTAACTGTACCAAATGCAACATTAGCAAATAGTGCTATATTAAATTGGTCAAAAATGGGAAAACGAAGAATCAAAATGAAGCTTGGTCTTACATACGATACCCCATCTACATCTTTACAAAGAATTGTAGATGAGATTAAAATCATGCTTCAAAATGATGAAAATATCCACCAAGATACTATTCATATCTATTTTACAGAGTTTGATAATAGTAGTTTAAATATATTCTGTTACTACTTTACAAATACTACAAACTGGGGAGAGTATCTTGCAGTTAAAGAGGATACAAACTTTAAAATTATGAAAATTGTAGAGGAAAATGGTGGTAAGTTTGCATTCCCATCACAATCAATCTATATCGAAGAAAACAAACAAGTTATATAATCAAAGGGAAAATTTGGAACTAAAAAAAATTGCACTAATTGGGCAACCAAATGTTGGGAAAAGCTCACTTTTTAATAGAATTGCAAAAAAAAGAATTGCTATTGTAAGTGATGTATCTGGTACAACAAGAGATATTAGAAGACATGAAGTAACTATCTTAGATAGACAAGCTTTAATGCTTGATACTGGTGGTATTAGTCAGTCTCAAGGTGAAATCATGGAAGATGGTAGTGAATACAAAATCTTCAAAAATGTAAAAAGAAAAGCTGTTGAAACAGCAAAAGAAGCTGATATAGTTTTATTTATGGTTGATGGAAAAAAGATCCCTGATGATAGAGATAGAGAGCTTTTTTATGAACTACAAGCTTTAGGAAAAAAACTTGCACTAGTTGTAAATAAGATCGATAATGACAAAGAGAAAGATATGCTTTGGGATTTCTATCAATTTGGAATCGATGAGAAAAATCTATTTGGAATCTCTGTATCACATAATAGAGGTGTAAAAAGATTATTTGACTGGATCTATGATGAGCTTCCAGCAAACTTAGAAGCAAATACTTTAATACTTGATGAATCTGAACCTTCAATTGAAGATATGCTTTTAGAAGATAACTTAGAAGAGGAAGAGCAACAAATAAAAAAAGATGAGCCCGATAATCATCTTAAAGTTGCCATTATTGGAAAAGTAAATGTTGGAAAAAGTTCAATTCTAAATGCACTTGTAGGTGAAGAAAGATCTGTAGTTTCTCCAGTAGCTGGTACTACTATTGATCCTGTTGATGAGACATTTGAGTATGAAGGTAAAACAATTACTTTTGTTGATACTGCAGGTTTAAGAAGACGTGGGAAAATTGAAGGTATAGAAAAATTTGCACTTTTAAGAACAAACGATATGCTTGCTCAAGCAAATCTAGCACTAGTAGTTTTAGATGGAAGTAAACCAATTACTGATCAAGATGAAAAGATTGCAGGGCTTGTAGATAAATTTGCACTTGGAACTATTATCGTGGTAAACAAATGGGATGAAAATCTTCATTCATATGAAAAACTAGTAGAAGAGATTAGAGGAAAGTTTAAATTTCTTTACTATGCACCAATTGTTGTAGTTTCTGCAAAAACAGGAAGAAGTGTAGATAAACTACAAGATAAACTTATTGAGATATATGATAACTTTAACCAAAGAGTATCTACATCTAAAATCAATGATATTATTCAAACTGCTATTCAAAGACATTCACTACCTAGTCCAAATGGAAATAGACTAAGAGTATATTTCTCTACACAGTTTAAATCAGCACCACCTACATTTGCACTAGTGATGAACAAACCTAGAATGCTTCACTTTAGTTATAAAAGATATCTTATCAACTTCCTAAGAGGTGCCTTAAATTTTGAAGGTACTCCAATACATATAGTTGCTCGTGGGAAAAAAGATAATATTATTCCGGATGATGATTACGTACCTGTATATGAAACTTTTGGTCCAAATACATCCGGTCACCACTCTTATGTGTCAGATGATGGAGAGGTTATCTATGAAGGTGATGAGTCAGATGATGAAGAATATGAATACTACGATGATGAATTCGTAGACAAGGAAGAATATAGTGAAAAATAAAACTACTTTAGAAAAATTTAGATTTATAAACTTTGCAGAGGGGATCTCATTTTTAGTCCTTCTGTTTATTGCAATGCCACTTAAGTATTATTTTGGATATCCAGTTGCTACAAAAATTGTAGGGATGTTACACGGTTTACTATTTATTTGGTTTTTAATTATGCTTTCACAAGCACACCAAGAATATAAGTTTACTATGAAATTTAGTATTATCTTATTTATCGGTTCAATCGTACCATTTGGTACTAAGTACACTGATAGATTTTTAACAGAAGAGAAAATAAAAGTTAGAGCTTAATCTAACTTTTCCTCTTCAATCAATTTTGTTTTGATTTTCCCTTTAGGTTTTACACCTAAATCCAAAAATGCCTCACTTTGACGCAAAAGATTTCCCCTACCAGTTGATAGTTTATTTATAGCATCATCATAAGACTTTTGAGTTCTATTGATATGTGTTCCTATGTTTTCCATATCTTTTACAAATCCTGCAAACTTATCATATAAAGAAGCTGCTTTTTTTGCTATTTGTTGAGCATTGTTACTTTGATGTTCATATCTCCAGATATTTTCAATCGTTCGTAATGTTACAAATAAAGTTGAAGGTGACACAAGCATGATATTACTCTCAAATGCTGTTTTGAATAGTTTTGCATCATTTGATGCAGCTAATGTAAATGCAGCTTCCACAGGGATAAACATCAGTACAAAATCAAGTGTTTTTACTTGCTCAATCTGATCATATCTTTTTTCACTAAGCTCTTTAATATGAGTATTAAGTGATTTGATTAACTCTTTTGTAGCTTTCTCTTTTTCACTATCATCTATTGCATTTGTATAGTTTAAGTATGAAACCAAAGATACTTTACTATCTATAATAATATCTTTATTTTCAGGAAGATGTAGCACTACATCTGGCCGTAATCTTTTTCCAGATTCATCTGTATAGCTTCCTTGAGTTTCATATTCAATCCCTTCTCTTAATCCTGTTTGTTCCAAGATCTTAGAAAGGATCATCTCACCCCAATCACCTTGAGTTTTATTTTCACCTTTTAGTGCTTTTGTAAGATTGAGTGCATCTGAACTTATTTGGTTATTTAATTCTTTAAGGTTTTTAATTTCTGTTAGAAGTGATACTCTTTGTTTTGTCTCTTCATTGTATATCTCATCAACTCTACTTCCAAAAGATTTTAATTGATCTTTAAAAGGATTTAATACTAAAGAGAGGTTGTCATTTGACTGTTTTGTTTTTTGTTCAAAAATCTTATTTGCAAGATTTTCAAACTCTTGCTTCATCTGATCTTTTGCATCAGATTGTAAATCAAGCTGAGTTTGTAATGAAGTGATTTTTATATTTGATTCATTTAAAATAGCATTTGTTTGGATATCAAATTTTGTTTTTAAAATATACCAAGCAATTGCACTTCCAACAATTGCTCCAATTAAAAATATTAAGATCTCTATCATCTAAACTATTGCTTCTTTAAAAAACATGTTTTGATTTGAATCTTTACACCATTTACTCTACCTTCAATATGTGTATTATCTCCATGAACTAAACTTACATTTCTTACAGCAGTTCCTTGCTTAGCTGTAAAACCTGCACCTTTTACGGGTAAATCTTTTACAACTACTACTGTATCACCAGCGTTTATAACAACACCATTTGCATCTCTGTATATTGGAGCATCTTCATCTACTTTTGCAGGTAGTCCATCTTCAGCCCATTGCTTTATATCATCTTCAAGGTACATCATATCAAGCATATCTTGATTATTCATAAGTGAAAATACTCTATATGACACTACTTTAACTGCATCAATTTCACTCCACATAGCATCATTTAAACAATACATGTGAGTTTCATCTAATTTACTACTATCTTCTAGCTGCTCACTACATGTACCACAAACTAAAACCTTCTCATCTCGTGGAGCAACAACATACTCACATAGTCCATCTTCTGAACCACATAGTTCACACTTACTTCCACTTCTATCTAATAATGATTGATCTATACTCATCAATACC
>CBFHVJ010000062.1:0-8114 GCA_965659435.1 uncultured Arcobacteraceae bacterium
GTACATCTATTGATAACTTTTAGTTCGCCATCTTCTTTAATCTCATATGTCGCCGTAACATTTTTACACCCTTTTTCAAAAAAGTGTTCAAATCTAGCTATTTCGTACCAAGTGCCTTTGTACTTTTGTATATCAACACTTTTTACAGTTTCAAGTTCAGGGTACTTTTGACTACAACCCACAAATAATAATCCAAGCACAAATGGCAAAATATATTTTTTCATATTAAATCCTTATCTAATTTATTAATTATATTGCATATACCTTATTACTTATTTTACAGTATATTGAATTTAATTTTTTACAACCTATTTTATTATATGCTACAAATCCTTTTAGACCATCATAATAACCATAAATAATTGATTTTGTTTCATATTCGTTTGCTGAAGTAATCATTGTATTTCCTTTATTTTATATACTATTTTAATTGAAAGAGAAGATGTTTTGTATACATTTAAAGCTAGTTGATTATAGAAAATTGTTATATCATATAAATAAAGTTTATTTTATAACTTTTTAGTCATAAATAGTAAAAACAGGAGCATATCCCATCACTTCAAGTTTTTTATCAATATCTTTTGCATTAAATCCACTTCTTTTTATAGAAGATAATAGTTTATTCATTTTGTCTCTATTTACTCCTGCAAGCTCTAATTCAAATGCAATCTCATCTAAACTCATCTCTTCTTCAACTTTATGAAGAGTTTGTCCCATTTTGAAAGACAGAAAATCTGCAGTTGGTTTATCTACTGTATTTACATGTGAGATCAACCATTCAGGTGCTTTTTTGACTACACTGATTATTTTTTCAATGTCATCATTATTTTTCCAAATCATTTGGGCATAATTTATATCTGCAATAAACATATCATGAGCCATTTTATGTGCTTCAAATGTTGGATCACCATATTCTTTCATAAAATTTTCTTCACTTTCAAAATGCTCTTTAACGTGATCTATATATAAAAAAAGTTTATTTTCTAATTCACTTCTATTAGTATCACCTTTTTGTAATTTATCAATAATTTGAAATATCTCATTTAGTAATTCAATCTCACTCTCATGTGTTTCTTGCATTTCATTTAAACTCATTTTTTCTAGATATTCTTTAGTAATTAATCCCATAATATATCCTCTATTATTTAATTTAATATTTTGCTAACTTGTTTAGGAAAAATAATTAATCTATTTTTCATTGCCAAAATTGTTTTTCTTGCTTCATTTGGAAAATTGTTTTTAATATATTCTAAAACTTCATTTGAAACAACATCAAACTCTTTATATTTACAGCTTACATCTAAAGTAATATTATTTATTTCATTAATATTAAAATTAACTATATCTATATTATCAAGCTTTAGCTCTTTTAAAACATATGATGAATCTCGACTATCCATAGACTCTTGATAAACTTTGTTAGTTCCTAACTCTATAGCACTTAACTTACCACCATTTGAACATCCTGTGTCTAAACAAATATATTTATTACCAGTTTGAACTTCATCAAATACACAATGACCAAAAATATTTATGATATCCCGTTTAACCTCTGGCTCAACCGTGTCGTTATATATTCTATTGAGTAAAAAGTCATTATAGTAATTATTATCATCTTTGTTGTCATAATACTCTAAGCCAAAGCCATGAGTTATAAAATACTTATCTATTTGAATATATGTAGGGAGTGTCTTTATCCACTTTAGATGCTCTTTTATTAGGTTAGTATCACCTTTGTAGCTTTGGATACATTGCAATCCACCATATCTTTTATCACTACTCCAAGGACTATGTATATCATTTTCTACAGCATCTATAATATATTTTTCAAAGAGATGTTCATGGTTTCCTTTTACACAAGGGTAATTGTTACTTTTTACAAACTCTATAACATCTTTAGAAAAATCACCCTTGTCACATAAGTCTCCTACAAAAATAAGTTTAGCACCTTTTGGAAACTGTTTGATTAGATTTATAAGTGTATGGTAACACCCATGAACATCGCCAATTACAAAAGTATTATCTAAACTCTTTCTCATACAATCTCTTTGAACTCAAATATGCACCTTCAAGATTAGACCCATTAAAATAGTCACCACATAATCCCAAAGATAATTCACTATCATATATATAATCTTCCTCTAAACTTTTTTTAACAAAAGCATACTTCCAAAAATGTGGAACTATGTGAAACTCATCTTTTAAATCAATACCTGATATATCAAATACTTTTTTCACTGTAAACTTCTCAACTTCATCTTTAGAGTTAAAGTTTTGTTGATTAGTCAGCTCTTCATTTAAGTGTATAACATATGAACTAAAATTAGAAAATTCATATTTAGATGAGTTATCAACTACTTTTTTGAAACTTTTGTCATTTATTAGTTTTGGATTCATTATATTTTGTAAAGTGTGAGAATATACCATAATTGTAGCTATAGAATTATATTTTACATTTTTTAGTTGTTCAACTATAGTATTGTCTAATTGAATATCCATTTGCAATAGTTGTGGAACAGGTATAGTTATGATAAGTTTATCAAAATTTTCATATTTTACATTATTTTCATCTGTTAAAACCCAAAAATTATTTATCTTCTTTGCAGATAAAATTTTTCTATTTTTTATAAAGTCTAAATCATTTATCATAGAGGAACAGAGCTTATTTATACCATTTGTAGGATAGTAACTATTTTCGTTTTTGATTAATATATTTTCTTCCACTTTTAATTGGCAGAAATCTTTAAAGCTTTGATTGTTAGCTTCAAAAAAGGCAGTACCATGATCTATTAATTTATCATTAATATATCTAGTACTACATCTTCCACCAGCACCTCGTGATTTTTCAAATATTTTCACATCATGACCATCTTTTTTTAAAAGATGATAGATGTGTGAACCACTAAATCCTGCTCCTATTATTGCAATTTTCACTAATGACCTTTAGTTTCCCAAATCGCATTATATTGATTGTCATTTAGCTTAACAAGATCTAGCCCTTCTAAAAATTTATATAAATCATACCATCTTTTGTCATCAGCTTTTATATCTGTTTCAAATCTTGGTATTGTATCTTCTATGATTTTATCCATAAGTTCTGATTTCTCATCTTTAGAATATTCATAGAACATCTCTTTTGCAGCTTCAACATTTTCTTGACAATACTTAGCCATTTGTCCTGTTACTTCTACAAACTTACAAAGTGCATCACCTTTTTTATCAACTGTTTCTTGTGTAGTCATAAACTCTAATGCTGAAAAATTTGGATATGGACTTAAATGTTGATCGATAAACAGATTATCAAAATTTTCCATTTGGGCTTCTATACCTTCAAAGTTATAGAAACATAACCATGCTCCATCAAAACTCTCATCATTTTTCATATTAGTGATATGCCAAAAGTCTGTCTCTACAAACTCTACATTTTCTCTACTTAATTCAAATCCCTCTTGATCTGCGTATCTTTTTAATATCTCAAATCCAATTTTATCAGTTACTTCATTAGCAGCTGGTGTTGTAATCTTAATTTTTTCATTCGCTTTTAGTTTTTCAACTCTGTCAGCTCTTATCATAACTCCACCGTTAGTCTCAAAAAAACAACCTAAAGATTTTAAGCCATCATAGTGGTGTTCATATAAGTGTAAAGGTTCATTACAGTGAATATCAATAGTTCCACTTTCTAACCTTTCAAATCCATCATAATGTTCTTCTGGAGCAATTATTTCTACATCAATTCCTGCCTCTTTATATTTACCTGTAACCACACCTGCTACCATTGGTAAGTGATCAGGATTTAAAAACCATTCTAATTCTACTTTGATACTATTCATATCTTCTCCTTATTTTTATTCTAATGTAAGCTTATCAATTATATATATTTTTTTGTACTGTTTTTATGTCAATTAATAATTTTTAGAGTACTTAAGTGATTGTGAAGTTATATTCTCACTACTCCAAATATCGCTAATAACACTTATCATATCTGGTTTATAATCTAGTACTTGTTCTAAATTAGTTGTTGAGATACCACCAATAGCACATACTGGTACATCAAGTATCTCTTTTGCCTGTTTTATAATTTCAAGTGGCACTATATTTGAATCTGGTTTTGTAGGACTTGTAAAAAATGAACCAAAAGCCACATAATCAGCTCCTGCTATTTCAAACTTTTTAGCTAACTCTATATCTCCATAACAAGAAACTCCTATTACTCCGTTGAACTTAGATCTAATCTCATCAAATCTTTCATGGTCACTTTTACCTATATGAAGACCACCACATTGAAGCTTTATAGCTAGTTCTATTTTGTCATTAAGTACAAATAAAGCCCCGTAACTTTCACACAACTTTTGAATTCTTATAGCTTTTTGCTCTATGTGATCTTCATCACTTTTTTTATCTCGTAATTGAACTATTTTAGCTCCACCTTTTAAACTCTCTTCAATTTGTTCATAAATAGTCTCTTCAGGTGTTAATAAGTCATCACTAATTACATAAAGCCCTTCTAAATTTACTGACATAATTCTACCCCTTTTTTATGTGCAATTGGACCTTTTCCATTTCCAAGAGAAGGCGCATTTTTAATACCTTGATATATGAATTTTTTAGAGATTACAATTGCATCTTCTAGAGTTTTCCCAAGAGCAAGATTAGCTGCAATGGCACTACTAAAACTACACCCAGTTCCATGTGTATTGTTTGTATCTAAATAAGGAGATTCAAAATCTACTCTTTTACCATCTTTATACAAACTATCAATACTTTTATTTTCTTTTACACCTGTTTTAATAATAACAGGTGTATTGTTATCATATAAAGTATTGTTATTAGAGTCATACCCAAATATCTCTTTTGCTTCAAATTGATTTGGTGTTGTTACTGTAGCATATGGTAAGAGTGATTTCATATTTTCAATTGCATCATCACTTAAAAGCTTACTACCAGCTTTAGAGATAAATACTGGATCAAATACCACTGGTATTTTAGTATCTTTGATAAAATCTCTAACTACATCTATAATCTCATTGGAAAAGAGCATACCTATTTTTACTGCTGCCACATCAAAGTCATCAAATACAGCATCAAGTTGAGCTTTTATAAAACTAGGCTCAAGTGAAGCTATTTGCGTCACTCCTTTTGTATTTTGGGCTGTTAAAACAGTAATTACACTCGCTCCAAATACTCCAAAAGCTTCAAATGTTTTTAGATCTGCTTGTATGCCAGCGCCTCCACTTGAGTCACTACCAGCTATTGTTAAAACTACTTTCATAATTCTCCTTTATGATTTATGATAGTAGTTTATAGTTTATTTAAGTTTTTTTGTATTTAAAAATTGTCATTTTATAAATTTAAAGGAGTGACTCTATCGTATCATCTATTGTTTGATACTTAAATTTAAATCCACTATCAATAAGTTTTTTGGGAATTGCACTTTGACCATCTGTTAATACTTTTGCACCTTCGCTAAAAATAAGATTTAAAACAAATTGCGGTACTGGTAAAATTGTAGGCCTATGTAAAGCATTTCCCAACGCTTTTGTAAGACCATAGTTTGTTGTAGGAGTTGGTGCTGTTAGATTAAATACACCATCTAAATTTTCATTGTTTAAGATATACTCATAAGAGTTTACCAGATCATCTATGTGTACAAAAGAAAAAGCTTGTGAACCATCACCAATAGTTCCACCCAGCCCAAGTTTAAAAGGTGTAAGCATCTTAGATAATGCACCTCCACCTTTTCCTAAAACTATACCAAATCTAAATATTGCTGTTCTTATATCAAGCTCATTTGCCCTTAAAGCTTCATTTTCCCAATCTTTACAAAGCTCTGCTAAAAAATCATCATTTAAATTTGTAGTGTTTTCATCATAAACATCATCATTTTTGTATATCCCAACAGCACTTGTAGATATAAATAGTTTTGGTTTTGATGAAATTTTATCCATAGCACTTACTAATGCTTTTGTAGTCTCTATACGACTTGAATATAGAAGTTTTTTATATGATTGGCTCCATCTATTTATGATATTTGCTCCTGCTAAATTTATCACAAGATCTTTAGCATCCAAAAGTTGAACTAATCTATCTTGATTTGAAAGATCTGTTCTTTTTATTTGAGTAACTTTATCACCATTGTTTTCGAAATATTTTATTAAACTAGAGCCAACAAATCCACTAGCTCCTGATATCGCTATTTCTCTCATAACTATATCCTCCTATAGATTTTATATAAATACTATAACATTTTTTTATATCACTAGTAGGTAAAATTTGTTAACTAATTATAAACTTCTTCTTTCTAGATACTCTCTAAACTCTTTAGCTCCATCTTTACTACTTGTAACTGTTTCATCTATTCCTTCAAAAGAGATTTGTAGTTTTGACTGTTCACCACTTTCCATAGATTTTATTTTATCTACATTTACTATTATTGATCTATGTATTCTGAAGAAGTTTTTATTTGAGAGAAGTTTATTCATATCTCCTATCTTTTTTCTTACATAAACATCTGCTTCTTTAATTCTTATAATCACTTCATCAAGATCTGCTTTTATATAAAAAATATCATCTACCTCTATTAGATATATTTTATTACCTCTTTTACCCATAATCTTTTTACTATTAGTTTCTGAGTGTGTTTGAATATATTTTTTTACTTTTGATAAAGAACTTTCTATACTCTCTTTTGTTGTTGGCTTTAATATATAATCAACACCACCAATTTTAAATGCTTCAATAGCAAATTGATCAAATGCTGTTTGAAATATTATAAATGTTTTTGGTTCAAGTTCAAGTATCTTATTTGCAAGTTCAAGTCCAGTTATATTTGGCATCTGTATATCTAAAAATACTATATCGTATCTATTTTTTACTATGTTTTCTGAGGCTTCTAAAGAGTCATTAAAAACTGTTATATCTTCATGTCCAAGCTCATTTAGTATTCTTTTTACCCTTGAGCTTGCTAGCTTTTCATCATCTACGATTAGTATTTTCATTTTTTAATTCCCTCTTTTAAATATATTTTAAATCTCATATTCTCTCCATCTTCGTATAAAAGTTTCCCAACATCTAAAAGTTTTAGTCTATTGTTCAGGTTTGACAACCCTGTGCCAAACTTTAAATTATTTGTTATTTTACCATCATTCCAAACTGTTATATCATCTTTTATATCTATATAGATATTTAATTTTTTATTTTCAAACCCATGTTTTATGGCATTCTCAACTAACAACTGGATTGAAAATTTTGGCAGTTTTATATTATTTATAGTGTTATTTGATATATGAAGTTTAATACTATCATCAAACCTTATATTTTCAATATTAACATAAGTTTTCACCATATCTAGCTCATCTTTTATATCTATTAAACTATCTGTTTTAATTGCATTTCTTAAAAACTTTGATAGATTTAAGATTGAACTTTCTGCTTTTTTACTATCTATATAAACTAATTCACTCATAGAGTTTAAGGCATTAAATAAAAAGTGAGGATTAAGTTCATTTTCTAGTGCTTTTATTTTTGAGTCAAGTATTTCGTTTTTAATAGACTCATTTTTATATTTCATAGATATAAATTGATGTAAAACAAGACCTATTAAAAATGTTAGTGAACCAACTGTAAGTGTAAGATATAGACTATATGGTTCTATTATGTCAGTGATTTTTGTTTCAATTGTATAAAATACCGAGTAGGAAAATAAAAAACCCAAAGCTCCACTTAAAAATGAAAAACCAAAACTTACAATATACCAAAACTTTTGATTTAATTTAGGTAAAACATGGTTATTTGATAGAGATATAAATATTGAAGAAAATAGTGTAATAATAAGACCACTAAATGTTCCAAAAGCTATAGTTGAAATATTACTGAACATCCCGTTTAAAAAGTAAAAAAACAGTGATATAAAAAATCCAAATAGTGTACCTATAATACTTATATATAGCCAATCTTTATTTGATATTTTTAATTCATACGCTTCCATCTAAATGCCTTTGTAAAACTTCAACTCCAAGAGCAACTCCAGGCCACCCCTGCCCTGCAAATACTGTATCACCTACATTATACAAACCTTCAAAAGGTGTATTACAACTTGGTAGTTGTGTGATATTTTT
>CBFHVJ010000063.1:0-7820 GCA_965659435.1 uncultured Arcobacteraceae bacterium
CTGCAGCCATTTTATGGCCACCACCATTGAAATGTGATGCAATTTTTGAAACATCAATATCATTCTTACTTCTTAATGATACTCTAGTCACACCTTTTGAGTATCTAAAAAACATTGCTATATCTACAACACCTATTCGTAAAACCATATTTACAAACTCTTCACAGTCAGTGTATGTTGCTCCACTTTGTTGTAACCACTTTTGAGTTACATATATTGATGCTACTTTTCCTTCAAGATGAAGTTCAAGGCTACCTAATACTAATGGCATAAGTCTATATTTTGCTAATGATTCTCTTCGTAAAAGTTTATCAGCTATAAAACTTGGATCAATTCCTAAACTTACTAGATGATTTACTTTTTGAAATGTTTTACTATCGCATCTAGGTGCTGTAAAACCAATAGAGTCTTCATATATACCTACATAAAGAGCCTGAGCAACTGTTTTTGATATTGTTAAACTATTTTGTTCAAAGAAATCAAATAACACTTCAGCACTACTAGACTTTTTATCATCTACAATATTGATTGTACCAAAATTCTCATTAGATTGGTGATGGTCAATATTTATAATAGGAATAGTAGTATCAAGTTCAATACCTACTCTTTTGATATTTGCACAATCAACAGCGATAACTAGATCATAAAACCTTGGTAGTTGATTGTGAATTTTATGATAGTTATCTAGAAAATCGATATTTCTAGGAAGCTCTTTCATTTTATTGAAAATAGCATGTTTTATTTTGTTTTCTTTAAAGTAGTTACTTAAAGCTAATGAACATGATAATGTATCAGCATCAGGATTAATATGAGTTATTATTAGTATGTATCTAGATTGTTCAATTAACTCTAATGCTTGTTTATACATAAATGACTATAAATACTTTTTAAGAACATCAGGGATTGCAATAGTCCCATCTTCTTGTTGGTAGTTTTCCATAATAGCTACTAGTGTTCTACCAACAGCTAATGAACTTCCATTTAATGTATGAGCTAGAACATTTTTCTTTCCATCTTTATATCTTATCTTTGCTCTTCTTGCTTGGAAATCTCTTGTATTTGAAATAGATGAGATCTCTCTAAATTTCCCTTGCCCAGGTAACCAAACTTCAAGGTCAATTGTAGTTGCTGCACTAAATCCTAAATCACCCGTACAAAGCTGTACTTTTTGATGAGGAAGACCAAGTGAAGTTAAAAGATCACTTGCACAATCAACCATTTTTTCAAAAACTTCTTCAGATTGATCTTGCTTAGTAATAGCCACCATCTCAACTTTATCAAATTGGTGTTGTCTGATAATTCCTCTAGTATCTCTACCAGCACTTCCTGCTTCTTTTCTAAAACATGGAGTGTAAGAAGTTAGTAGCATAGGTAGTTCAGACTCTGGTACAATTTCATCATTGTAAAGATTTGTAAGAGAAACTTCAGCAGTAGGGATTAAGTATAGATCTTCACCTTCGATTTTAAATAGATCATCTCCAAACTTTGGAAGTTGACCAGTTCCTTGCAGAGCATTCGAATTTGCCATAAATGGAACATACCACTCTTCAAATCCTCTTTCTCGATTAAAGTCTAAGAAGTAGTTAATCAAAGCTCTTTCTAATCTTGCACCCATACCCTTTAGTGCAGCAAATCTACTTTTTGCCAATTTTACACCTCTTTCAAAGTCAATCAGTCCTTGTTCTTCACCTAATTGCCAATGTTCTTTTGGTGTGAAATTAAATTCTTTTACTTCACCAATAGTTGCTAAAACAACATTTTCATCCTCATCTTTTCCATCTGGAACATTTGTATCTGGAAGGTTAGGAATTCCTAGTGCTAAAGAGATCATTTGATCTTCTAGCTCTCTTACTTCATCTTCAAATTTTTGTTTGTTTTGTTTTAGTGTAGATATTTGCTCTTGTAGAGGTGTGATATCTTTACCCTCTTTTTTATAAAGTCCAAATTGTGAAGATAAACTATTTTGCTCAGCTTGTAAAGACTCCATCTCTTGTCTTTTAGCTTTTGCATTATTACTTAGCTCTTTTAGTGCTTCAAGAGTATTCTCATCGACACCTTTTCTTTGAAGTGCCATACTTGTAGTTTCAAAATCTCTTTGAAGTGCCTTAATGTCAATCATAATAGTTTACCTTACTTATTTAATTATTACCGCAATTTTAACTAATTTAATGTAAAATTTGCTTTACGTAAAAATAGAGGGTAGAAGAGTAGATGATTAATATTAAAAAATTTGTAAAAAATGCAATTGTAGAAGATAATGGAAGAGGGGACCTTTTTTTTGATATCGCACCTAAAGGTAGATTTAGTGCAAGGGTAGTTGCAAAAGATGATGGTATTTTAGCAGGTGTAAAATATGCTAAAGTATTAGCAAGAACAGAAAAATTTGATTGTAAGTTTTTATTGCGAGATGGTGATAAAGTTCAAAAAGGTGATGTGATTGCAGAGCTTGAAGGGAAAGCATCAATTCTTTTAAGTAGTGAAAGAACATTTTTAAATCTTCTACAACACGCTTCAGGTATTGCTACAAGTGCAGCAAAATATAAAGCACTTATGGGTGATAGTGAAGTGGTACTTTTAGATACTAGAAAAACAAGACCACAGCTTAGAGGTTTTGAAAAGTATGCAAGTAGAGTTGGTGGAGCAATCAACCATAGACTAGGACTTGATGATTGTCTAATGTTAAAAGATACTCACCTTAAAACGATTCCAAATTTAAAAGAGTTTATAGTAACAGCAAGAAAAAGAATCTCTTGGGTTACAAAAATAGAGATAGAATGTGAGACATTTGCTCAAAGTGTTGAGGCTATGGAAGCTGGTGGTGATATTATTATGTGTGATAATATGACACCAGCACAAATTACAGAAGTATCAAATTATAGAAAAGAACATCACCCTCATGTTCTTTTAGAAGCAAGTGGTAACATCACTCAAGAAAATATCCAAAGCTATTTAGAAAGTGGTATAGATGCTATTAGTAGTGGATCGATTATCCATCAAGCTACTTGGCTTGATTTCTCTATGAAGTTCGACTAAATTTTTTAGTTGGCTTCATAAATATAACCAGTATTTGGCTCTATAACTATTTTTTTAAAGTTTTCCTCTTTGTCATAAAGTGTGATAAAACACTTCTCATTTAATCTATATTTATCAATATCTTCTGGTTTTGTACCAAGTCTTGCGTATGCTTGACCAGTTTTGTCGAAGCTAATTTGTCCTATTGTTGAGGTTGCATTGCAACTTATGTCCACTTTTGTAACACCATATTTTTTTGTGAGTAAAATATTTTTTGATTCATCTTGTGAGGGATTACAATCCCAATGGGAATAAAGCCATCTAGAATTTAGTGGGTCTTTTGCACATTCATCTTTGTTTGGGCTACCTTTTCTATTTTCATCACTAAAAACTACAAAATATAATCCACCTATACTTTTACTACAGTTTTGAAATTTTAGTGTCCATCGTTCTTTATACCACATAGGATCATCTATTTGGTATTTGTTATCTATCATCGCTAAATATCGTGTATGTTTTAAATAGGTGATGACCCTTTGTGTTGCAAGATCTAAGTCTGAATAGCTTCTATTTGGAATAGTAAAGGAAAGTGTAATACCAATAAGTACAAGGACAAATATAAGTTCTATAAGGGAAAAGGATTTTTTAAAAGACATAAAAAAAAGCCACCTTGACCAAAGGTGACCTTATTTTGAAATTATAGCAGAAAAACTATTATAGTTCTTCTGCTTTATCAACTTGATAAAGGATATCATCCATTGGATGTCTATACATAGGCATAGCAAGTCTCTTCTCATCAAGGATATGACCGATAAATCCAATAGATCTACCTAAGATGAAGAATGCATTTAATGCACCCGCATCAATAAATACTTTAATTTCATCATCTGTGTAACCTAAAGCTCTCCACATATCAACCATTAAGATACCAATAGTACCATCAACGTTAAGAATTAAGTTCTCTTTTTTAGATGTAGTTACTTGCTCAACGCTAAGTGCATAATCTAATAATGGAGTACTTGGGAAGTTCTCTTGTGCAAATTTCTTTAATCCTTCAACTCTTAAATCTGGGTTCTTTAATGATTTGATTCTATGACCAATTCCTGGAATTGGAACACCTTCACCCTTCATATATTTTAAGAACTCTGCAGGTGTCATATCATTATCATCTGCATGTTTGAAGTATTTAGCTGCACCATCAATAGCACCACCAAATCTTGGACCAATAGTTAATAAACCAGCAATTAAAGAAGAAATTACATCTTTACCAGCTCTAGCTGTTACTTTTGCATTGTGTGCTCCAGATACAGCAGGACCATGGTCTGCTACAGTTTTAAGTACAGTTTCTAAGAAATCAACAGCCCATCTTGGGTATCTTTTCTTGAACCATAAAATAGACATCACATCACCAACTGTAAATCCAGTTTCAGGAGTTGCTACAGATGAGATTGGGAATCCACAGTAGTGAGCTTCTTCACCTCTATCATCTGAAATAGTACAGATGAATTGTTTAGATCTTCTAGTTTTTGGAACCTCATTCATAGCTGGCTCAGGAATATCAGTGATAATTCCCTCTTCTCTTAATTGAGTGTAAACCTTATTGATTTGGTTTGGAAGATCATTGAATGATGATGGTACAAAGATACCAGCTTCAGCCATTGCTTTGTTTTTAGCTTCAGCAGTTTCAGCTTCAGCATTTGCAGATGCTCCTGCATGACCAAACTGAACACCAGTTGAGAAGTGCTTAGCAATAGTACCAATACACCATGCAATTACTGGCTTCGTGATTCTACCATCTTTGATAGCTTCGATGATTTTGTACTCTTCAGTACCACCAACTTCACCAAGTAAAACCATATATTTAACATCTGGATTTTTTTCCATTCTTAACATATTGTCAATGAATACAGATCCTACGAATCTATCTCCACCAATAGCAATACCTTCAGCAATACCATCTGCATTGATTGAGATGATGTTTGAAAGCTCATTAAATAATCCACCAGATCTTGTAACTAATCCACATGAACCACATCTATGAAGTTTAGAGTTTACGATATTTGAGATTGTTCCACCAACATTTGCAATTTTAAATGCACCTGGGCTAATTCCACCAGCTGTTGCAGGTCCAATAACAATAACATCTTTGTTTCTTGCTTCTTGGTTCATCTTTCTTGATAATCTTTCAGGGATACCTTCAGCAGTAACCATGATAGAGTTAAATCCACCAATTTCTAGTGCCTCCATAGTTACATCATATGCAGTTCTAAAAGAAGCGAAGTTAATTAAAACATCAGCTTGTGGCTGGTTAGCTTTTGCTTCAGCAGTTGTTTTAAAAGTAGGGATCATAATCTCATCACCACCCCAGAAGAATTTATCAAATTTTCCAGAAAAAGTTGGAGCTACAATAGCTGCAACCGATGGAGTGTCTCTTTTAATTGTATAATCATAATCAAGCATTCTTTGGATTGCTGATCTGTTGTTATTCCAAAATATTGCTTGTGTATCTCTAGTATATAATTGTGCCATCTCTTCCCCTTACTTCTCTAAAGCCATTCTTACGATATCAGTTACATGTGTATCTGGACCGTATACTTCAATAGTTAAACCTAATCTATCAGCAGCTTCTTTAATATCTTTTAGACCTTTTTCGTAGTTTGGTCCACCTCTTCTTACATAGATCTTAGTATTGTGCTCTTTTAACTTATCTGCATAAGTTTCAAATGCTTGGATAATACCTGTGAATGTTTTTGCAACATCTGTAAAGTTTGCAATAGCTCCACCAATGATTAAGATCTTATCTCTACCTTCTGGATCTTTATGTCTAGTCATAAGATCAAAAATAGTATCTGCATAGAATTTAGTTTCACCAGTAGTTGGACCACCAGAGTACTCACCATAGTTTGCTAAGTCACTAATACTTCCACCATTTGCTTCTGCAAAGTCTGCAATAGTATCAGCATATACAACTGATGCACCACCACCAGCAACCATAGTCCAGATTCTACCAAGTGGGTTAAGAACTGTTAGTTTTAATGAAGCTCCAGATTTGCTATCTGCATCTGCCATAGCTTTTTCTTCATCTGAAAGTTCATCCATACCAAATGCAGTTGGGTATTCAACCTCTCCCCATTTCTCTTTCATCATAAATCCAGCAGTATCATCTAGTCTTGCAACTAAGTCTAGAATAGCCATGTCATTATTTTCAAGCATAACAATTGGATTGATCTCTAAGTATGCAAAGTTCATATCTCTGTAGAACTTGAAGAATGCAATAGCAAATGATGCGAATGCTTCTTTGTTCTCTGCAGGAATATCAGCAGGGATATTTGCTTTTACTGCATGTTCCATATCTGCATCACTCATAGTAATAGGGATATTAACTTCAGTTACTTTGTCATCCCAACCTTCTTCAACTTCCATACCACCTTCAGCAGACATGTAAAGTACATCATCTTCACCAACAGTAGTTGCTGAGATGTAGTATTCTTGCTCTTGTGTATGTGGAGTAAATGGCTCAACTACAAAGTGAGTTAATCGTCCATGTTGACCAGAAAGTAGTGTCACATCGTGAGACATCTTCTCATCGATCCATTTAGCAGCTACTTCTAAAGAAACATCTCCAGGCTTTTGATCTTTGAATAGTACTAGATCGTTTTTACCTCTTTTACCAAATAACATATCAGGCTTTGCTACTAGTGGCTCTTGCTTTAACCATTCAAATCCATGTTGCTCAGCAAGTTTTAGTAAATCTGCTCCACTTGTAACTAGAACTGATTTAAAACCGTAGTGAAATCCGCTAAAGTAGTTTTCCCATTGTTTTGAAAATAATGCTTTACCATCATATTCTCGTATCGCCTTTTGTGCCATACTAACCCCTTGTTGAAAAATTTAATGATCAATTATATAGTAGATAAGAATATTTTATGATAAAAAGTAACACATTTTATTCTTTAAGATATTTTAGTGTGTAGATTAGGAACATACTCCTAAATATGACCATTTAAGTATATCTCCACATATTTTAATATATATTTAATATTAATCTTGAAATAAGTGGTTTTTTGTGCTATAGTCTTAATATTAAATAAAATAAAGTGGAGATATGCTTAAATGAGGAAACATAAGTTATCTAGGGACACCATAGAGTGTTTAGATATTCTTTTAAAGGAAAAACAAGCATTAAGCTTAAAAGAAATAGCTCTTAAGTTTCAGTCGAAAATTAACCCAAGAGCATTAGAAAGAATACTAAAAGAATTATGTGATTCCCGTAGAGTATTTAAAGAAGGTCAGGCTTCTGCTACAAAGTATCGTATTGATAAAATTCAAGCACACTATAAAAGATATAAATTTTTATATATTTATAAAAGTGACATCGCAACAGGCATATTATTTAAATTAGATGATTCCTATGTATTTTATTATCTTAATGAATACCTTGTGGATATTTCATTACAACCAATTGCTACAATGCAGTTACAACTACTACCTCACCATTTGGATGGCGTACCGCCAGTCTTTGAAGAGAATATACCTGAGGGTATAAATAAAGAGATACTAGAAGTAAATTCTAAAAGTGCAGATGAGTTTGATATATTACCCACATTAAAAGATAATATTGGTGATATATCATTTTCAAGAACATTAGATTTGGCAAGTGCTAATAAGGAAGGTAGTTCCCCATCATACTTGAAGGAGCTTGATAAGATTCTCAATTGTTCTGAGTTTGAAAATAGTAAAATAAATATATTAGATGGATTCAATATTGATCTAAGTGATGTTGAGATATTCCCAGAAGGTCACGATTT
>CBFHVJ010000064.1:0-7606 GCA_965659435.1 uncultured Arcobacteraceae bacterium
AAACTACTATATCAAAGGAAGATTTTTGCACTACAAGTGCATTTTTTGTTCCACTAGCCCCATACCTTGTAACTTCTTGGAATTTTAGTTCATATTGAGAAACTTGCTCTTCTAAAATAAATATTTTTTCATTTTGTTCTAAGATCATTTTTACACCAGCTATATTCACTCCAATAACTCTAGTAAGATGTAAAATATATTTTATCTTATCAATATCTACTTGTGAATACAGTCTAATCTTTCCATCTGTTCTAGAAGGGATAATTAACCCTTCTCTTTCATACTGTCTAAGTGTTTGTGGATGTATATCTAACATCTGTGCTACATTACTGATTAAATAAACTGGTTCATCACAATAGTTAGCCATGATCTATCCTTTTAATTTGGTAGTTTCTCTTCTAATAATGCCACTAAGTCATCATCTAATTCATCAAGTTTTGGTAAAATAATATTTGCTTTTAAATATAGATCACCTTTTATTTTTGTTTTAGAATTTAGTGCACCTAACTCTTTTACTCTAAATGTTTGTAGTTGCTTTGTATTTTGTGGAACTTTTAAAGTAAGTGTTTTATGAATAGTTTTGATCTCCACTTTTCCACCAAAAAGTGCAGTTTTTAAAGATAGATCAAACTTTTTTATTAAGTCATCATCTTCTCTTTCATACTCTGGACTTGCAGCTACATTAATCTTCAAGATTAGATCACCTCTTTGTGAACCATGAGATCTACCTTTTCCTTTTGCTCTAATTTTTTGACCATCTTTAATACCTTCAGGGATCTTAATATCAAAACTATCATTTTGAATAGAAACATTTTGTTTTCCACCTAAAATAGCTACATCAAAAGGGATTGTAATTTGTGCTTGACTATCTAAATCAGGCTGTTGGTATCCACCAAAACCTTGATTTCCAAATGGTGATCCACCACCAAATCCTTGAGCTCCACCGAAGCCTCCACCGCCAAATCCACCAGCAGCACCGCCACCACCAAACATACTTCTTAAAATATCATCTAGATCTACTCCTGCACCTTGTCCTTGTGCGAAGTCATGGAAGTTTTGACCACCAAACATATTATCACCATGCATATCATATTGTGATTTCTTTTTTTCATCACTTAAAACTTCATACGCAGCATTGATCTCTTTAAACTTCTCTTCTGCTTCTTTTGTTTTATTGATATCTGGATGGTATTGTTTTGCCAATTTTCTATATGCTTTTTTGATTTCACTAGCTGTAGCATTTTCTTGTAGCTCTAGTGTTTCGTATAAACTTTTGTTTGCCATTTAAATTCCTTGATTGAATAAATAATATATAAATTTAATATATTATATCACAAAGTTGAGTCTTAGTCAATCAAGGTTTAATCTAATCTATCTGTTAGTTTTTTTCCAAAAGCCTCTTCTATATAAGGGGAGATATTCCATTCATTTTTAAATTGTTTATACTCTTTTAGAACTTTTTCTAAATTTGAATTATCATCAAAGAAAGCTCTAATCATGATATTTTTTGGAGTATGTTCCATATCTATAAATTCTAATACTTGCGTACGATAGCCCATAATCTCTAGTACATTTGCTCTAACACTATCAGTAAGTAATGAAGCTAGTTTTTCTTTAATAATTCCATACTTCATCATAGGGATCATCTTATCATTTTTAATTTTCTTTAGAAATTCATGCTGGCAACATGGTACTGCTAAAATTACTTTAGCTCCCCAGTTTACAGCTTTTGCAAGAGCTTCATCTGTGGCTGTATTACAAGCATGCAAAGAGATAACCATATCTACATCTGAAAACTGGTTAAATCCTTTGATGTCTCCTTGTTCAAATCGTAAATCATCATAATGTAGCTTTTGAGCTAAATTAGAACAAAATTTAATAACATTTTCTTTTAAATCTAAACCCACAATTTCTACATTGTATCCCATTTTTAACACAAGATAATCATAAAGGGCAAAAGTAAGATATGCTTTTCCACATCCAAAATCGATGATTCGAATTGTTTTATTTTTATCTAAATAAGGGATACAATCAGATACTAATTCTAAATAACGATTTATTTGTTTAAACTTATCATATTTTGAGTTTACAATTTTTCCATCTTTAGTCATGATTCCAAGCTCAATTAAAAATGGTGTTTTATCACCTTCATTTAAAATATAGTTTTTCTTTTTATTATGAGATGTAACTTCAAACTTACGAGTAGGTTTTTTCTTTATTATCCTACTTTTCCCTTTTTTATTTACTAATATTTGATAATCAGACTCTACAGTATGGATAATAGCTTGCTTAAAGTGTGTTTCCATCAACTCAGACATTTCACTTATTGTCTCATCATTATTAAGATTTTTATGTTCTACATTTTTATCATAAAAATATTCAAAATGATGTTTTGTTTCATTTTGAATAACTACTTTTTTTATAGTTACTTTATTGAAAGTTTTTTCAGCATTTTTTCTTACACCACTGAAGATTGCATATATTATGTTTTCTTCATTGGTTGCTTGCTGCATTAATTCACTAATATTTTCCATAATGCCTAAAACTTTTCTATATTTTGTTTTATAGCCTCATAAGCTACTACAGATACAGCATTTGCGATATTTAAACTTCTTGCATCTGCAACCATCGGAATAGTGATACAACCGCTTGGATGCATATCTAGTAGATCTTCAGGAAGTCCTGCATCTTCTCTACCAAAGTATAAAAAGTCATCTGTATTGTAGTTTACATCAAAATATTTTTGTTGTGTTTTTGTTGTTGCAAAGTAATGTTTTTCACTAAGTGGGTGTTTAGACCAAAAATCTTCTATATTTTCATACTCATGAACTTCTAAATGTTCCCAGTAGTCAAGCCCTGCTCTTCTTACTGCTTTTTCTGTAATCTCACCAAATCCATAAGGTTTAATAAGGTGTAGTTTTGCACCTATAGCATAGCAAAGTCTACCAATAGTACCAACATTTCCTGGCATTCTTGGTTCAAGTAAAACAATATTTACCATTAAAGAATCACCGTTTTGTTTGCATATACTAAGACTCTATCTTCAAGAAGTAATTGAAGAGCATTTGATAGTACAACTTTTTCTACATTTCTTCCTGCATCTCTCATATCTTGCCAAGAATAGTTATGATCAACTCTTACAACATCTTGGAAAATGATTGGACCTTCATCAAGGTCATTTGTCACATAGTGTGCAGTTGCACCAATAATCTTCACACCTCTTGAATGTGCTTGCTTATAGGGGTTTGCCCCTATAAATGCTGGCAAGAATGAATGATGAATATTCAATACCTTACCTTCATAATTTCCTACAAACTTAGATGTTAAAATTCTCATATATTTTGCAAGTACTATGATCTCTGGATTGTACAGATCGATTTGTTCAATTAACTTCTCTTCATGAGCTTCTCTCTCTAAATCTTTTGTATCTACAAAATGGTATGGAATATCAAACTTCTCTACTAAGCTTCTAAGTTCATCATGGTTAGATATCACAGCTTGAATGTTTGCATTTAACTCACCACTTACATATCTGATTAAAAGGTCACCAAGTACATGAGACTCTTTTGTAGCCAATATAACGATATCTTTTTTTGCTTGTGGTTTTAACTTTAAAATATGATCTTGTGGTAAAATTGCTTTGATCTCTTCTAAAAGCTTACTTTCATTAAATTCACCACTGATAACTGTTCTCATGAAGAATTTATCCTCTTCACTATCAACATATTCACTATTTTTATCAATATTTAGACCGTGCTCAAATAAAACCTTTGAAACCTTATATACTAAACCCTTAGCATCTTCTGTTTCAATTAGTAGTACAAATTTATCCATCGTTTATAACTCTTTTATTTTTCAATTTTTGTGATTATAGCTGAAAGTTGCTTTTTGATTTCATCATCAGTCATGCTTCCATCAAGTGCTCCAGATTTAACATCACCTTCAAATAGTTTAACTATTTTGTCATTTTGTCTTTGTAGAACTACATATGTCGTAGCATTATCTGATTTGATCTGTAGATAGTGTTTTACGATACCATCTTCATCATATATCCATGGAGTATCTTTATCACCTTTTAACTCTTTTAGTTTATTTGGGATAATCCACTCTTTTACAAACCAAGGTGCTGCAGAGATATTTGAAACAACTACAAAATTTTGAAGATGATTATCTAAATCTTTTACTACTGCAATCGAATCATGATTTGCTACAACAATGATAGTTTTATCTTTGATAATAGAATCACTTGCATAACCAATTTCATCATCTAAAAGCTTAATAGTCTTTGGCATATTTGATAACAAAATTTCACTCTCAACTGCTTCAACTTTTTGAGGTGGTGTTGCTGTCATATATACTAGTGTTCCAAAAAATATACATGTTAAAATTGTTAGTTTTAGTATCGATTTTATCTTCATTAAATTTCCTTTTTTATTTCTGTTTTTTTACCCATCTTTTGAACAGTCTATCGGGTATTATTTCATCGTCTATTTTTTTATCTTCAAAAATATTTTCTACGAGTTGTTTTGCTAGATATGGAGAGAGTACAAATCCTCTTCCTCCTACACCATTTAAAACATAAAAGGTATTATATCTTGTGAACCTTTTTTCTTCTACATGAGTTCCATTTTTTAGATAGGGAAACTCTTCAAGAGTTTTTTTACTGTCTATTAAATTTCCCACCATCGGAAAATAATCAACACTACTAGCTCTAGCTCCCGCAAAACAATCTACTACTTCTACATCATCTAGCTGTATAATATCATTTGCTCGCTCTAAAAGGGTATCTGTATCATTATTATCTATCTTTTTATCTAATACAAACCTATGGTGAGTAGCTCCGATAGATACTTTATTTAAGCCATTAGGCAATAAAGTACTTTTTGATACTGAACACTCTTTATGATAGTTTTTATCTATACAAGTTGTAGTGTTTATATCTATCCTTTGTCCCCAGACAGCTCTGATACTAAAGTACTCTTCGTTATAAAGTTCAGTATATGCACCTGTTGTGATGATAAGGTTTTTAGCTTCTAAACTATCACCTACTTTCCAAATATCATCTTGATATTTTAACTCTTTTACTTCAAAATCAAAAAGAGTTTCTATATCTTTTGTAAGAGTTTTACAAGTATTATATGTATCAACCACTGAACCTATTTTGAAAAAATACCCGCCCTCTTTTTGCTCATATTCAAAGTCCATATGGGGGATATATTCTTGAAATTTTTCTTCATCTTTTTTATCTTTTGGGATACGAATTGTCCCACAATTTTCTATAAAACATGGGGCATTTTTTTGATAAAATGATGTAGAATATTTTAGTGATTTTGTTACTAAGTTTTTGAATAAATTTGGCTTACCAAGTAGTGGAGATAAAAATGCCCCAGCTGCTCCAGAAGCTCCTTGTGCTACATCAGAATTTCTATCTATTAAAAGTATAGAATCGGTATGTTTTTTTAACTCATATGCTACAGAACATCCAGCGATTCCTGCACCGATAATTATAAAATCATATTGTTTTTTTATCAATTATTCATATTCCTCTAAGTTGAATTCTATTTTTCTAGGTTCTTCTTCTATCATTTGAATATCACTAATTTGATCTGGTGCAATTTCTAAAGCTAATGCTATAAATGAAGCTAAACCATTATCATCTACAATCTCTTGAAATGTCTCTGAAGTATTATAAACTATAACCAAACCATCTTTCATAACAACATCCCTAGCCATAATTCCAAGCTCTGCTGCAATATTATGCATCTCTACTCTATTGAAGTTGGATACACCCTCAATTTTCATTGAAAAGCCTTTTCGTAGTGGTGCATTAAACATATTTTTCCTTTTTCTTTACAAGTGAGATATTGTATCGATAATAATATTATTTAATCGAATAACGCTAAAGTAAGGTTTGATTTATTAAGTGATAGAATCCCTTATGATAATACTAGACTTTGAAACAAACACTAGCAATGAACACGATGTAATAGAAGTAGCTGCTGTTAGAGTAGAACTTGTAAACAATGAATATATCATCAAAGATAAGTTTCATAGATACTATCTATCAAGATATCCAGTCAATCCATACTCTTATGAAGTACATAAATTAACTCCAGAACTAATACTTGAACATCGTAATAAACAAGAAATTAAATATAGCTCTTATTTTAAAGAGGATTTAGACTTTGTAGAGTTTTGTAAGGGTGCTACAACTTTAGTAGCTCATAATATTAGCTTTGAACTTAGACACTTAAGAGGGCTAATAGAATTTGAAAAGCACTATTGTACTATGAAAGAAAATAAACATATAGTAAAAGCACTCAATAAAAATGGTAAATTAAAAAACCCAAAACTAGATGAAACTTGTCATTTTTATGGGATAGATTTTGATCCAAATGCCTACCATATGGCAACTTATGATGTGAGTAAAACTTATGAGATATTAAAGTGTATGCAAACATGAAACTATATATAGATGGTGATGCACTACCAAATATCTTAAAACCAATACTTTTAAGAGCGATTGATAAATTAAAAATAGAGACCTTTGTAGTCTCAAATAAAAAAATCTACATAGGAAAATCAAACCATATAGAATATATCATCGTAGATGCCCGAGTAGATGAAGCTGATAATCATATAGTAGAGATGGTAAACAAAGATGATTTAGTAGTTACAGCAGATATACCACTTGCAGATAGGGTTATCAGTAAAAATGCTCACGCAATAGACCATAGAGGTGAACTCTATACAGAAGACAATATCAAACACTATCTAGCGATGAGAAATCTAATGCAAGGTATCAGAGATAGTGGAGAGATCACAAAAGGACCTGCACCATTTAGTCAAAAAGATGCTGGAAATTTTGCAAATCAATTTAATAAGTTTTTACAAAATTTATCGAAACCCTATTAAATTCTAATCATCCTTTTTATATTCTTCTTTTGCTATTTTTATAATCTCTTCAGGTGTTTTATCATCACTATAAAAATATTCTTCTAAAAGTGGCTTGATTTTATATTCTATTATAAAGTCTAAATCAATATCATCACCCATAAAATAACTATGACCTAATTTATAATCTTCACCTAAAGTATTTTCAATATATACATTTAAATTTTCCATTAATTCTTTAGCTTCTTCATTTTTTACTAAATTAGAATTTGGTTTCATTTTTAAAAATGTAAATCTTCTTCTAAGTGCAATATCAATAGTATCAATAGACTTATCCGTAGAATTCATAGTAGCAATGATATAAAGATTTGATGGTACTTCAAACTTATCTTTTGAGTATGGAAGAATTACTTCATAATCATCTCTTTTTGACTCTTCTATTAAAGTAATAAGCTCTCCAAATATTTTAGAGATATTTCCTCTGTTTATTTCATCAATTACTATGTAGAAGTTATTTTCACTTTTTTTTGCATCATCTACTAGATTTTTAAATAGACCACTTTCAGGTAATATACTTCCATCTTTTTGAGGTCTTAATCCTTCAATAAAGTCTTCATAAGAATAGCTTTGATGAAAAGTTACAAATTCCATTCTTTTATCATCTTTTATTTTTTGGAATTCTTCCCTATTTAACTCTATTTGTTCATTGTTT
>CBFHVJ010000065.1:0-7452 GCA_965659435.1 uncultured Arcobacteraceae bacterium
CCAAACAATGCACATATTAAAGCTATATACTCATTACTATGTTTTTTAGCTACAAAAAGGGGATCTGGTTTATCTAAAGTAAGTTCATTTATAGTATTTCTTTTTTCACATTCTGTATCAAGCAACTCTTTTATATTCATACACTATAATACCCGATGTCAAAATTTAAATCAATAGACCAAGGTGTCTTATTTATGCTTTTAAGTGCCTTACTTTCAGCACTCAATGGAGCTACAGCAAAAATACTTTCAGAAAATATAAGTGCTTTAGAGATAGTATTTTATAGAAACCTTCTGGGTATACTTATTATATTATATACGATTAAAAAAATTCCAGTAGTTTTCAATGGTGGAAAAATACACCTTCTTTTTTTACGAGGTGTATTTGGAACTATAGCGATGATACTATTTTTCTATACTATTACTACTATTCCTCTTGGTGAAGCAATCACACTTAACAAAACATCACCATTTTTTGTAACAATATTAGCGTTTTATTTAATGAACGAATCAATAAATAGACAGACTGTTGTTGCACTATTTATTGGATTTATAGGGATATTACTTATTACAAAACCATTTGGTATTACATTTTCTTTTGAGCATATACTTGGAGTAATTGGTGGTTTCTTTGCAGCTGCTGCATATGCAACAATTAAAAAAATAAAAGATATATACGATACAAGAGTTATCATGCTTTCATTTATGGGTATGGGAACTGTTATACCATTGATATTAATAGTTTTAATGCCATCTTTAGAGTTTCACTTCTTTACAGATATAACTATATGGTCTTTAATAGCTTTTATGGCAATAATATCTACAATGTCACAATGGCTTTTAACAAAAGCATATACTTTAAGTAAAGCTAGTATCATTGGCGTAGTAAGCTATACAAATATACCATTTGCTATAGGATTTGGTGTGATGCTAGGAGATATGTTCCCTGATATTTGGACTATGAGTGGAATTATTCTTATTGTAGTTGGTGGAATACTAGTAAGTAAAAAACAAAAAGGTAAGTAAAATGCAATCAATTTTAATCACTGGATGCTCAACGGGTATTGGGTATGAAACTGCTTTATATTTAAAAGATCAAGGACTTAATGTTTTTGCTACAGCTAGGGATATAAAAGATGTAGAGAGGCTAAAATCACTAGGATTAAAAAGCTTCTGTTTAGATGTAACAAAACCAGAAACTATCAGTAGTTGTTTGGAAAATGTTTTAAAAGATACTGGTGGTACTTTAGATATTTTATTTAACAATGCAGGTTTTGGACAACCAGGTGCAGTTGAAGATGTCCCTACTCAAATCCTAAGAGAACAATTTGAAACAAATGTTTTTGGATTACATGAGGTTACTTTACAAGTACTGCCTATTATGAAAAAGCAAGGTTATGGAAAAATAATTAATCATAGTTCAGTTTTAGGACTTATAAGTTTACGACTTAGAGGAGCTTATAATAGTAGTAAATATGCTATTGAAGGACTCAGTGATACTTTACGATTAGAGCTTGAAGGAACCAATATATCTGTAAGCCTTTTAAATACGGGTCCAGTTATAAGTAACTTTAGAAAAAATGCAACAATGAAAGCTAAAGAAAATATAAATTTTGAAGACTCTAGGTTTAAAGAAACTTATGTAAAAAGTCTTCAAGAAAAGAAAAGTGACGTACCATTTACTTTAGAAGCTGTAGCCGTATCAAAAATAGTTCACAGTATATCAAAAGCAAAAAAACCCAATGCTAGATACTATATTACAAAGGCTACATATATATTAGGATATTTAAAAAGAATCCTTTCTACACATATGCTTGACAAGATATTAATAAAATTATGACCATGAGTTCAGTATTAATAAATATTTAAGTTATCACTGATATACTTTCATCAGATATAAGGATAAATTATAATATATTATTTTAAGTTATCTTTTATATAAAATCAGATTATAAAGGGAAATATAATGAAATTAGGAAGAATTTTATTATCTGCTGCTCTATTCTTTGGAGCTGCAAATGCAGGTGAGTTTGTTGATTACAAACAATTAACTAAAAAGTTAAAGAAAGAAGCTAAAGCAAATGGTTTATTTGCTACTACTGCTGAAGTAAAAGCTGCTTTAAAAGATAAAAGCTGGGCTGTTGTTGATGTTAGACCAATGGAAGAATGGAGTACTGCTCATATCAAAGGTGCTCAAAGAGTTGGTAGACAAACTCCAGAGAAAGCATTAGCTGGTATCGTATTAGATGACGAAGATAACTTCACTAAGAAAAACATTATTGTTGTATGTGCATCAGGTGCTAGAGCATCAATTGAAGCACAAGCTTTTAAACAAATGGGATTTGATTCTGTTAAAATTTATGGTATGTACAACTGGTTCAATGACTGTGAGCCATTCATGAACAAATACTCTAAGAAGAAAAAGTATGTTGATTCTAAAGGTAAAAAACATAAATATGGTGCATTCAAAGCTCCTCACTGTTACAAATAATATTTGCTAACAGCATAAAAAAAGGGATAACCAATTTGGTTATCCCTTTTTTTATATAGTAAAATAATACTAGATAATTTTTATACTATTATCTGTAACTTCTACTACACCCTCTTCCATAAGATCTAATGCAGATGTTTTAAAACTTTTTTTACTTAGATCAAAAACTGATTTAATTTTTTCTGGTTCTGTTTTTAATCCACATTCAATTTCACCACCATTTTTTTCAATGATTTTAAAAATATGACTTGAGATATTTGATCTTTTTTTAGATGGTTGTTGCTTTAGTTTTACTACTAAAGAACCATCAGGCTTAACTTTTTTAATCACAGCATCAAACTTAGAACCAATTCTAAAGATTTTATCTTCTAAGTCTTCACTTAAAATAATCGCTTCATATTTGTCATCTGCAACAACTTTATATCCATGAGGAATTTTAGATAAAACAATACAAGAAAGTTTATCCATCTTCTTTAAACCTTTTGGTCTTTTAATCAAAGACTTATAAAAAGTCTCACTTCCAACTAATTGTTTTAACTCTTGATCATATACTACTTTTAAAACTTTGTTTTCACCAAATCTAAATTTTGAATTATGATGTTTAGTAGGTACAAAAAGATCTTTTTCAATCCCCCAGTCTACAAATACTCCATCATCTTTAATCTCTTTAATCTCAAAAATATTAAATTGATCTACAAATGTATTTGGTTTTTCAGTAGTAGCATGAAGCTTACCTTTTAGTGAAGTATAAACAAATACTTCTATAACATCACCTAAATTAAATTCTTCTTCTGTTGTATATAATACTTTTTCATCTGTAGTAGAAGATACTAAAATATATCCATATTCTATTTTCTCTTCCACTTTTAGGCTATTTAATTGCCCTATTTCTACGTGTTTATTTATTGTTTTATCCATGTGCCAATTTTATCATAGTTTAGATATAATCCACTCTATTAATATCATATATTTAGGAATAAAATTGAAATATCTAAAGATTCAACCAAATCAAAAACTATCAGGTGAAGTGAGAGTTAGTGGAGCTAAAAATGCAGCCTTACCGTTATTAGCATCAACAATACTTTCGTCATCCACAGTAGAGATTGGGAATCTTCCAAATGTTGTAGATATCAATACCCTTCTTAAACTTCTAGAGATGCTAGGTAGTAAATTTGATAAAAAGACTCATCATATTGAAATTAATACTGAGACTATTAATCAAACAAAAGCTACCTATGATATCGTTAAAACTATGAGGGCTTCTATTTTAGTACTTGGTCCACTATTAAGTAGATTTGGTCACTGTGAAGTATCTCTTCCTGGTGGTTGTGCTATAGGACAAAGACCAGTAGATTTACATCTTAAAGCTCTAGAGCAAATGGGTGCAATTATAGAGATTAAAAATGGTTATATTGTTGCAAATGCTCCACAAGGACTAAAAGGTGCAACAATTGTATTTGATAAAGTAACTGTAACTGGTACTGAAAATATTGTGATGGCTGCAGCATTAGCTCATGGTAAAACAACTATTATCAATGCAGCAAAAGAACCTGAAGTAGTTCAACTTTGTGAAGTACTACTTGATGCTGGATTAAAAATATCTGGTATTGGTACAGATACTTTAGAGATAGAAGGGACTTCTCAAGAGTTACTTAACTTTAAACCGTTTAAAGTTATCCCAGATAGAATTGAAGCTGGTACATACCTTTGTGCAGCTGCAGCTTCAAATTCACAAATAACTATCACACATGTTGAACCAACCCATATGGATGCAATTTTAATAAAACTAAATGAGATGGGATTTGGTATTAAAAAAACTGATTCTACAATCACTATACTTCCAGCACAAGAGATTAAACCTGTACATATAACGACTACAGAGTATCCTGGATTCCCTACTGATATGCAAGCACAATTTATGGCAGTTGCAACTCAAGCAAATGGTACATCTATTGTAGATGAAAAACTATTTGAAAATAGATTCATGCATGTTAGTGAACTTATTAGAATGGGAGCAGATATTAGTTTAAATGGTACAGTAGCAACTATCAATGGAACGGCTGGAAAATTAACTGGTACAGATGTAATGGCAACTGATCTTAGAGCTAGTTCTGCTTTAATTATTGCTGCCCTTGTAGCAAATACTCAAACAAATGTTCATAGAATTTACCACCTAGATAGAGGATATGAAAACTTAGAAGAGAAATTTGGAAATATTGGAGCTAAGATTATTAGAGAAGATGAGAAAAATATCTAAATAGATACTTTTCCATCTATAGCTTTTGCTAGAGATAAGATATCAACATTTTCTAAACTTACTCCTGTAGGTACACCCTGAGCAATCTTAGAGAAATTTAAACTAAACCCTTTTAGTTTTTCTTCAATGAACAATATAAATGCATCATTTGCCAAACTTGGAGTAATAGCAAAAAGTACATCTGTTGTAGCATTTGACTCCACTTGATTGATTAAAGCTGTTATACTATATTCATCTATCTCTTCTATTACAAAATACCTACCATTATATTGGTGTGATTCTTCAATCACAAAAATATCTTTAGCAGATTGAACTATACAAAGTTTTTTTGATTCTCTATGTTCATCTAGACATATTTCACAAATCTCATGCTCACTAATTGAACCACAAGATGTACATTTTTTTACACTATTTATCGCATCTTCAATACTATGTGCTAATTTTAAACCACAAAATGTATCATTGTGCACGATATGATATGCAAGTCTTAATGCAGATTTTTTTCCTATTGTAGGTAAAGCTTCAAATGCCTCTACTAATTCATAAAATTTCTCTAGCCCTTTTTTCAGAGTAATTCCTTTAGATTATTATAAGGGTGATTATATTAAAAATTAGATAAAATCGCGGTAATTAAGAGATTCTATAAAATTTATAAAGGAGTAAAATAATGACTGATTTATGTTATTACGAAATACTACAAGTTGAAAAAGGTGCTGATAAAAGTACTATAAAAAAAGCCTATAGAAAAATGGCAATGAAATACCATCCAGATAAAAATCCAGATGATCATGAAGCAGAAGAGAACTTCAAATCTGTAAATGAAGCATACCAGGTATTAAGTGATGAAGAAAAAAGATCAATTTACGATAGATATGGTAAACAAGGTCTTGAAGGTCATGGACAAGGTGCTGGCGGATTCAGTGGTGGATTTGATGACCTAGGAAGTGTTTTTGAAGAGATGTTTGGTGGAGCCTTTGGTGGTGGATCAAGAAGAAGAGAAAGAAAAACATATAACTATGACCTAGATACAGAAGTTCAAGTAGATCTTGAATTTAATGAAGCGATCTTTGGTTGTGAAAAAGAGATTAACTTCACATATAAAACAGCTTGTAAAAAGTGTAAAGGTACAGGTGCAAAAGGTGGTAAACTAAGTACTTGTACTTCTTGTAATGGTCAAGGTCAAGTACATATGAAACAAGGTTTTATGACATTTGCACAAACATGTCCACACTGTCAAGGTTCTGGTCAAGGTGTAGCACAAAAATGTAATGACTGTAGTGGACTAGGATATGAAGAGGTTAAAGAGAGCTTTGATGTAACTATCCCTGAAGGTGTAAATTCTGGAAACAGAATGAGAGTAAGTGGAAAAGGTAATATTGCTCCAAATGGTTCAAGAGGAGATCTATATATTTTAATCAAAGTTGAAGAGGACTCACACTTTGTAAGACACGAAGATGATATCTATTTAGAAGTACCAGTATTCTTTACACAAATTGCATTAGGTACAACTATTACAATCCCTAGCCTAAGAGGTGAACTTGATCTTAAAATTCCAGCAGGAACAAAAGATAAAGAACACTTTACATTTAAAGGTGAAGGTGTTAAAAGTGTAAATGGTTATGGTAAAGGTAGTTTAATAGTTCAAATAAAAATTGAGTATCCAAAATCAGTTAACAGTGAACAAAAAGAGTTACTTGAAAAGCTACAAGAGAGCTTTGGTGTGGAAAGTACGCCACATGAAGACAACTTTTCAAAGATGTTTGAGAAAGTTAAAGGTTGGTTTTAATACAAATGTGTATAATTAATTGTTATACAAAAGGGAGAGTATGAAAAAGTTTTTTTTAATAACATTATTAGCAAGTTTATTATTTGCAAGTGACAGTACATTTAATGATCCTCAACCTTCATTTGATCAGCCTAGAAAATGGGTAATCAAACTTAGAACAGATGATCATGTAACAGTAAATCATATGATTGGTTCTATTTACAACGTATTAAAAGAGTATCCTAGTGAAGCTATCAATATTAAAGTAGTTACATATGGTTCAGGGGTAAGAGTTCTTAAAAAAGACTACTCAAATACTATAGCACACGATAGAATCCGATCTCTTATGGAATATGATGTAGAATTTATTTCATGTAGAAATACTATGGATACTATGAAATGGACTGAAAAACACTTTATCGAAGATATCTCATATGTACGAGCTGGTATTGTTGAATTAATTGAAAGTGTAACTGCTGGATATATTGAGATAACTCCATACTAAAAAAGGAAACTTTAAATGAAAAAAATTTTAGCATCAATAGCATTTAGTTCACTATCACTATTTGCATTTGATTATAATTTAAAACCAAAACAAGTTAGTGAAAATGTTTGGTGTTTTCTTGGTGCATTAGAGATGCCTACTAAAGAAAATGGTGGAAACATGTCAAATAGTTGTTATATCAAAGCCGATAGCTCTTATGTACTTGTAGATGCTGGACCAACATTTAAGTTTGCAAAGCAAGCTTATGAAGCTATGTCTAAAATAGAAAAACTACCTGTAAAACTAGTAATCAGTACACATGGACATGATGACCATTGGCTTGGAAGTGGCTACTATAAAAAACAATTTAATGCAAAGTTAATTGGTACATCAACTATAAATGATCACAAACCAGGTGATGAAACAAGAATGCATCATCTATTACCACATGAAACT
>CBFHVJ010000066.1:0-5048 GCA_965659435.1 uncultured Arcobacteraceae bacterium
TGTTTTTAATTTTGTATTAGAAAAATCATCCCAAACATTTTCTAAAAGAGTCTCTCTAGATAATAATATATCTTTATTTGTAATAAACTCTAAAAGAAGATCATGTTCTAAATGTGTTAAAGACACCTCTTGACCATCAATATTAAAACGCTTATTATTTGCTGAGTATTTGATATCTCTTATTTTGATAATATCAAGTTCTTTTTGACTTCTTTTTAATACAGCTTTAACTCTTGCTTTTAAGATATTTAGATCAAATGGTTTAGTGATATAATCATCTGCACCCTTATCAAAACCTTCTAAGATATCATCGGAGCTGTCTTTTGCACTTACATATATAACAGGCTGAGTATAACCTTCTAAACGAAGCTGTTTAACAAAGTCACTACCTTCAACACCTGGTAAGTTTCTATCCATTAATATTAATGCAATCTCTTCTTCATCAAGAATAGCTCTTACATTAGACGTATTTTCACAAGCGATTACATCATATTCCTCTTTAGATAAGGTATATTCCATAAGATCTAATAGGTCTTGTTCATCCTCAACGATTAAAATTGTATGCATTAATATCTCTTTTTAGATGTGTACTATTCTTCCACCATTATTTGCAAATAATAATAACGATGCAATACTTAAAGCTCGATCAGATATCTTTGAACTTTTTCTTAGTGATTTTAAAACTAAATGATATGTAGTAAAGTTATCTACTTTGTGACAAGCTTTTGATATTTTTTCTTCTAATACATCATATGCATCATCAGTTTTACTATCTAAAACTACTATATAATCATAGATATCTTGTACTTCATCACTAGCATCAAGCTTTAACATTTCAACAGATTTCTGAAGAGACTTTAGCGCACTTTTGTGCATAGCAATAGTATCGTTTAGTAAATTATTTGATACTATTAGTTCACTAGCTTCTATTAAACCTTTTGATAATCTTCGTGTATTTGTAATAGTTTTTGATAATTCATTTGTCACTTTTAAATAAGCAATCATCAGTCTTAAATCACAAGCTTCTGGCGAATGAAGTGCTAATACACTTACAATATCATTATCAACTTTATCAAGTTTTACATTTAAAGTCTCTAACATTTTTCTTGATTTTCCAATAGTAGTTACGTCACAACTATCTTCACAACTTCCTAAATAGTCTAAAATCAAACTATTAGACTTAATGATCTCTTCACTAACATTTATAATCTCATCTTGAATTTTTTTTGCTTTTTTCTCGTAATTTGCTAACATTAACCAAACCTTCCTGTAATATAATCTTCTGTTTTCTTTTGTGATGGATTAAGAAATATTGTTTCTGTCTCATCATATTCTATTAAATCTCCTAAATGGAAAAACGCAGTATAGTCTGCAACTCTACTAGCTTGTTGCATATTATGTGTCACTGTTACAATCGTATAATCATTTTTAAGTTCTAACATTAATGCTTCAATTTTTTCTGTTGAGATTGGGTCAAGTGCAGATGTTGGTTCATCCATTAAAATCACATCTGGTTTAACAGCAATAGTTCTAGCGATACATAGTCTTTGTTGCTGACCACCTGAAAGTCCTGTACCTGGAGATTGTAATTTATCTTTTACTTCATCCCAAATACCTGCACTTCTTAATGATGCTTCAACTAACGCATCACACTCTTTCCCTTTTTTTACCATACCATGTTTTAATGGAGCATAAGCGACATTATCATAGATAGATTTTGGAAAAGGATTTGGTTGTTGAAATACCATACCAATTCTTTTTCTTACACTTACTTCATCAACATCTTTGTCATAAACATTTTGTCCATCTATCACAACATCACCCTCAATCTTTGCAGAACTTACTAAATCATTCATTCTATTTAAACATCTTAAAAATGTAGATTTTCCACATCCAGATGGTCCAATAAGTGCAGTGATTTTATTTTTATAAATTTCTAAATTTAAATCATGTAAAGCATGGTGATCTCCATACCAAAGGTTTAAATCTTTTACATCAATTTTAGTTTTTAATTTTCCCATTTTCTATCCTCTATTGCCATTTAATTTCGAATTTTTTTCGTAGATATACTGCTAATGTATTTAATGAAATTAGTACTGAAAGAAGTACTAAAATACCTGCCGCTGTTCTTTCTATATACGCTTGTTCTGGCATACCTGCCCATGTAAATATTTGTGCTGGCATTACTGTAGCTGCATCTAAAATACCACTTGGCGCATCTGGAATAAATGCAATCATACCTACAATAATAAGTGGTGCAGTTTCTCCCATAGCCTGTGCCATACCAATAATTGATCCAGTTAAAATTCCTGGGAATGTTAGTGGTAATACATGATCTCTTACAACTTGAACTTTTGTCAGACCTAGTCCATATCCTGCTTGTCTAATAGATGCAGGAACTGATCTTAAAGCTGCTCTACTACTTACAACAATAATTGGTAAAGTCATAAGAGCAAGTGTTAGTCCTCCCACAAGCGCTGAACTTCTTGGCATCCCAAATAGATTGATAAATATCGCTAACCCTAAAAGACCAAAAAGAATCGATGGTACTGCAGCAAGGTTATTGATATTGATCTCAATAAATTGTGACATCTTTGAATCTGGATCTGCAAACTCTTCAAGATAGACTGCTGTTGCTACACCTATAGGGAATGCTACAGCCATAGTAATAATAAGAACTAAAACCGTACCAATAGCAGCTGATGCAATTCCAGAAAATTCTGGAGTTTTACTATCACCTCTTGTAAAGAAGATTGTATTAAATTTTTTTTCAACTTTCCCATCAGCTATAAGTTTCTCAAGAGTTTTTAAATGTCTAGATTTTAGCTTATACTGGTGCCCTTTCATATACATATCTACTTGATCATCTGCTAACATCCATATAGTTTTCTTTGTATTCATTAAAGATGGATCATCTTTCATTTGAAGTGGAATAGTTCTTAGTTCTGCTCTACTTAAAAGTGGTCGTATTTTTCTATCAACTGCTTTTCTATAACTTTTAGCAGTTGTTTCATTGTAATTCACTTCAACTTGAATATATGTTTGTTTGAATGCTGTTGTCCCTTTAGAGATCATATCTGTTAAGAAAATAGCAAGAAACAATAAAGACAAAGTCAATGCAAAAATCGTAAGACCTTTAAATATTTTAGCTTTTCTATGTCTTTTAACTAAACTTGGATCGTAAAAAATATTTTGTTTTTTATTTTTCTTAGCCATTATAAACTACTCATTTTATATTTTTCTTTAAATTTTTTAATCAGTATAACTGACACAATATTTAACACTAGTGTTACGAAGAAAAGTACTAACCCTAAAGCAAATGCACTTAGTGTATCAGGAGAATCAAATTCAAAGTCCCCAGTAAGTGCTGTAACAATTTGAACAGTAACTGTTGTCATATCTTCAAGTGGATTGATTGAGAACTTATTTGCATTCATACCTGCAGCCATAACAACAATCATCGTTTCACCTAGTGCTTTAGATACACCTAAAAGTGATGCTGAAATTATTCCAGGAAGTGCTGAAGGGACAACTATATCTTTAATAGTTTCAGATTTTGTCATACCAAGAGCTAATGAAGCTTTTCTCAGACTATCAGGAACTGCATGGATTACATCATCACTAAGTGAAGATATAACAGGAATAATCATAATCCCCATCACTACACCAGCTGCAAGTGCAGAGTTAAATGAAGCATCTAGTCCAAAGATTGCACCAACTTTTACAATAAATGGAGCAACTGTAATAGCAGCAAAAAATCCATATACAACTGTAGGGATACCTGCTAATATTTCTAATAATGGTTTTAAAGTTGTTCTTACTGGATTACTCGCATATTCTGACATAAAGATTGCACTTAAAACACCAATAGGAATTGCTACAGCCATAGCAATTCCAGTGATCATAAATGTACCTGCAAAGATTGATGCTGCTCCAAATTGGCTATTTTCAATCCCTGGTGTCCATGTATTACCAGTGATAAAATAAGTAAAACTTCTTAGTTCAAAGAACTCCAAAGATTCAAATAAAATTGAAAATAAAATACCAAATGTCGCGAGAATTGAAATAGCTGCTGCAGCTATAAGAAGGTATTCAATAATACTTTCTTTAAGCTGGACAGTTTTGTTTTTTGAAGAGAATGTACTGCTTGATTTCGATTTGCCCAAACTAAGACCTTTGTAATGTAATTTTATAAATTATATTACATAATAGTTACAGTTTGGTTACAGTACGATACCTTTGATCATGAAGAATACCGCTGCACTTAATGTTGCTGCTGCTGGTACTGTAATAATCCATGCTGCAACGATTTTCTTAACAGCATCTCTTTTTACATATTTAATTCTTTTTACAGATTTAAACTCTTTCTTTTCAGCTTTTACTTGCTCTTGCTTATCTTCAATAGCTTTAAATAGTTCGATTACTCTTTCATACTCTTTTTTAGACTTTTTATCTTTTGAATGTAGTTCATCAAATTCAGTTTGTAAAGATTCTAATTCTTTTTTATCTGCTTTGAATTTCTCTTTAACAGTTTTTAAAATTTTCTTTTCACTGTTATCAATATATTCTCTTAGGAAACCAACACCAAACACCCCACCAACTGCAATATGAGTTGAAGATACAGGTAATCCTAACTGTGAAGCGATAATAACTGTAATAGCTGCTGCCATCGCAATTGCGAATGCTCTCATTTGGTCAAGTTCAGTGATCTCAGTACCTACTGTTTTAATCAGTTTTGGTCCAAATAATGCTAAACCAACTGCAATACCAACTGCACCTACACCCATTACCCATAGTGGGATTTCAACTTTACTAGAGATTCCACCTTGCATAATAGCATCGTTAATTGCTGCTAGTGGTCCAATTGCATTTGCAACATCATTTGCACCATGAGCAAAACTTAATAATGCTGCTGCAAAAATAAGTGGAATTGTAAATAGTGTATTTACAGAATATCTTGTATTATCTAACTTATCAGCAGCTTTTGCTATCATAGGTTTTACAGCAAAGTATACAGCTGCACCAATAGTAATACCAATTGTTAATGC
>CBFHVJ010000066.1:5058-7451 GCA_965659435.1 uncultured Arcobacteraceae bacterium
TTAAGTAAGTACCAAATGCTGTAGCCATAATAGCTACTAAAACAGGAACAAATCGTTTTGCATTTTCAAGCATATCCTCTTTAAAGACAATATTTTTCTTAATAGCATATAAGAATCCTGCAGCGATCAATCCCCCAAGGACAGGTGAGATAATCCAAGAAGCAGCAATTTTACCCATAGTTCCCCATGATACAATTGCAAATCCAGCAGCAGCGATACCTGCACCCATAACACCACCAACAATTGAGTGAGTTGTAGATACTGGAGCTCCAATATATGTAGCAAAGTTTAACCAGATTGCAGCAGATAAAAGTGCTGCTGTCATAGCCCAAATAAAGATTTCAGGATTAGAGATCATACCAGGATCAATAATACCTTTTTTAATCGTCTTTACAACATCACCACCAGCAATAAGTGCTCCACTTGCTTCAAAAATAGCTGCAATTACAATCGCACCCATCATTGTCAACGCACCAGATCCTACTGCAGGTCCTACATTGTTTGCAACATCATTTGCACCAATATTCATCGCCATATATGCACCAAATACTGCACCAATGATTAAAAATGTATTATTTGCTACACCACCATGTGAAAGTGTAGTCCAAATAAATACAATAGCAATAAATACAAAAGCTATTGCTAATCTCATTAATCCTTCACCTTTTCTGTTTAACGGTGAAACTTTTTCAATCGTTTTGACTGTTTTAAAATCCATAAAATTGTCCCTTTTAAGTATGTAACTATTTTGTAACTTTAGTTAGGTAGGATATTACAGAATTAATGATTGTAAATTATTTAAAAAATCGGCGTCTATTTATAGTGAAAATGTTGTAAATATGTAAAAAGGTCATAAGTTATAACCTTTTTTTTGCTATTTTTTTTGAGATTCTTTTTTTGAAGACTTAGCAGAGAATCCTGCACCCTCTTTTTTCTTATTTTTTAAGTTTAGTGATTTAATATGATCTTTATAAGCTACATCTTTTTGAGCCATAATAGAAAATGACTTTGCTATCACAGCTATAGTATTAGGTACTTCACCTTTTTGCTTATAAGATTGCAGGTTTTTATCATTGACCTTTATAAGTTTTGCAAATTTTGGTACAGTTAAGTCTGCATCTAAAAGCAACTTTTTAAAATCTATAAATGTCATATATATACCTTTTGTATGAATATATATAATTTTACTATTTAGGTATAGAAAACCTGCTTAATGGATCTGAATATGTTAACTAAACGATATTATATCGCTCAATAATCAACTCCATTCTCTTTTTTAACTTTTTGAGTGCAACTCTAGGTTCTTCATCTCTTGCAGTGATATTATCATGCATAGCATTTTTATGAAATGATATTTTTGCTACCCAACCATCATACTCATCATATTTTAAACCAACAAACTTTGCATCACCAAAATGCTCATTTGCTAACTTATAGATCTCTTGAATTCTTTCGCTTGTAGTTTTTGCCATTTGTTTTCCTTTGATATAATTATAGCACTATTTAATTACTATTTGATTGCATGAACTATTTATAAATAAAAAAAAAGGTAAGTGGAGGAGATCCACTTACCTTAGTCTGAAGGAAATTAGTAGTTTGTTATGAATTAATTAATTATTTTTTGTAAGCATCTAAAGTATGCTTAGCTCTTTTAGATACTGAAGACTGTAGTTCAGCTCTTCTTGCATCTGGTAGTGCAATTAGACCGATCTCACCTAAGATTCCATCAGGTCCAATCATATTTTCAGACATAAACATCTTAACATATGCATTCATAGCTGGAACTTTTGAAGCATGAGAGTTTTTAATGTAGAAGAATAAACTTCTAGAGATTGGGTACTTACCAGATGAAATTGATGCTGGAGTTGGGAATACACCATTTACTTTTGCACCTTGTACTTTATCTTCATTTTCCATTAAGAAAGAGTATCCGAAGATTCCAAATGCATCTCTATTCTTATCTAATTTAGATACGATTAAGTTGTCATTCTCACCAGATGGAACATAAACACCATCAGTTCTGATTAACTTATATTTTTTGTAAGTTTTGTCACCAGTTTTTTTGTAGATATCAGTATAAACAGACATTTTTTTAGTTTGACCTTTTAAGATCATATCTTCAAATGCATCTCTAGTTCCTGAAGACTTTGGTGGTCCATAGATAATAATTTCTCTATTTGGTAATGAAGCATCAATCTCTGACCATTTTTTGTATGGGTTAGCAATAAGTGATTTACCATCTTCAGAAGGTACTTCTTTAGCAACTGCTAATAATAATTGTTTTTTAGTAACATTAAATGGCTTATTTGCTTTAGACTGAGCAAATGCAATACCATCAAAACCGATAACAGCTTCAGTAATATCTGTTACACCATTTTTAGCACAAAGCTTAC
>CBFHVJ010000067.1:0-7430 GCA_965659435.1 uncultured Arcobacteraceae bacterium
AACTACCATATAAAGAGGATTTATGTTTAAAAACAAACATGTGATAATAGCAATGATTGTAACACCTATTTTAGCAATAATGGCCTGGTTTGCTACAGGAATGTTAGTAGATGAAAAGCCACACACTTTAAAAGAAGGTGGTATATATACTTTTAATGTAAGATCAAATTGTAGATGGGAAAGTGGAAACTGTACCCTTCTAAATGAAGATGTAAGGATAGATATTACTGGTAAATATACAAGTTATACACTTGAACTTGCAATGAAATCTTCAGTTCCTCTAAGTGATATCAAAATTGCTTATGATAAAAATGACAAACCACAATCAATGGTATATGATAAAAATAAAGATCTTTGGGGTGGTATTCTTGATTTAAAAGATAAAACAGAATTTATAAATGCTGTTGTAGTTATAAATGGTACAGTTTTATATGCACAATTTCCAACTACATTCTTAAATCCAAAAGATAGAAAATTTGACTTTGAAAAATAGGTATTAATACCTATTTTTCATAAAACTACTTTTAACTACAACTTATCTTTTTCGATACAAAAAGTAACTTTATAACCTTTTTTTTATACCAAAATTTCATTTTTAATTAAAAATGCTACTCCAATGCTATTTATAAAACTTATAATAAGTAGATTAATAAATTAATTTAGGAGCTTAATATAATGAGTGATATTTTTTATCCAAATAAAAAAATGTTCAATGATCCACTAATCAAAAATATGTGTGAGTACAAAGAACTAGTAGAAAAATTTGAAGAAGACTACGAAGGTACTTGGGCAAGTTTTGCTGATGAGAAAATTGACTGGTTTAAACCATATGACAAAATCTTAGATGAGTCAAATGCACCATTTTACAAATGGTTCTCTGGTGGAACATTAAATGTTGCACATCAATGTGTTGATAGACACTTAGACACAAACAAAAATAAAGCTGCTATTATCTTTGAAGGTGATAACGGAGACCAAAGAATCTTAACTTATAGAGAGTTAGCATATGAGGTAAACCAAACTGCTAATATGTTTAAAAACCAATTTGGTGTTCAAGTTTGTATCGTTGAAAGAAACGGTGAAGATATCCACTGGGAAGCTGGAAGAGATTACTCATTTAATGAATTAATTAAAAATGAATCATCAATTTGTGAACCAGAACCAATGTAATCTGAATATCCATTATTCTTACTTTATACTTCAGGTTCAACTGGTAAACCAAAAGGTGTTCAACATTCATCTGCTGGATATATTCTATGGGCACAAATGACTATGGAATGGGTATTTGATATCAAGCAAAACGACACTTACTGGTGTACTGCTGATGTTGGTTGGATTACAGGTCATACATACATCGTATATGGTCCATTAGCTGCTGGTGCAACTACAGTTATGTTCGAAGGTGTTCCTACATTCCCAGATGCTGGTAGATGTTGGAGAATGGTTGAAGAATATAAAATTAACCAATTCTACACTGCACCTACTGCTATTAGATTACTTCATAAAACAGGTGCAAACGAGCCATCTAAATATGACTTATCATCATTAAGAATTCTTGGTACTGTTGGTGAGCCTATCGATCCTCCTGCATGGAAATGGTACTACGAAGAAGTAGGTAACTCAAACTGTTCAATTGTTGATACATACTGGCAAACTGAAACTGGTGGGCATATGATCTCTCCACTTCCAGCTGCTACTCCAATTAAACCAGCTTGTGCTACATTCCCATTACCAGGAATTATTGCAGAAGTGATTGAAGAAGATGGAACTCCTACTGAAACTGGTGAAAAAGGTTTCATGTGTGTAACTAAACCATGGCCATCAATGATTAGAAATATCTGGAATGATTCAGAAAGATTTGTTAAATCATACTTTGGTGATTGTAAAAAAGATGGTAAACCAGTTTACTTTACAGGTGACGGTGCAATGCAATCTGAAGATGGTTACATCACTATTACTGGTAGAACTGATGATGTTATCAATGTATCAGGACACAGAATGGGTACTGCTGAAGTTGAAGCTGCTATTAAAAAACATGATAATGTTGCTTCTGTTGCAGTTGTTGGTAAACCACATGATATTAAAGGTGAGGGAATCTTTGCTTATATCGTATTAAAATCAGATAATGGTGTTGCAGATGAATTAGAGTACTCTAAAGAGATCAATGCAATCATTAAAGCTGAAATTGGTGCAATTGCACTTTGTGATGAGATGGCATTCGTTCCAGATTTACCAAAAACAAGATCTGGTAAGATTATGAGAAGAATCTTAAGATCAATTGTTAAAGGTGAAGCAATCACTCAAGATACATCAACACTTGAAGATCCATCAATTGTTGGTAAAATTGAAGATATCGTAAACAGATAAGTTTACATATCTTTGAACTAAAAAAGCCTCAGCTAATTTAGCTGAGGCTTTTTTAATATCTAGATAAAAGAGGATCTAATCCACTTTTACCATCTTTCTTCTCATATAAGCAATTTTCGTTTGTAAAGGTAATTGCTTTGGACAATGGTCCTCACATGCCATTAAAGACATACAACCAAAGATCCCCTCATCATCACCAATAATCTCATAAAAGTCTTCATCAGTTCTTGTATCATGTGGATCTATTGAAAATCTTGTAACTCTATTTAATCCAACAGCTCCTACAAAATCTTCTCTCATAATAGCTGTAGAACAACTTGCTACACAAATACCACATTCAATACATCTATCAAGCTCAAATACCTCTTGAGATACTTCTGGTTCAATCTTCTCTTCTATTTTTGATATATCAACTACTTTGTCAGATACAACCCAGCTATTAACTCTTTTGTTCATCTGTTCTAGCCATTTACCTGTATTAACAGATAAATCTTTAATAAGTTCAAATACTGGTAATGGTAAAAGCGTGATCTTCCCATCAGGAAACTCACTTGTTAATGTTTTACATGCAAGTCTTGGCTTACCATTAACAACCATACCACAACTACCACAAATACCTGCTCTACATACAAAGTCAAAACTTAGGTCATGATCTAATGTTGCTCTAATTTTTGTTAAGGCAATAAACAAGCTCATCCCTGGAGTTTCTTCTAATACATAGTCCACATATTCTGGTTTAGAGTTTGGGTCTGTTGGATTGTATTTTAAAGCTGTTATTGTTATATCTCTATATTCAGACATTAGTTATCTCCTAATCTTTCATTGTTTGATTTATATTGTGGTTGTAATTCAAATTGCATTAATGCTTCTTGGATCTCATATCTATTTTTACCAGCAGCAGTTAACTCTTCAGTAATTCGATCAACCTCTTCTTGTCTTTTTTCACTTAATGGATGCTCATTAATCATACCTTTTCTACCATATCCTCTAAATGCTGGTGGTATCTCCATACTCATGATATCAAGATCCTCATATGTAATTTCCGGTTCTAATGCATTTTCATCTGGCCAAGATGTAAGTGTTCTGTTTAACCAGTTTTCATCATCTCTTTTTGTAAAGTCTTCTCTATAGTGAGCTCCCCTACTTTCAGTTCTATCTCTAGCACCTTTAGCAACACATAATGAGATTTTCAACATCATAATAATTCTATAAACCTCTTCAAGTTCAGGATTATTTCCTTTATGTTTAGCAGATATTGAAACATGGTTTGCATCATCTAATAATTGTTTTAATCCATCAACAGCTTTTACTAGCCCTTCACCATCTCTAAAAATACCTACATAATCTTGCATAAGAACTCTCATTTGATCTTTAATATCGTAGATATTTTTATTACCTGTTTGTGCTAATAACTTATCGTAATATGCGTCTTGCTTTGCTAATGCAGCTTCAACTACTGATGTAGAGATATCAATATTATTCTCTTCAATAAATTCTGCAAAATAATCACCAACAATCATACCTGAAACAACTGCTTCACTTACAGAGTTTCCACCAAGTCTATTAAATCCATGCATATCCCAACATGCAGATTCACCACAAGAGAATAAACCTTTTAAAGTTGAAGAATGCCCTTTTGCATCTGTTCTGATACCACCCATAGAATAGTGTTGCATTGGAAGAACTGGCATCCATCCTTTACTTCCCTCATCTGCTGGATCAATTCCATTAAATGTTTTAGAGATATCTTGAACATCTCTTAAGTTTTTCTCAACATGCTCTCTACCTAAAATAGAGATATCAAGCCATAAATGATCACCATATGGAGATGGTACACCTTTACCATTTCTAATATGTTCAACCATTCTTCTACTTACAACATCTCTTGATGCAAGCTCTTTTTTCTCTGGCTCATAATCTGGCATAAATCTATAACCATCTTTATCTCTTAAAAGTCCACCATCACCTCTACAACCTTCAGTTAATAAAATACCTGATGGTACAATTGGTGTTGGGTGAAATTGTACAGCTTCCATATTACCAAGTTGTGCACCAGCTTCAAGTGCAATAGCATGACCAGTACCTTTACAGATAGTTGCATTAGTAGATTGTTTATAAATTCTTCCATAACCACCTGTTGCAATTAAAGTTCCTTTTGCAACATATGCAGTTAAACTACCATCAATTAAACATCTAACAATAGCTCCATAACATCTTCCATTATTTTCTATTAATGAAACTGCTTCTTTTCTTTCATGTGTTTTTACACCAAGTTTTAAAGCTTGATTTGCAACAGCAAATAACATTGTATGTCCTGTTGCATCAGCAGTATAACAAGTTCTCCACTTCTTAGTACCACCAAAATCTCTTGCATTGATTAATCCATGAGCTTCATCTTTTTCAGTAATAGTAGTTTTTTTAGCGTTGATTACAACTTCTCTATCACCTTTTGTGATTCTACTCCAAGGAACACCCCAAGCAGCAAGCTGTCTAATTGCCTTTGGTGCAGTTGTAACAAACATTCTAGCAACATCTTGATCACATCCCCAGTCACTACCTTTTACAGTATCTGCAAAGTGGATATCTTCATTATCACCTTCACCCATAATAGCATTACCAAGACTTGATTGCATACCACCTTGCGCAGCAGCACTATGAGATCTTTTGGCTGGAACTAAACTTAGGACAATAGTATCTAAACCTTTTTCTCTTGAACCAATAGCAGCTCTTAAACCAGCTAATCCTCCACCAATAATTAACGAATCAGTATATATTATTTTCATTACTTAACTACCTTTTCAACTGGAGTAAATTTTTCTCCATAGTTCTCTTGATGTTCATATCCAATTTGCATATATGCAATTAATGTAACAACCCCTAAAGTCAACATAAATACACTTAAAATATTTTTGAATCTTTTTAGTTTTATTCTTGTTGCTCTAGGATCATCTCCATCAAACCATCCCCACTTAACAGAAAGTCTATATAGTCCAATAGCCCCGTGTAGTTCAACAGCAAAAAGAAGTACTAAATATAATGGCCACATAAAATCACTATATACTCTATCTGCAGATGCATAAGGTCCGATATTTGTAGGGTTTGTTAACATAGTATAAAGGTGAATAGAACCTAAGAAGAACATAACAAAACCAGTTGCTATTTGTACATACCAAAGTTTTGTATCTTCATGCTTCATTAAAGTTGAGAATACTTTAAACTTTAACATCTGCTTGTAAGAGATTGGGAACTTTCTAGTAGCTAAAAATGCGTGTGATACAAAGATCACAGAGATGATAGCAACTGCAATAAATACAGGAACACCACTTCCACCTTCAAATAAAAAGCTTAATTCAAACATCTTTGTAACGCTATACATAAACTCTTCACTAATTAGAATAGTTGATACAAATAGCATATGGAAAATCATAAACACCGCAAGAATTAATCCTGTAGCACTTTGTAAATAGTCTAATCGTGCTGGAATTCTACTTTTTTTCTTATCTTTCTCTTTGCCAGTGACAACTTCAATAATATTATCTTTTAACAAATTATTTACCTTTTTTATTTAATAAATTCTGAGTTTGAATTGCGATTTCTAACTCTTCATTTGTTGGAATTACGAGTACCTCAACGTCCAATGAGACACCTTCACATACTGTGTCTCTTAAAAGCTGTGAGTTTTCACCAATACCACCTGTAAATACCACCGCATCCAATTTGCGCGATTGTATCCAATACTTACCTATATATTCTTTAACACGTAAACAAAACATTTCAAAAGCTAAAGAAAATTCTTCCTTATCAAGATTTTCAATAATCTCTTTAAAATCATTTGTTCCACAAATCCCTTTTAACCCACTTTTTTTATTTAATAATTCATCTACCTCTTCATAAGTCATATCTGCCTTTTTTTGTAAGTATAAAGGGATCTCTGGATCAATATCTCCACATCTTGTCCCCATCATTAATCCCTCTAGTGGTGTAAACCCCATAGAAGTATCAAAACTTTTTCCATCTTGAATGAGTGTCGCACTTGCACCTCCCCCTATATGTAAAATAATAATATTTACATCTTCTATAAATATATTTTTATTCACAGCATATCTCTTTGTAATATACTCCACAGATGTACCGTGAAAACCATATTTTCTGATATGGTTTTGTTTATAATATTCCATTGGAATTGGATATAAATAGTGTTTTTTATCAATCGTTTGATGAAATGCTGTATCAAATACAGCTACTTGATTTAGATTTGGAAATTTTAAAGCTATATCTTCTATATATTTTAAATTTGAAGGGTTATGTAATGGAGCTAGAGGTATAAGATCTCGAATACCATTGATTACCTTTGTATCAATATTAACTGCTTGATGAAATTGCTCACCACCATGTACTACTCTATGACCAACTGCATCAATAGTATTTAAATCTACAATATTTGTAAGACAAAAATTTTCTGTATTTTTAATCGTTCCAGATTGAATCTCTTTTAAATTTTTAAATATTTTATATTTAATTGTTGAACTACCACTATTTAAAACTAGTATTGTCATTTTGGAAATCCTTGTGCTTGCACCGCTGTAATTGCAACTGTATTTACTATATCAACTACTGTTGCACCTCGACTAAGATCATTTACTGCACCATTAAGTCCCTGAAGTACTGGACCAACTGCAATAGCACCACTACTTTTTTGTACTGCTTTATAAGTATTATTTCCAGTATTTAAATCAGGGAATATTAGTACATTTGCCATACCAGCTACACAACTTTCTGGCATTTTTTGTTTTGCTATTGAACTATCTACTGCAGCATCATATTGTATAGGACCATCTAATAATAAACTTGTATTAGTCTCTCTTATAATTTTAACAGCCTCTTTTATCCTATGAACTTCATCACTTGTCGCTGAATTACCACTTGAATAAGATAACATCGCAACTTTTGGCTCTATCCCAAATTGTTTTGCAGTTGTTGCTGAACTAATTGCAATAGTTGCTAATTGCTGTGGTGTAGGTGCTTGATTAATAGCACAATCTGCAAATACTAAGACTTGTGTA
>CBFHVJ010000068.1:0-4002 GCA_965659435.1 uncultured Arcobacteraceae bacterium
TCTAATGTAGCACTGATTATTGTTAAAACAACAATAGAAACAATCTCTCCAATAAGACCGATTGTCATTGCTAATGTGATCCATTCTTTTGTTTTATATTCTTTTTTTAGAGCAGCCAGCAGGCCAATAGAGATAAGTGGCATCGCAATGATAAAGAGTTTAGAAAGACTAAAATATAAGGTGATTATAGTTGAAAGTATATAAAGTGTACCAACATAGATAAGCCCTAGTTTAAGGGTTCTAGGATTGATTTTTATAAGTTGTTTTAGATCTACTTCGAGACCTGCTAAAAACATAAGATATAAAAATCCAAGTTCAGCTACAAGGGTAAATATATAATTATCGTGTAATAAACCAAATGTTATTGCAAATGATCCCAACATCATCTCTATAGGAATCACAGGAATATTTAATCGTCTTGAAATAAAAGGTGAAATAAAAATAATAATTGATATTGTAACTATAATTAATATTTCATTCGACATTGTATAACCTTTTATTTATAACAAGTTGCAGCTATCTCAAATCCTCTAGATTGAAGTTCTTCGATATCTTTTGATGCAACTTTTCCAGCCGTTGTAAGATAGTTTCCAACAACAATAGAGTTAGCACCATAATCAAATACATCATATTGTTCATCTTTAAATGTGATCTCTCTACCACCTGCAACCATGATTTTATGAGCATTTGGAACCATCTCTCTAACTTTAGTAATTAGTTCAAATGCTTTTTCTTTAGTGATAGAATTTTTTACTAATGGTAAAGCCTCATTTGGATGGAAGAAGTTAATTGGTACATTCATTGGGTTTAGAGATGCAATAGATTTAATCATAGATAGTCTATCTTCATCACTTTCACCTAATCCAAAAATTCCACCAGTTACTAGCTTGAGATCTGCTTCATGAACATTTAAACACGTTTGATATCTTTCATCCCATGTATGAGTTGTACAGATCTCTTTGTAAAAGTCTCTTGATGTTTCTAAGTTATGGTTATAGTTATCTACTCCAGCTTTTTTTAATTCTTTTAGTTGTTCAACACTTGCTGTTCCATTACAAGCAATAATCTTTAGACCAAGGTCTAGTTTTTTTACTGCACTTGCAGCTTCGCAAACAAATTCAAGTCTACTATCATCAAGACCTTTACCTGCAGTAACTAAACAAAAACCAATCGCTTTATTTTCTCTTGCTTGTTTTGCTTCTTGAATGATATTATCAATAGCTTTTCTTTTATATCTTTCTATGTCTGCTTTATATTTTACACTTTGTGTACAGAACTTACAGTCCTCTTTACATGTACCACTTTCAATATTACAAATAGCACATAGATATACTTTTTTTGTTTTTTCCATTTTATCTTTCATATTTTATTGTTTTTGTTTGCCAGACTTTTTCTTCTGGATTTTTATAATTATACTCTATAATATATTCATTTGAAGTAATCTCTAAAAATACACATTCTGTAAGATTTTTATTTCTAGCACACACCTCACCAGGATTTAAAAATAATGTATTATTTACAAAAGATTCTTCAAACATGTGTGTATGTCCTGAAATTACAATATCTGTATCACCAGTAAGATAAAAAGGTAGATGCATAAGTTTAAATTTAAAATCTTTTATTTTAAAGTAGTATGGTTCTTGTTTTATATTGTATTCATGTGCATGTGATATAAGGTTGTAGTCGTTATTCCCAAAAACAAGAACAGTAGGTAATCCAGAGTTTTTAAGTATCTCAAGATTTTCTACAATCTCAAGATCACCAGCATGTATAATATACTGGATATCTTTTGTTTTTAGGTGATCAATAGCCTGTTGTGTAAGTGTAGTCTTTTTATGACTATCTGATAGTACACCAATTTTTATACTATCCATTATTTCTTTTTTCTTCCTCCACGAGGAGCTGGTTGGTTTTTAATAATATCTTTAACCTCTTCAATTGTAAGTTTTGCAATATCTTCATCGCTTAAATCTTTTGGAAGTTTGAAGTTTTTCTTTTTTTGTTTGATATAAGGTCCATATCTTCCAATTAAAATTTGTGTCTCTTCTTCAGGGAAGTCTTTGATTAAAGCTTTTGCTTTTGCTTCTCGTTGTTCTTTTACAATTTCTAAGGCACGATCTAACTCTACTGTATAAGGATCATCCTCTTTTAAACTAAAGTACTCACTTTTTATTTGTACATAAGGTCCAAATCTACCAATATTTACTTTTACATCAGTACCATTTTCATCTTGTCCTAAAACTTTTGGAAGTTGTAGTAGTACAAGTGCTTCTTCAATTGTAATTCTATCAACACTAATATTTTTTGGAATTGATGCAAACTTTGGTTTGATCTCTTTACCATTTTCATCAACTGCATCTTTATGTCCAAGCTGTACAAACGGACCATATTTCCCAACACTTGCAAAAATTGGTTTATCTGTTTTAGGATCAATTCCTATCTCTCTAGCTTCTGCAAACTTTGCTCTAGGAGCATTTTCTAGCTTATCTTCAATTGCTTTATCAAAATCACCATAGAATTCTTGCATTACAGTCTGCCATGCAATTTTTCCCTCAGCAATATCATCAAACTCCTCTTCTACATGTGCTGTAAACCCTAAGTCTACAATATGAGGAAAATGTTCAACTAAGAAATCATTTACAACTTCACCAATAGGTGCAGGAGCTAGTTTTTTGTCTTCTGTTTTAATAACATAATCTCTTGCTTGGATAGTTGAGATAGTTGGAGCATATGTTGAAGGTCTACCAATACCTTCTGCTTCAAGTTTCTTAACTAAACTAGCTTCAGTGTATCTAGCAGGTGGTTTAGTAAAGTTTTGCTCAGTCTCTAATTTTTCTAGATTTAAAACTGTATCTTTTTTAATAGATGGTAAAAACTTTTCTGTATTGTCTAAAGCAGTTTCAGGATTATCACTACCTTCAGTATATGCTTTCATAAATCCAGCAAATATGATTTTGTTTCCTTTTGCCTGGAACTCATATTCACCATTTTTACCAGCTGTGATTTTGTAAGTTGTATTTGCAATAATTGCTTGTGCCATTTGCGTAGCAATAGTTCTTTTCCAGATTAAACTATATAGTTTATATTGTGCATGATCTAGATAATCTCTAACATCAGATGGTTTTAATGCTAGATCAACTGGACGAATTGCTTCATGTGCTTCTTGGGCACCTTTTGCTTTACTTTTATATTTTCTAGCAGTTTTTAAAGTATATTCATCACCATACTCTTTGGCAATAACCTCTTTAGCCATATCAGTTGCTGTTTGAGAAAGATTTACACTATCTGTTCTCATATATGTAATTAAACCACCAGTATGACCAACTACACTGATTCCACCTTCATAAAGTTGTTGAGCAACGATCATAGTTTGCTTTACGCTAAATCCAGCTTTTCTACTTGCTTCTTGTTGTAGTGTTGAAGTTGTAAATGGAGCAGGAGGGTTTCTTTTACTCTCTTTCTCTTCAATATCTGTAAGGGTATAATCTGATGCTTCACAAGATTGTTTTACTTCATTTGCTTCATTTGCATTTTTAATTTTTTTAGCTTTTCCATTAACTTTTGCTAATTCAGCTTTAAATTCTGGATCTTTAAAATCTAGTTTGATTTTCCAGAATTCTTCAGGGATAAATGCTTTTATCTCCCTTTCTTTATCTACAATAATTCTAACAGCAACACTTTGAACTCTACCTGCACTTAGTCCAAATCTAACTTTTTTCCAAAGTAAAGGTGAAAGTTTATATCCAACTGCTCTATCTAAAATTCTTCTAGCTTGTTGTGCATCAACAAGGTTTTGATCAACCTCTCTTGGATTGTCTAGTGCTTCTAAAATAGCACCTTTTGTGATCTCATGAAATACGATTCTTTTAAGAGGGTTTTTTTCAATTTTAAGCGCTGGAATTAAGTGCCAAGCAATAGCTTCTCCCTCACGATCCTCATCGGCTGCAAGGTAGATAGTAGTGTCTTTTTTTATTTTTGATTTAAGTTCTTTAATAACTTTTT
>CBFHVJ010000068.1:4012-7360 GCA_965659435.1 uncultured Arcobacteraceae bacterium
TTGAGACTTGATATTTAGGTTTAAAATTATCTTCAGGATCAAATCCTAAATTTGATTTTGGAAGATCTCTTACGTGACCCATTGATGCCATAACAGTATAGTCTTTCCCTAGAAACTTTGATATAGTTCTTGCTTTTGCAGGTGACTCTACGATAACTAAATTTTTCAAAATATATAAACCCTTAAATCTTTTGTAATCGAAATAGTAACATAAATAGATTTGATTTTCTTGAAAGAAATGAGAAAAGGGGCTAAACATATAATATGTTCAGCCCCTTTTACAAAATTTAATGAAATAAAGCTAGATAGCTTCAACTCCAGTTTCACCAGTTCTAATTCTAATTACATCTTTAATATCAGAAACGAAAATCTTTCCATCTCCAATTTTTCCAGTTTTTGCAGCTTGAACAATTGTATCTGTAATTGTATCAACATCATCGTCATTTACAACTAAGTCAATTTTAGTTTTTGCTACAAAGTCAACAATGTACTCAGCCCCTCTGTATAATTCAGAGTGACCTTGTTGTCTACCATAACCTTTTACATCAGATACTGTCATACCTGTGATTCCAGTTTCTGCTAAAGCATCTTTTACATCTTCAAGTTTAAATGGTTTAATAATTACTTCAATTTTTTTCATATATCACCTCTTAGTTTCTTTTAAATTCTGGATAAGCTTCAAGACCACATTCATTTACATCTAGTCCTTCAATCTCTTCCTCTTCACTTACTCTAATACCCATGATAGCTTTGATAATTAACCAAACGATAAATGAAGCTACAAATGTAAATGCACCAATAACTACTACACCTTTAAGTTGAGCCATAAATGTTGAAGCATCACTTAATAGTCCTACAGCTAATGTTCCCCAGATACCAGCAACTAAGTGAACTGAAAGTGCACCAACTGGATCATCAATTCTTAATTTATCAAAGAATGGAACAGCAAGTACAACTAAGATACCACCAATAATACCAACAGTAGATGCATAGATCATACCTTGATCAGGAGCAGCTGTTACAGATACAAGTCCTGCTAAAGCACCATTTAAAACCATAGTTAAATCAACTTTTTTGTAAAGGAACTGTGTTAACATTGCTGCTGCTACTGCACCAAATGCTGCAGCGATATTTGTATTTGCTACAACCATAGCAATAGCATTTACATCTGTTGTAGATCCAAGTGCTAATTGTGAACCACCATTAAATCCAAACCATCCCATCCATAGGATAAACATACCAAGTGTTGCAAGTGGCATAGATGAACCAGGAATAGGTTTTACTCTACCGTTTTTATCGTATTTACCTTTTCTAGCTCCAAGTAATAATACACCAGCTAATGCTGCCCATCCACCAACAGAGTGAACAATTGTAGATCCAGCAAAGTCAGAGAAACCTTCTAATAAACCACCTTCAGCAGTTAAAGATCCTCCCCATGTCCAGTGACCTTGAATTGGGTAGATAAATCCAGATAAAACAACAACAAAGATTAAAAATGGCCAAAGCTTCATTCTTTCTGCAACAGTACCAGAGATAACTGATGCCGCAGTTGCTACAAACATAACTTGGAAGAAGTAATCACTCATACCTGAGTATCCTTCAGTTGCAACTGGATCTACATTACTTAATAAAGCACCACTTCCCATGATTGCATTTCCAGTTCCATACATTAAGTCGTAACCAACAAGATAGAACATAATACAACTAATACTAAATAATGCAACATTCTTTACTAAAATTGTTGCGTTGTTTTTTGTTCTTGTTAAACCTGCTTCTAGCATTGCAAAACCTGCTGCCATCCACATTACTAAAATACCTGAGATAATGAATAAAAAGCTATCTAAGATATATTTTACATCTACCATATTTTCCATATGTATCCTTTTTTTATAATTATTTTGTAACTGTGCTACAAAACCTTGAGAAAAGTATATAACTATATGAAAATAAAATAAACATATATATTGTATACTAATTATACAATATGAGATTTTATAAAATAAATAACCTTAGACAATTAAATTAGTTTTTCAATTTTCTAAATATTTTAAGTAAATAAATTACACTTCGTCACCGTAAACTATACTAAGGAATAATAATGTACACAGTTATCATGGAATTTGAGTGTGGGTGTTTCAAAAAAAGTGAATTTACTAATAACAACACATTTGAAACAAGACAAGAAGCACATAGATATGCTACATTAGCTAGTGAAATCATGAGCGAAGACTTTTGTGGAAAACACAGTTTTTATGCACAAAGAGCAGAAGGTGACACCTATGTTATAAGAGTATCAACTGCTGATGCACCTACTATTGGAACTAGTTGTAGTACTCCTGCAGCTGATGATTGGGAAAAAGAGTTTGATAATAACAATGGAAGTTGTGGAACTGGATGTGGTTGTAATTAGATAAAAAGACTACAAAGTGATTTTAGAAGTTAAAGGATATCCTCAACTTCTAAACTACTTAAAACCCTACTATCATAAGCTTCAAAACTCTCACCTTGAAGTTTTTCATTTTTGTATTTTAACATCAAGTCTCGAATAATATATTTTGCTTTTGTTAATGGAACAGACTTTGCCAAAACTCTAGCTTCTTTAGCTTCACTTGTAGCTTTTCCTCCAAGAACAATATGTACGCCATAGCAACTTTTACCATCTTCATCTTTAGCTTTACAACCTTCAAATCCTATATCAGCAACACCATGTATACCACACCCTTTAATACAAGCTGACCAATACATTCTTACTTTACCGTCTTCTATAGGAACCTCTTTTTGTAAAAAGTGTGCCATTTCAATAGCGTCAGGTTTATTTGGTATCACTCCAAAAGCACAGGTTGCTGTTCCAGCGCATGCAATTTGATGATTAAAAAAGATATTATGATATGTGTTATAGTTTGTAAAAACTTTTCTTTGTCTAACTTTGTCGACATTTTCATTATCAACAATTACATACAAACTTTGTTCAACAGATAACCTTATTTTTCCATTTGTATTGATAGCTAAATCTCCAATTTTAATAAGGTCGTCACCTACAAAGATTCCACTTGGAATAGGGAAGTGTACAGCACTTAAATTATTACCTAATTTATAAATGCTTTCTTGGTTTAAAAAGTATTCATTTGTTGCTAAGATAGTTCCCTTTTTTTTGTACTCTAAACCAGCAGTTGTTTTTATTGCCTTTACGAAATTTTCCATACCAACATCTTGAAGTAAAAAATGAAGTCTATTTTTATTTCTATTATCTCTATATCCATATTGTTTAAAAAGTTCTATAATAGCTTTAAAAGTAGGAACTACTTCATCTTTTTTTATAAATAGTCCAGTATCTTCTGCTTGTATACC
>CBFHVJ010000069.1:0-7033 GCA_965659435.1 uncultured Arcobacteraceae bacterium
TAAACGATGAAAGTATAAAAAATGAAAGTTACATGACGGTTTCAAATAAAAAAAACTATACTCTAAAAGTTTTTGTAGTTTTACAAACCTCTGGGAATAGGCACTTATCACAATCTGGACTTACAGCCTTACAAATATATCTACCAAATAAAACCATCGATTGATGGAAGATGTGAAGATCATCTTTTAGTTTTTTTACAAGTTGCTCTTCAGTTTTTTCAACTGTTTTTGCATCTGACAGCCCTAATCTATGTGATACTCTAAATACATGAGTATCTACAGCCATAAGATTTGCACCATCTGCTTCTATCATAAATACATTTGCAGTTTTGTTTCCAACACCAGCTAAAGATATAAGATCTTTTGTATCGTGTGGAATCTCACCATCAAAACTTTCCTCAACACTTTGAGCCATTTTGATGATGTTTTTTGCTTTATTGTTAAAAAAACTACATGTTTTTAAAAGCTCTTTTACATCTTCAAGATCAGCAATAGCTAACTCTTTTGAAGATGGATACTTTTCAAATAGTGCTGGGGTAATAATATTTACCCTTTTATCTGTACATTGAGCAGAAAGGATAATAGCTATTAAAAGTTCATAGTCATTTTTATACTCTAGCTCTGTCACGGCATCACTATAGTTTTCTAAAAACTTCTCTTTGATTAACTCAATATCTGCTTTTGTAGCTTTTTTAACGTATGCCAACTATTTACCTAAAATATAATATACGTTTTTATTTTCTAACTTTTGTAATTTCACTGAATATTTGTCAGCAAAATGTGCTACTTCATCATGAAACTCTGCTAAAACATTTTCACTATCATTGTCATCACATTTAATTTTAAAATACTTTTCAGTATTTGATACAGCAACATATCCATTCATATGTTTTAACTTATCATTAAAACTAATTATATGTTTTGAAAATGAATCAAACCCTGGAGTATTCTCCATTCTCTCTTGAATTTGACCTAAAATATGGTCATTGTTTGAATAACCTAGTTGTACAAGTAGTACTTCTGCAGTAATATCAATATGCATTAAAACCCTTTTTTGAAATATAAATTTTAATTTTATCTAAAGATGATAAAATATTCTTAAATTTAAAGAGGATATATGTTTAAAATAGAAGAATTTTTCAAAAATAAGAGTATAAACCACATCCATAAGATAGGTATCATCTTTATCGCTTCACTTACTTTGATATTTACTTTTGTACTTTTATACAATACTTATAGTGAATATGCAAAAGACCTTGAAGAAATTGAGATTGAATATATCGATAAACAAAAAAAGTTTATCAAAGAGGAAGTATCTCGTGCTCTAAACTATATCCAATACAAATACAAAAAAGATAGACTCAACAAATCTGTACAAGAACTTACAAGTGAAATAGTAGATGCTATTGAGCAAATGAGAAATGAAAGAGATGGTACAGGGTATATCTTCATATATGACTTTGATGGGATTAATATCGCCGATCCTATTTTAAAAGAAAATGCAGGTAAAAACCTTATAGACTTTACCGATAAAAATGGTAAAAAAGTTATCAAAGAGCTTATCGATATATCCAAACAACAAGATGGTGGATATGTAGAGTATGTATGGAACAAACCTACTACACATCAAATGGCTCCAAAAATCTCCTATGCTATGTCATTTGAGCCACTAGACTGGATGATAGGAACTGGTGTTTATCTAGATGATGTAGAAGTTGCACTAACTGAAAGAAAACAAGAATACTACGACAAAATCGAAAAGTATATTGTTGAAGTATTTATTTTTGCAACTGTATTATTTATGATAAGTAGTGTTGTATATAGATACTTTACAATTTTAATCAGTGAAGATCTTAAACTTATCCAAGATAAACTAAATAGTTTTTCAAAGATTGATGGTGAAAAAATCCACTTTAGAGAGTTTCAATATATCTCTACTCATGTAAATAGTATGAGAGATGAACTCCAAGATCTAAATAAAAACCTCGAAGAGAAAGTAAAACAGCGTACAAAAAAACTGAAAAAAAGTGAACAGTTCACAAAAAAACTTCTAAGAAACCAAGATGAATTTATACGAACATCGATCCATGAGATCAACACACCTCTTAGTATAATTATTACAAATATTGATCTATTTAAGATGAAGCTAGGGGAAAATAAATACCTATCAAAAATAGAAGCTGGTTCAAAAATAATCCATAATATCTACAATGACCTAAGCTATATGATCAAAAAAGATAAAATAACCTATCCAAAAGAAAAAATAAATTTTACAAAAACTATCCAAGATAGAGTAGATTTCTTTGAAGAAGTTGCTATTGGTAACAATGTTAAAATGAAATCTAATCTGCAAAATGATATTATATGTTTTTTCAATGAGATTGAATTACAAAGAATTATAGACAACTCAATCTCAAATGCTATAAAATATAGCTATACAGATGAAACTGTAAATATCAATCTAAGTGCAGATGATCAAGCAATTTATCTTGAGATTACAAATACCGGAGATACTATTGAAAACCCTGATAAGTTATTTAAAAAATACTATAGGGAAAACAAAAGCCGAGGTGGATTTGGACTAGGATTAAATATCATCAAAAATATCTGTATGAATAACAATGTCGAAATAGACCTATCTTCACAAGATCATAAAACGACATTTAAATATATCTTTACAAAGGGTGCAAATGCGAATACTACTTCTTGAAGATGAAATGATGCTTCAAAAGTCTATTCTAGAATACTTAGAAGATTTAGGATACCAATGTGATGGTTTTAGTGATGGACAAAAAGCACTTGATGCACTAGAAGATTCTCAATATGATCTGCTTATACTAGATATAAATGTACCAAACCTTACAGGTATAGAGTTTTTCAAAGCTATCCAAGAAAATCATATCTTTACCCCTGCTATTTTTATCAGTGCAAATATTGATATAGATACTATCTCAAAAGCTTTTGATCTTGGAGCTATTGACTATCTTAAAAAGCCATTTCATCTCAAAGAGCTTGGAATCAGAATCCAAAAAGAGATAGACAATATCCAAAAAAGAAAAAGTACACACATCACACTAAATAAAAACTATACTCTTTCTCTAGAAGAAAATGCTTTATACTTCAACAAAGATGTACAACAACTTACAAATAAAAAATTTCAAATCATCAAATACCTAGCTACAAATATCGGTATCGTAATCACAATCGATACACTAAGAGAATATATCTGGGATAATGAACCTGTAAGTGATGCTACGATTCGTACAGAAGTAAGTAGACTGAAAAAAGCTCTAAAAGAGGACTTCATCAAAAATATCAAAGGTGTAGGATACACAATAGACAAGTATATACCTAGTATGTAAAACTCAAAAGGTTATTGCATTATTTTAAAATAGTGAATATATTTTTATCATCCTCATACTTGTAATCAAGTTTGTAGCCATGAGCTTTTAGGATATTGTGAACTATATACAGTCCAAGTCCAAAGCTCTGGTTTGACTTCACATCATCCCCTTTGAAAAATGGTTCAAAGTATTTTTCTAAAGGGTATTTCAGTCTCTCACCATGGTTTTCAAATATTATAGTGTCTTCTACAGTTTTGATAGTGATATTTTTATCGCTTGAATACTTCATACCATTATCGATAAGATTTTTGACAGCTATACTAAAGAGATTGAAATCTACTTTGATTCTCATATCTTCATACTCTTTTTGTACACAATTCTCTTCACACATAAGTAAATCAACACTATTATCTACGATATCTTCAAGTGAGTATTCTTTTGTTTTTAGCTCTTTGTTTGTTGAGATCAGTTCCTCAATCGTAGCAAATTCTCTTATAAGAGATTCTAGTCTATGGAAAACTAAAAGCATCTTTTGAGTGTTTTCCTCTGTAGCATCCAGCTGTGTTAGAAGCTTCCCTTTTGTGATAGGTGTTTTTAACTCATGCATGATATTTCGTATAAAAATATTTCGTGATTCTTTTATATCTTGTAGTTTTTGTGCAGTGTTATGAAACTCATTTGCTAGTTGTGATATCTCATCTTTTTTGTCAGTTGCACAGTCTATATCAAACTCTTCATTTGCTAATCTTTTTACATCTTCTTGAAGTTTTCCTAGAGGTTTTAACTTCCCTAAAGTGATAAAGTACAACATCACAAATGATGCAGCGATAATAAGAGATATTATAGCTATGATAAACTGATGATTTTTAAATTCATGCTCATCTAAAAGTACATACCTAGCAAATGGAGTCTGGATAAATATCATATTTTGATCTTCTAATCTTAGATACTTTATAGTAGCTCGGTTTATCTTTCTTATATGAAGTATCTGAATCTTTTCATCTAATAAAAACTTATTTTGAGTAGGTACATCTGTGATGATTTTAAAATGTAAATTTTTAAGGTGCTCTCTAAAATCTGGGCTAATATAGTTTGCATTTTGGCGACACTCTCTTAGAAGCATTCTTGATATATCCATACCACGCTTTTTTGAAAATTGATGATGTTTTTGAGCTAGATTGTTATTTAATACCACGAAGCTAAAGATAATCAGCAGGAGGGACACTATAAAAGTAATAGTTATAGTAAAAAGTATTGAGTCTTTGTGAAAAATATTTTGTTTCATATTTATATTTTTGTACCTAACCTCGTGGTAATGAAATTATAAGACATTGGTATTAACGAAACATTAACATTATCTTTTTATGTAGTGTTATACCTATGTTATACAGTTGAGTTATAATTTCACTATTATACAACAAAGGTTTGGTTTATACAATGACTGTAGGTTTATTTATTCCGTGCTACATTGATCAGTTATACCCTGAGGTAGCATTATCAACTTTTCGCCTTCTTCAAAAATTCAATATAAATGTTGATTACCCTACTGAACAAACTTGTTGCGGTCAACCGTTGTATAATAGTGGATGTTTTGAAGACTGTAAACCATTAGCAAAAAAGTTTATACAAACATTTGAAAAATATGACTATATCGTTGCTCCTAGCGGTAGTTGTATCTCAATGGTTAAAAACCACTATTCAAAACTAGACGATCAAGCTCATAAGGTTATAGATAAATCTTATGAACTAATTGAATTCCTCAATGATGTATTAAAAGTAGAAACTCTAGACTCTACTTTTAATGCAAAAGTTGGTATACATAATAGTTGCCACGCTCACAGAGAGTTAAATCTAGCATCAAAGTCAGAACTTCATGAACCACAGTTTTCCAAACTGGAATCACTCCTATCTTTAGTAAAATCAATACAAATTTCACATCCAAAAAGAGTTGATGAGTGTTGTGGCTTTGGTGGTACATTTGCTCTAAATGAGCCTGATGTATCGACACAAATGGGTATACATAGAATCCAAGAGCATATAGACAATGGAGCTGAATATATCACAGGTGTTGATATCTCTTGTCTTATGCATATGCAAGGGATAATTGATAGAAATAATCTTCCTATTAAAACTATCCATATAGCACAAATTTTAAATGGTGATACAAATGAGTAATCACCCACATAAAGCAAAAGAATTTATAGAAAATAGCGGCAAAGTTGCTTGGCATGATAAAGCTCTTTGGTTTGTAAGAGAAAAAAGAGATACTGCATCTAAACTTTTACCTGAATGGGAATCATTAAGAGCCCAAGCAGACAATATCAAACAACACACCCTGTCAAATCTTTATAACTATCTTCAAGAGTTTGAGGAAAATGCTATTGCAAATGGAGTACAAGTACATTGGGCAAAAGATGCAAAAGAACATAACGATATAGTATTAAAAATCATCCAAGATAGTGGTGGAAAAAATATCGTTAAATCAAAATCGATGCTAACTGAAGAGTGTGAACTAAATCACTTTTTAGAAGACCATGATTTAGAAGTGATTGATACAGATTTAGGGGAAAGGATCATTCAGCTAAACAATGAACCACCAAGTCATGTAGTACTTCCAGCGATTCATCTTAAAAAAGAGGAAGTATCTGATATATTTCATGAACATCTAAATACAGAAAAAAATAATTATGATCCTACATACCTTACACATAAAGCAAGAGCACATCTTAGAGAAAAGTTTTTAGCTGCAGATGTTGGTATCACTGGAGTTAACTTTGCTGTTGCTTCCACTGGTGGAGTTGTAGTTTGTACAAATGAAGGAAATGCAGATCTAGGAACTGCTCTACCAAAAGTACATATTGCCTGTATGGGGATAGAAAAGATTATCCCAGATATGCAATCTCTTTCAGTATTTACAAGACTACTTGCTAGAAGTGCCACAGGACAAAATAGTACTACATATACTTCACACTTCCACAAAGCAAAAGATGAAAATAGCCAAATGCATATAGTGATTGTGGACAACGGAAGAATTGCTATACTCAATGATGGAAACTTTAAAAATGCTCTAAAGTGTATAAGATGTGGAGCTTGTATGAATACTTGTCCTGTGTATAGAAGAAGTGGTGGTCATAGTTACGGATATACAATCCCTGGACCTATTGGATCAGTTCTTGGAGCACTTAAAGACAAAGTAAATAATGCATCCCTACCTTTTGCATCTACACTGTGTGGAAGTTGTGACAATGTATGTCCAGTGAAAATAAGTCTTCATGAGCTTTTACTAGATCTTCGAACAAGAGTTGCAAAGTATAATTTTTCTAGTATGAAACTTTTTGTACTTAAAATCACTGGTAAAGTTTTAGGCTCACCATTTTTACTAGATACATTTGGAAAGATCTATAGAAAAACATATAAATATATTCCAAAATTTTTATTGAAAAATGGATGGACAAAAACAAGAGAACTTCCAAAAGTTCCCAAAAAATCATTTAAAGAGATATATAAGGACTTAGAAAAATGAGTTCAAGAGATAAAATATTAAATAGTATTCAAAGTTTTCAAAATGATGATAAACTAACTTTAGATATTGACTTTGAATATAGTGGTGATCTACTAGAAGATTTCAAATCAAATGCTTCACTTGCTGGTGCAAAGATATATGAAACAACTGAGCTTGCTTTAAACAA
>CBFHVJ010000070.1:0-245 GCA_965659435.1 uncultured Arcobacteraceae bacterium
TTGACTTTGACACTACAAATAAAAGCTATCAAAGTGAATATAAAAAATATCTAGCTGTAAAATCACAATATGAATATGAAAAACAAAAAGCAGATGTTGATTATAAACTAGCAAAAAAAGCAGTTGTCATAGCTAATCATAAAATCAGATCAGCAAAGCTTGCACTAAAATCTTCAAATAGTACATTTAAAATAATAGAACAAAAATATAAAAATGGTTTAGTTGATAATATTGCTTATTTAGAT
>CBFHVJ010000070.1:255-7001 GCA_965659435.1 uncultured Arcobacteraceae bacterium
GCACTAAGTAGTAAATATGATGCAGTAGCAAAACTTGATGGTGCAAAATATGAATTAGAGATAAAAAAAGCACAACTAATTTACCACAGTGGTAAAAATGTATGGGAGTATATAAAATGAAAAAAATATTATTAATTAGTTTATTAGTTTTTACAAATCTTTTAAGTGAAGAGATCTATGCAACTTTTGATGTAAAGGCACAAAGAAGTGCAAATTTAGCATTTACAAGTAGTGGAACAGTTGAAAGTATTTATGTGGATATTGCTTCACTTGTAAAAAAAGGTGATAAGTTAGCAAAGCTAAAAAATGAAGATCTTCTTTCTGCTCTTAATATCTCTGAGGTAACTTTAAAATATGCAAAAATTGATCTACAAAGACAAACACAAATTAAAAACTTAATTGATCAAGCTAGATATGATAGTTTTCAACAAAAATATGAAAGTGCAAAAGCTCAAGTACGATATCAAAAAGCACTTCTTGATAAGACATATGTTTATGCACCATTTGATGGTGTGATCATATCTAAAGAGATTGAACTTGGCGATGTTGTAAGTGGTCAGGTGGTTAAGACTATCTTTACAATACAAAGTAAATTAAAAAGAGATCTTATTTTGTCGTTTGATCAAAAGTATCATGGAAAAGTAAAAGTTGGTGATACTTTTAAATATAAAATTGATGGTGATAATCAAGAGTATTTAGGAACTATATCTAAAGTTTATCCATCAATAAATATTCAAAAAAGAAGTTTAACTGCTGAAGTTAAAGCTAAAAATATTCCAGCAGGTTTATTTGGTACTGGTTATATAGTTACGGAGTAGAAGATGTATAAATTTGCCATAAATAGACCTATCACTACCTTGATGGGTGTTTTAACTTTTATTGTTTTTGGACTTATGTCATATAAAACAATGCCGGTTAATCTTTTTCCAAATGTTGATTTTCCTGTTGTAACAATCCAAACACAATACAATGGTGCAGATGCATCAACTGTTGAAACAAAAGTAACTGATAAAATTGAAGAGGTTGTAAGTGGAATTGATGGGATCGATAAACTATTCTCTACCTCATATGAAGGGTTTAGTGTTGTAACGATTCAATTTGAACTTTTTAAAGATCTTGATGTCGCTACAAATGATGTACGAGATAAGATAGGTACTTTGATACTTCCAGAAGGGGTTGAAAAATCAACTGTTAAAAAACTAGGTGCTAGTGGAACAGTTATTAATCTTTTTGTTGCTTCAAAGAAAGATAATCCAGTTGAGCTTATGAGGCTTGCTGATGAGAAATTAAAACCAAAACTTCAAAGAATACAAGGTGTTGGTGAAGTTAATATTATCGGTTTTCAAGATAGAGAGATTAGAATATTTGTAGATCCTGTAAAACTAGATAAATACAGTATTTCTATTTCAGAACTTCAAAGAGCAATACAAACTAGTAATATATCTCAAGGAGCTGGTAAGTTTATCAGTGATACTCAAGAGGTGATTGTAAAAATAAAAGCAGATGCAGTTAATATAGAACAGCTAAAAGATATCTCTATAAAATCTGGAGTTCGATTAAAAGATATCGCTACAGTTGAAGATACCTTAAGTGATAGCAGTAGTTTCTCATCATTTAATGGAAATAAAGGTGTAATGATTGAAGTTAAAAAGATCTCAGGTGAAAATGTTTTAAACATTATAGAAAATGTAAAAGAGATTATGCCAAGACTTGAAACAATTGCAGGTGAAAATTATCAGTTACAGCTACTTCAAGATCAATCTGAAAAGATTATGGTAAATATTAATAATGTTCAATTTGATTTAATTTTTGGTTCATTTTTATCTATAGTTATCGTTTTTTTATTTTTACGAAATACTACAGCTACATTAGTATCTGCACTTGCAATTCCTACTTCTATTATAGGTACTTTTGCCATTATTGATTATATGGGATATGATCTAAATCGTTTAACACTTATTGGACTTACTTTGGCTATTGGTATTTTTATTGATGATGCTATTGTTGTAATTGAAAATATCACTAAAAAGCTTGAAAGTGGTATGGATACTTTCCAAGCATCATATGAGGGTATTAAAGAGGTTGCATTTTCTATCTTAGCAATATCAAGTGTATTACTTGCTGTATTTATCCCTGTTGCGTTTATGGATGGAATTGTTGGGATGTTTTTTAACTCTTTTGCTATGACAGTAGCTGCAGGTATTGTAATATCATTTTTAGTAGCTGTTATGTTTATCCCAACTGTAGGTGCTAGGGTTTTAAGTGCAAAAGAGAGTAAACTATATCATCTTACTGAACCATTTTTTGTAGGTCTTGATAGAGTATATGTAAAAATATTAAAATTTTTATTACGATTTAAAACATTAACAATTATCGTTACAGTTGCCCTTTTGATAGCTTCTACAAAATTAACTGTTGGTATGAGTTTTATCCCTATGGAAGATAATAGTGAATTTCAAATATTTGTAAAAGCTCCTGTAGGAACAAACTTAAAAAATATGAAAAGTGATATGAATCCTATTTTAGAAACGCTTAATAGTGATAGTAATATTGAGTATTCACTTTTATCGATTGGTTATAACAGTGCAAAAGAGATCCACAAAGCAAAAGTATATGTAAAACTAAAGCCTGTTTCTCAAAGGGAGTTCTCTCAAGAGAAGATTATTCAACAATATACAACGGAATTTAAATCTATAAAAAATATGACAATAGTTGTTGAAGATCTACCATCTTTTGATACAGGTAGTTCAAATGCCCCAGTGCAAGTAGTAATCACTGGTGATGATTTAAAAACTCTTGATAAGATCACTTTAGAACTAATGGAGCGACTAAAAAATATTAAAGGTTTAGAAAATATTGATAGAGATTTTGAGACAGGAAAACCTGAAATTCAAATTGATATTCTAAGAGACAATGCAGCAAGAGCAGGAGTAGATGCAAATAGTATCGCTTCAATTCTTGCAAGTGCATATAGTAGTGATCAAGCTATATCATACTATGAGGAAAATGGTAGAGAGTTTGATATCACACTACGATTTGATGATAAATATAGAACATCAATAGATGATATTAAAAAACTAAAAGTTCGAGATAAAAATGGAAGACTTGTAAGTTTAGAAGGATTGATCTCTATTACACAAGAGGTAGGAACAGCATCTATTAATAGATTTGATAGAGAGAGAAAAGTGATGGTGACGGCTGGACTATTTGGAAATAGTTTAGATAATGTAGTTGTTGAATTAGATAAAAACTTAGAAGAGATACTTCCTGATGGATATACATATAGATATACAGGTGATATTGAAAATATGAAAGATACAGGTGCTGCATTTGCAGGTGCTGTACTATTAGCTGTGATTTTAATCTATCTAATTTTAGCAGCATTATATGAGTCATTTATTCAACCATTTATTATTATGGTTTCTATGCCATTATCATTTACAGGAGTTATGGTAGCTTTACATTTAACTGGAAATGACTTTAGCTTATTTGTAATGATTGGAATAATATTGCTCCTTGGTATGGTTGGTAAAAATGCTATTTTAGTAGTCGATTTTGCAAATAAAGCGATCAAAAATGGTAAAGATGTCGATGCAGCCGTTTTAGAAGCAGGGGAGAAGCGTCTGCGACCAATTTTAATGACAACATTTGCAATGATTGGGGCTATGGTTCCACTTGCATTTGGTGGTGGAGCAGGACATGAATCAAATGCTCCAATGGCACTAGCAATTATTGGTGGGTTATTTAGTTCTACAATACTGACACTACTAGTAGTTCCTGCTATTTATAAGTTTATGTATCCAGTGGATAGTTGGTTAAGAAAGTTCTATGAGAGAGAAATATTAAAATAATTAGTTATCATTTTACAAATAAATAAAAAAGAGTTGTTTAATGATTAAAATAGTTGAGATCACAGATCAGGAGATTATCCAAGATATTTTGGATAAGTCTTTATATGGGACACTAGCACTTTGTAGTGATAATAAACCATATTCATTACCTATAAATTTTGTAACACTAAATGGTGATATCTATTTTCATGGTTCAAAAAAAGGGAAGAAGATGGATATGATCAAAGAAAACTCTTTTGCTTCTTTTTCTATCGTAAAAGATCATGGTTTTATACCATCTTATTTTAGTACAGCTAAAGAAGATGCCTGTCCAGCTTCTCATCTATTTCAGTCTTTGATTATTGATGGTGAGATAAAACTTATTTCTGATTATGATGAAAAAGTAGATGCCCTACAAGCTTTGATGGAAAAGTTCCAACCAGAAGGGAAACATAAACACTTAAGTGATAAGTCTATGTATGAAAAGATGATCAATGCTACACAGATGTTTAAACTAGTACCTAATGAGATAAAAGGGAAAGTTAAACTTGGTCAAAACTGGAAGCAAGAACAGTTTGATAGAGTGATTGAACATTTAGAAGAGAGATCTTTGGAAGAAGATATTCTTACTTTAAAAATGATGAAGCAATTAAGATATTAAAAAAATACATTTAGTGTAACCATTTCGTAACCATACTGTAATCTTTGTGTAATAGTTATTACATAGAATTCAAGATTAATGAGAATACATAATGGAGTCTGAATGATTAATATTGAAAAAGAGATCTTAAAAAAATTCCCTGCCCTTAGCAAAAGAGCACCAATGCTTCAAAAATCACTTTTTAAAGTTGCACAAAAACTTGTCCATGAGGATCAAGTAAATGAGTTTTTAGTTGCTCATGAGCATTTAAAAGGTTTTGACTTTATCGAAGCTGTGTTAGATTACTTTAAATTTGACTTTTCCTACTCAAGTAAAGATATCGAAAATATCCCATCAACTGGTAGGGTAGTAATTATTGCCAATCATCCTCTTGGAGCACTAGATGCTCTTTGTTTATTAAAACTAGTTGGAAGTGTAAGAAAAGATGTAAAGATTGTTGCAAATGATTTTTTAGCAGGGATCGATGCTCTAGATTCATTATTTATTAAAGTTGATAACTTTAAATCTAAACAGATGAAAGAAAATATCAAAAGTATATATACTGCATTAGAGGATGAGAAAGCTGTAATTGTCTTCCCTGCAGGTGAAGTTAGTAGAGTAACTCCTACAGGAATTAAAGATGGGAAATGGCAAAAAGGTTTTTTAAAATTTGCAAAAAAATCAAATAGTCCTATTTTACCTATTTTAGTAGATGCAAAGAATTCAAAAACTTTCTATACGGTATCTGTTTTAAATAAGACTTTCTCTACTGTATTACTTTCTGATGAGATGTTTAAAAAAAGAGATAAAAATATTAATGTAAAAGTTGGAAAACTTATTCCAAATGAAAACATTATGCAAGGAAGTTCTAAGAAGCTTCCACTTGAAGATCAATACAAAAAACATCTTTATTCTTTAAAAAAAGGGAAAAAATGTTTTTTTGATACAATTGATACAATTGCCCATTCTGAAAATAGACAAGCATTAAAAAAAGAACTGAAAAATTCACAACTTATTGGTGAAACAAATGACAAAAAGAAAATATATCTTTTTGATTACTTTAGTGATTCTGCTGTGATGAAGGAGATTGGAAGATTAAGAGAGCTTAGTTTTAGAAAAGTAAATGAAGGTGTGAATAAAAAAAGAGACCTTGATAAATATGATCAATATTATAAGCATATTGTACTTTGGGATGAAGAAGATCTTGAAATTGTAGGGTCATATAGAATTGGGAATGGTAAAGATATTTACAATATTCATGGAATTAATGGATTCTATACTAATACTCTTTTTCCATTTAATAAAAAGTTTGAAAAATATTTAGAAGACTCAATAGAACTTGGAAGAAGTTTTGTTCAACCAAAATACTGGGGAACGAGAGCATTAGATTATCTATGGTTTGGAATTGGTGCATATTTAAAACATAATCCACAAATCAAATATATGTATGGACCAGTAAGTCTTAGTGGAAACTATCCACAATATGCAAAAGAGTTAATTGTAGACTTTTATACAAACTATTTCCCACATAAAACAAAATTTGTAAAATGTTTAAATGAATTTGAATATGAAACAATTGATATTGCCTTAGATAACCCATTGGAATTTAAAAATTATAAAGATGATCTTAAACAATTAAAAAATAAATTAAAGTCTATTGACCTTACTGTTCCAACACTTTATAAACAATATGGAGAACTTTGCGTTGAGGGTGGATTAGAATTCCATGGATTCAATGTTGATCCTGATTTTTCAAACTGTATTGATGGATTTATTATTGTATCGATTGATAAAATTAAACAATCAAAACTAGATAGATATGTAGGGTAATCAAACTGTAACCTAATAGTAATCAAAATGCAACTATTCTCTCTTATAATTTTTACAACTAAAAAGTTATAAGAGAGATACTTATGAAAAAAAACATTTCTAAAATTACGTCTTACTTCAAACAAGAAATTTCACAAGCAAAAGCAAACAACTACGAAGTTATTATCCTTCCATTTGACTGTGAATATGACCCATGCTGTTTAAATAATATTGAAGATGAAGAATATATCTTCGATGTTGCAAATGATTATGGATGGGATCAGTTTTTAATTATCGACTTTATTAATGACACAAAAAGGTATATAGATCTTTATGAGCTAGAAGCAGCATAGAAAAATCTGATACCTATACTGTAGGTGGTTTCTCTTTGAGTTTTTTCTGGGAGTGTTAGAAATTTTGTGTCAGTCTGATAGAATTTATTCTAAAGGATTGAACAATGAATCAAA
>CBFHVJ010000071.1:0-6373 GCA_965659435.1 uncultured Arcobacteraceae bacterium
TCTCTTCAATTTTACTAGTAAATATTTTATATCCAAGGTAGATAAGATATAAGCCACCAATATATTTAATAACAATAAATAATTCACCCATCAAACTAGCAACAAATCCTAATCCATAAATAGCCATCAGTAGATATATAATATCTCCAATAATTAGTCCCATAACCATAACTGCTGCATGGTTAAACCCACTTGCAAGGGCTCTTGAAACTATGGCAAATAGTCCAGGTCCAGGAGAGGCTGCAAGTACAAACATAGCACCGATAAAAGCTAAGGCTGTATAAAATGTCATCAGATTCCTTTTTTCAAATAGGTATATAAAAATAATCCAAATATAACTAGTAAAATAAAAATATTTGAAAAAAGCAAAATAGCTGTAAACAACACTATCAGAAGATAAGCGCTATATTTTAAAATACCATTGTTAAATAAAATTATAGCAGTTACTAACCCAATAATTGCATTAGCAATAAAAAAGCCATCAGCAAATGCTATTAGTTTATCAATAGTAAAATAGTCTAAATATACAAGAGATAATACAACAATATGAATAGTTGCCAGAAAATTAAGCGAACCAATAGGTGCGTTTGTTTTTGTAAGACGTTTCGATGTAAAAGATGTTAGTTTTAAAGATGATATAAGTCTAGCAACACCACCTACAAAAAGTAAAAGTGTTCCAATACAAAGTAGCAATGTTGTTGTTGCAAGTATGTGTGTAGCATAGCTTTTAAAAATTGGTTCAAGTAGCCAAACTAATTGAAATTCTTGAGTTGTTTTATTTGTAAAGTCTCCAAAGATAATTGCAAGTGATACTAGAATATATACTAAAGATATTACTATAGCAGAGATAATAATACTACGAGTTATAGTCTTTGTATCTTGAGTATCTTTTGAATAGTTTCCAATCACTTCCCATCCTACAATAGCCCAAAAAGCTATAAGAAATGAATATCCAATATTTTGTAAGTCAAATATAGGAAAACTAAAAGTATAGTTTTGAGTATGGTAAAGTACAGCAATACTAGAGATTAAAAATAGGAGTGTTATAAATGATGTCACAACTAACATCATTTTCCCAATAAAGTCTATTTTAGTTAATAAAAGAGTATAGATGAGTATATAAATAGGTATTGCAATAGTTACAATATGGCTAGTGGGAAAATAGGGCTGTAAAAATTTAGCAGCAATTAATACCACTGCAACTGGTCCAAAAAATACAGCACATATTAGATAAAAAGATGTAAGTAACTGATACTTTTTCCCTAAAGCACTTTTAGTTGCAAGAGATACACCGCCATCACCTGGATATAAAGTTGCTAATTTTCCAAAAATTAAAGCAAAGAAAAATCCTAATAGAGAGATGATGATCCAAAGAAAAAAGGAAAAGTCTCCAATAGTATTAAAAACCAATGGAGGTAATAAAATAACACCAGAACCCAACACTGGACCGATAATCAATCCTGAAAGGGTAAAGGTATTAAGCTTTTTATTCTCCATCAAAAAGTGGGAAGTTTCCAGTTGTTTTTATATGCAAACATACGTAAAATAACACCACAAATAAATACTATACTTAAACTCATAAGATCTACAGTAGCATAAGCATCTAGTAGGAAAATAATAGTTGCAATAATAATTGCTATGATTCCATAGAAGCCACCTTTTAGTACATACGGAACTTCATTTAAAAGTACATCTCTTAAAATACCACCACCAACTGCAGTTGAAAATGCTAAGATAATAATACCTGTAATTGAATAATGATGTTCAAGTCCTACTAAAGCACCAGCAATAGCAAATGATACTAAACCAATTGCATCAATAAAAACAAATGTAGGTTTTTGATCAATATTCTCTTTTTTATGAAACCCCAAAAGAAGTAGTACAATGATAATAAAAAGCACTATACTTGATGGGATAATAGATGTAAGGGATATAGGATCAATTCCTACTATAGTATCTCTTACTATACCACCACCAAGTGCTGTCAGAAAAGCACTAATAAAAATACCTAATATATCTAGGTTATGTCTAATAGCAATATAAAAACCACTTAATGCAAAAGAGGCAATTCCTATTGCTTCGGCAACTTCAAATAGCATTAAATTCTTAGTGGTTTAGAATTTGTTCTAGGAATAGTTTTAATCTATCACTTTTTGGATTATTAAAGAATTCATCTGGAGTATTCTCTTCAATAACTTGCCCACCATCCATGAAAATCACTCTATCTGCAACTTTTTTAGCAAATCCCATCTCATGCGTTACACAGATCATAGTTTTATCTTCATCTGCAAGTTCAATCATAACATCTAAAACTTCACTAATCATCTCTGGATCAAGTGCAGATGTTGGTTCATCAAATAGCATAATTTTTGGATGAGCACATAGTGCTCTCGCAATTGCAACTCTTTGCTTTTGACCACCACTTAATTGGTTTGGATATTTATCTGCTTGATCTGCAATATTAACTCTCTCAAGATATTGCATAGCTGTATCAATAGCTTGTTTTTTAGGTTCATGGTGTACATAAGTTGGAGCTAGTGTTAAGTTGTCTAAGATACTTAAATGTGGAAATAGTTCAAAGTGTTGGAATACCATAGCAACTTTTGTTCTAATCTCTTTAATCTTTTTTATATCATCAGTGATAGCAATATCATCAACAGTAGCTTCACCCTCTTGAAACTCTTCAAGGTTGTTAAGACATCTAATTAGTGTAGATTTACCAGATCCTGATGGTCCACAAACTACAACAATCTCACCTTTTTTGATATTTAGGTTGATATCTTTTAGTACGTGAAAATCTCCGTACCATTTATTTAAATTTTTTATCTCTATTATATTTTCGTTCATTTTTAATATCCCTTTGCTTTCTACGTTTCTTATCTATGATCTGTATTGTATTTGTCTTCTAAAAATTTACCATATTTTGAAAGTGAGAAACAAAATACCCAGAAGATTAATGTAACAAATACATATCCTTCAGTTTCAAATCCCATCCATGATGAATCACTTCCTGTTAAGTGTACCATTGCAAGTAGGTCAAATAATCCAATAATTAATACTAAAGTAGTATCTTTAAATAGTGCAATTGATGCCCCTACAAGATTTGGAATAGATACTTTTAATGCTTGTGGTAAAATCACCAATAACATCTTTTGCCAGTATGAAAGCCCAAGTGAATCAGCTGCTTCATATTGCGGTTTAGGGATAGCCTGTAGACCACCTCTTACAACTTCTGCTACATATGCAGCTTGGAACATAGTAATACCAATAAGAGCTCTTAGTAGCTTATCAAATGTCATCCCTTCAGGGAAAAATAGTGGTAAGATAACTGATGCCATAAATAAAATTGAGATTAGTGGAACACCTCTAATAAACTCAATATAAATAACAGAGACATTTTTAATAATTGGTAATTTAGATTGTCTACCAAATGCTAAAACAATACCAATAGGAATAGCAACTACAATACCAACAGCAGCAACTACAATAGTAAGGCTCAGACCTCCCCACTTATCTGTAGGAACATGCTCTAATCCAAAATATCCACCACTTATTAAAAAGTATGCGATAACTGGATAGATAGCAAAAATAGATATTCTTGCTAAAAAACTTATTGGTAGGTATTTAAATAGTGCACCAAATACAAAGAATAGTCCAAATGCTAGATTAATTCTATAGTATAACTCTTCTGGATAAAATCCGTAGATAAATAGTTCAAGCTTTTGAGCAATAAATACCCAACATGCACCATCACCTGTACAGTCAGCTTTTGTTTGACCCACAAAATTTGCATCTATTATCGCCCATTGGATAAATGGTGGAATAACCCAAAATAAAAACGCAATACCAAGAAGTGTAAGTGCTGTGTTAAATGGAGTTGAAAGTAAATTTTCAATTATCCATCTAATAGGTCCTCTTAAATTTGAAGGAGCTGGTCTAGTTTCTTTTACATCATATACTGCCATTATCTCTCCTTTATTTCCATTTTTTTATTAACAATATTTAAAACAAGTGATATTGTTAAACTTATTGTTAGATAAACCATCATTGTCATTAAAATGATCTCAATTGCTTGACCTGTTTGATTTAAAACAGTACCAGCAAATACAGTTACTAATTCTGGATACCCAATAGCAGTTGCTAGTGATGAGTTCTTTGTCAAGTTTAGATACTGATTAATTATTGGTGGAATAGCAATTCTAATTGCTTGTGGTAAAACAACAATTTTTAAACTTTGATATGGACTAAGTCCAAGTGAAGCGGCTGCTTCTTTTTGACCTCTTGCAACAGCTTCAATACCACTTCTAATAGCTTCAGCAATATATGTTGCTGTATAGATACTAAGAGCAAATGTTAAAGCTAAGAATTCAGGGGAATAACTCATTCCACCTCTAAAATTAAATCCTTGTAATGCTGGGTTATCAAAACTAATAGGTGATCCAGATAAAAAGTATGTTATAGTTGGAACAGCTATAATAATACCTGTACCTACAAGTAATAATGGGAACTCTTGGCCAGTTTGATCAAATCTTTTATTTGCCCATTTTCTTAAAAAATAAACTCCAATAACTGAAGCTATAAATGCACCTAATATAAAAATAGACCCATTTTCATAAATAGGTTTTGGTACATATAAACCTCTTGTATTTAAAAATACATTTTCTGCAAGTTGCATCGATTGTCTTGGGCTTGGAAGTGCAGCTAAAACAACGTTGTACCAGAAAAGAATTTGAAGTAAGATAGGGATATTTCTAAAAAACTCAATATAAGCAGTTGCTAGTTTAGAGATGATATAGTTTTTAGATAGTCTTGCAACACCGACGATTAAACCGATAATTGATGCAAAAAAGATACCAACACCAGATACAATTAAAGTATTAACAATACCTACATAAAATGCGTCAAGATAAGTAGAGTCTGTATCGTTGTATGCTATTGGAGATTCAGATATCCCAAATCCAGCTGGATTACTAAAGAAATCAAATCCAGTTGTAATGCCTCTTTGTTCTATATTATGGAACATATTGGTAGTAATATACCACAAAAAGGCAACTAAGCCTATTACAGTAAGAAGTTGAAAGAAGAAACCTCTAAATTTTTGATTATTAAGTAGTGACAAATGAAACCTTTAGATAATATTTGAAATTATATTAAAAAAGACCTAAAGGATAAAACCTTTAAATCTTTTTTGCTTTTAGAGAATTACTATTATCTAAATGGTGGTGAATATTGTAGACCACCTTTAGTAGTCCATAGGTTATTTAAACCTCTTCCAATTTTAAGTGGTGAACCCATACCAACATTTCTATCAAATGATTGTCCGTAGTTACCAACTTGCTTAACAATGTTATATGCCCATTTAGCATCTAGGTGTAGGTTTTTACCAATTGATCCACTAGTACCAAGTAGTCTTTTAACTTCAGGATCTTTTGTAGATGCAGCCATTTGATCTACATTTTCAGAAGTTATACCTTTCTCTTCAGCAGTTTTCATTGCATTTAGAGACCATTTTACAATGTTGAACCATTCATCATCACCTTGTCTTACAACTGGCCCTAATGGCTCTTTAGAGATGATTTGTGGTAAAACCTTGTATTGACTAGGGTTTTTCATTTTTGTTCTTAATGCATATAATTGAGATGCATCAGAAGTGATTAAATCACATCTACCAGATTCGAAACCTTTTGTAACTTGATCCGCAGTATCAAATGTAATTGGTTGGTATTTCATACCGTTTAAGTTGAAGTACTCAGCTAAGTTAAGCTCTGTAGTTGTACCCGCAGTGATACATACAGAAGCTCCATCAAGTTGCTTTGCACTTCTTACACCTAAGTCTTTATTTACTAAGAAACCTTGACCATCGTAGTAGTTAACACCAGCGAAGTTTAAACCTAGAGATGTATCTCTTGAGTTTGTCCAAGTAGTATTTCTTGAAAGTAGATCAACTTCACCACTTTGTAAAGCTGTAAATCTTTCTTTAGCAGTTAACGGAACAATTTTAACTTTTGTTGCATCACCTAAAACAGCTGCTGCAACTGCTCTACACATATCAACATCTAGACCTTTCCATTGCTTATCAGCACCAACTTCAGCAAATCCTGGTAATCCAGTTGAAACACCACACTTTAAAAAACCTTGCGATTGTGTATTTTGTAAAGTACCAGCTGTTGCAGTGATACCTGTAGCAAGAGCTGCTACTAAAGATAATTTAACTAATTTATTCATATATTTACTCCTTCAGATTAAATCTAATATTCAGTCTATTCCTATTTATATTAAAACTACCTTAAAAATATACCATGAATTTTAGTGATAGTTTAAATGGGAAATTATCTATAAAAGAGTATACTTTGCGCATGATTAGACTAGGTTC
>CBFHVJ010000071.1:6383-6656 GCA_965659435.1 uncultured Arcobacteraceae bacterium
CATGGTATAGATTTTATACAAAAGGGTGGAGATTTTGATGAAAACTCTATCACTACAAAAGATCCTAAAAAGTTTGTTATTAAAGCAACTTTGGGAAAATTCAATGAACTGTTTAAAAAGTATGGTTGTGAAGATATGCCACTTTTGGTAGCAGATACTGTTGTGACATGTAAAGATCAACTTTTACGAAAAGCGAAAGATAAAGATGATGCTAGAAGGATGCTAGAGCTTCAAAGTGATAATAAAACTACGATTATTAGTTGTATGATATTT
>CBFHVJ010000072.1:0-5014 GCA_965659435.1 uncultured Arcobacteraceae bacterium
CCAAACTTTTCAATCATATTCTCAACTCTAGAAATAGTTACAATATCTACACCAATCATCTTTACCTTCTTAGATATCTTTCAAGTATAATTTTAGCAGCAAGTGAATCAACTCTACCATCACGCTTATACTTGATAGTACCTTTCATCGATTCTTCTGCTTCAATTGAACTCATATTTTCATTTTGATAAACAATCTCACCAACAAACTCTAAAAGTGATACAAAGTGTTTTACTCTTCTACAAGTTTCTTCATTTGCTTCAGGATACCCTACTATTAAAGTATCACACTCCCACTCTTTTAAAAAACTATCCACATCTCGTGCAGCTTGGTTTCGATTTTTTCTTAAAATCGCATCTTTGGGAGTTACAATATCTAAAGTTAAACAAATCGCACAACCAATCCGTTTTAACCCAATATCAATTGAGCCTATTGTTTTAGCCACTAATTATCTCATTTGCTATATCAAATTTATTTGCTGTCATCATATGAATTTTTGGATGAAATTTTTTAATCTCATTAAAAGTGTTTTTACTTAATTCCATTCCAACTTTATACTCTTCATCTTCACCAATTTTTGCAGCCTTACTTAAAGCTTCAATCCAATCTTGAGGTACATGAATACCTGGCACATGTGAAGATAAAAATTGTGCTGTTCGAAGTTTTGTAATAGGAAATAATCCAAAAATTAACTGAGCATCTTCCCTCTCATCTTTAAATCCACCTTTTATATTTTCAAAATGTTGTAGTAATAATTTTGCATTTTCAAGATCATACACAGGTTGAGTGATAATCCCCACCGATCCATGCTGAACTTTTTTATACATCTTTTTCTCTAAAGATTTAAAACTTTTTGCATATGAGTTTATCACTGAAAATGGATATATTTGTTTTGGTTGATGTTTAAAAGGTTTTCCTGAAAAATCCATACCATTGTTAAATGAGTAAATCATCTCTAAAAGCATATTTGAATTTGATTCAAATACCCCTTTTGTATGTGGTTGATCACTCATCTTTGCTGGATCACCAGTTAATGCTAAAACAGTTCTAATATCAAAATCATTTGCCCCAAGAAGATCACTTTGTAAAGCGATTTTATTTCTATCTCTCATAGACATCGTTGCAATTACAGGTTTATTAAACTTTGTTTGTATTTTAAGTGCTGCAAACATTGCATTGTATTTTAGTTTTGCAAGTGGATTATCTGTCGTACTAAATCCATCCACTTTATTAGCTAAATCAAACTGTTCAATCTTTTCAATTAGATTATCAAGTACTGGTTCATGAGTTGGTGTTGTCTCTAAAGTGAGATAAAAATCGTTGTGTAATTTATTAATTAATTCATTAAACATAAAGTAATACCTTTTTAGCTATAATCCCCGATTATATCGAATTTTTACTAAAGGAAACAGATGAAATTAGCTGTATTTGATTTTGATTCAACTTTAATGGATGGAGAGACTATTGATTTTCTTGCACGTCCTCTAGGACTTGAAGAAAAAGTTGCATCAATCACAACAAAAGCGATGGCAGGAGAGTTAGACTTTTTTGAATCACTTGTTGAAAGAGTATCTTTACTGAAAGGTTTACAGTATCAAGAAGCTGTAGAGATCTGTAAAGAGCTACCACTTATGCCAGGGGCACAAGAGACTATTACGAAGCTAAAAGAAGATGGATACAAAGTGATTTGTTTCTCAGGTGGATTTCGAATCGGAACAACTCCAGCAAAAGAAAAGCTAGGACTTGATGCAGATTTTTCAAATATATTACATGAGAAAGATGGAGTTCTTACAGGACTTGTAGGTGGAGATATGATGTTTGGATTTTCTAAAGGTGATATGATCCAAAGAGTTCAAGCGATGCTAGGTGTTTCAAAAGAAAATACTTTAGTAGCTGGAGATGGAGCAAATGATGTATCTATGTTCCCATATGCTTCTAAAAGAGTAGCATTTTGTGCAAATGATATCCTAAAAAAAGAGGCAAATATCATTATCGAGACAAAAGACCTAACACAAATACTAAAAGAGATATAAGGAACTATTTTGAGTTTAAAAAAAGATATCAACTACACAATCTGGTGTGACTTTATTGAAAGAGATTTTCTTGAAGGTGAATTTCAAGAGATTATTCAAAACAATACAATCCACGGAGCTACTTCAAATCCAGCGATATTTGCACAATCAATCACATCTTCAGATGCGTATACAAGTACAATCAATATGCTTCAAGCAAATGATGCTAAAAAAATCTATGAAAGTTTAGCTATTGAAGATATCAAAAGAGCCGCAACTTTATTAAAATCACTACATGAAGACAATAGTGATGATGGATTTATATCAATTGAGGTTGACCCTACACTTTGTGATGATGCAGCTGCAACAATTGAAGAGGGAATTAGACTTCATAAAACTATTGCACATGAAAATGTGATGATCAAAGTACCAGCAACAGACGCTGGATATGAAGCTATGAAAGAGCTAACTTCACTTGGTATTCATGTAAATGCAACTTTAATCTTCTCACCAGATCAAACAATCAAATGTGCACAAGCATTAGATGCAGGGATCAAAAAAAGTGGACAAGATACAAAAGCTGTAATCTCTGTTTTTGTAAGTAGATTTGACAGACTATGTGATGATAAGTTTAAAGAATTAGACTTACCTACAGGAAAACTTGGAATTATAAACGCAACTAAATGTTATCATGAAGTTGAAAAGTTTAACAACCCAAATATCAGAACACTTTTTGCAAGTACTGGTGTAAAAGGTGATGCGTTAGCTCCTAGTTATTATATAGATGAGTTAATCTTTCCACATAGTGTAAACACTGCTCCATTAGGAACAATCAAAGCTTGGCTACAAAATGGAACTACAGATCATTCAACAATTTTAGATGAAGATCAATGTGATAAGTTCTTTAAAGAGTGTGAAGATAAACATATTAATCTAACAAATATTTACAACGAACTTCTAACAGATGGACTTGAAGCATTCAAAGTTTCATTTGCAAAACTATTAGAAGATATTAAAAAGTAAGGGAAAAAAGATGAGTACAATTTGGACACCAGATAGCTGGAGAGATTTTCCAATCAAACAACAACCACAGTATAAAAATTTAAAAAAATTAAAAAAAGTAGAAGCTGAATTAGCATCATATCCTCCACTTATTTTTGCAGAGGAAGCCAGAGCTTTAAAAGATAACTTAGCAAAAGTTTCAAGAGGTGAAGCATTTTTACTTCAAGGTGGAGATTGTGCAGAAAGCTTTACAAATTTTAATGCCTCAAATATCAAATCACTTTTTAAAGTGATGATGCAAATGGCAGTTGTACTTACTTTTAGTGGTGGAAAACCAGTAGTAAAAGTGGGAAGAATTGCAGGTCAATTTGCAAAACCAAGAAGTAGTGATACTGAGACTATTGATGGTGTAGAATACCCAAGCTACAGAGGAGATATCGTAAATGATATTGAAACTTGTCAAGATGCAAGAACTCCAAATCCTAAAAAGCTTTTAAAAGCATATAACCAAAGTGCCGCAACACTAAATCTTCTTCGAGCATTTGCAAGAGGTGGATTAGCTGACCTACACCAAGTTCATAGATGGAACCAAGACTTTTTAAAAGACAATGCTCTTGGACAAAAGTATGAAGAGGTTGCTACACAAATTACAGAAACTCTAAGCTTTATGGAAGCTTGTGGAATCACTTCACAAAATACTCCACAACTTAAAGAGACAAAACTATTTACATCACATGAGGCACTACTATTAAACTATGAAGAGTCTTTAACAAGAAAAGATTCACTTACAGATGAGTGGTATGACTGTTCTGCACATATGTTATGGATAGGTGATAGAACTAGAGGTCTTGATGAAGCTCATATTGAGTACTTTAGAGGGATTAAAAACCCTATTGGTTGTAAGGTTGGTCCTACAATGAAAGAGGATGAGCTTATCGAACTAATCGATAAACTAAATCCAGAAAATGAAGCTGGAAGATTAAATCTTATTGTAAGAATGGGTGCAGATAAAATAGCTGATCACTTCCCAAATCTTCTAAAAAGAGTTGAAGAGGAAGGGAAAAAAGTTGTTTGGTCATCTGATCCTATGCATGGAAATGTTGAAAAAGCACCAAATGGATACAAAACAAGAGATTTCGAAAATATCTTAAGTGAAGTAAAACAATTCTTCCAAATCCATAAAGCACAAGGTTCTATTGCAGGTGGAATCCACCTAGAGATGACTGGACAAAATGTAACAGAATGTACAGGAAGTCAAAGTTCTCCTATCACTGCTGATAGTTTATCTCATAGATACCATACACAATGTGATCCAAGATTAAATGCAGATCAATCATTAGAATTAGCATTTATGATTGCACAAACACTAAAAGAAGCTAGATAATAATTAAGCTTTAATAAGTTACTATTTTAAAAGTTTGAAAAAAAGGTGAGAAGATATGGGAATTGAAGGCAATATCTTGACAGTAAGAGAAGATATCAAAGTTCTTGATTGTACGATTAGAGATGGTGGACTAGTAAATAATTTCCACTTTACTGATGAATTTGTAAAAGGTGTATACGATACTTGTGTAGCCGCTGGTATTGACTATATGGAGATTGGTAAAAACAATTCCCCTACACTACAGTCTCCAGAAGAGTTTGGAGCATGGAATTTCTGTAAAGAGGAAGATATTAGAAGAATTGTAGGAGATAATCCAACCGATCTTAAAATAGCTGTTATGTCTGATATTGGAAGAACTGTAAAAGAGGAACTTTTACCATGTGAAGATTCTGTAGTAGATATGATCAGAATTGCAACATATATCCATCAGATCCCTGCAGCAATTGAACTTATCAATGATGCACATGCAAAAGGTTATGAAACTACAGTTAATATCATGGCTATCTCAAAATCAAGTGGAGAAGAGCTTGATGAAGTTTTAGAGCTTGTATCAAAAACTCCTGTGGATGTTATCTATATTGCAGATAGTTTTGGATCATTTTACCCAGAGCAAATC
>CBFHVJ010000072.1:5024-6589 GCA_965659435.1 uncultured Arcobacteraceae bacterium
ACTAAAATAGCAAAAGACAATAACAAACTAGTAGGAATTCACGCACACAATAATATCCAACTAGCTTATGCAAATACTATTGAAGCTATGAGATATGGTACAAGTTTCCTTGATGTAACTATCTCTGGACTTGGACGAGGTGCTGGAAACTGTGCTATGGAACTACTACTTGGATTCCTTAAAAATCCAAAATATAAGCAAATGCCTGTGCTAGAGTTTATCCAAGACTATATCGTACCTTTAGAAAAAGAGCTTGATTGGGGATACTCTATCCCATATATGATCACTGGTCAACTAAATGAACATCCAAGATCAGCTATGAAAGCTAGAGATGAAGGTGATACGCAATATGTAGCTTTTTACGAAAAGCTTACAGAAGCAGAAGAATAGAAATCTATTCTTCTTAGCACTTATCCTCTATTTTCAAATCCTGCTTTCATAAACTCATAAATAATTGCATTTGGAGTTTCTAAACTAGAAGTAAACTCAGGATGGAACTGAACACCTGTAAACCATTTATGTCCAGGGATCTCTACAACCTCAATAAGTCCATTTGATTCTCCAGTGATAGACATACCAGCATTTTCTAATGCCTCTTTATAAACTGGATTTGCTTCATATCTGTGTCTATGTCTCTCATAAGAGATACCTTCACCATAAGCTTTTTCTAGATTTGAACCAGGTTTTGCTTCAAATGGATAAGAACCAAGTCTCATTGTACCACCCATTGGTGATTTATGAGTTCTGATCTGTTCCTCTCCACTATTATCTAAAAACTGCTCTATTAAGTAAATAGCAGGTTCTTTTGTATCTTTGTCAAACTCTACTGATGTTGCATCTTTAATACCTACAACATTTCTAAGATACTCAACGATTGAAAGTTGCATACCAAGACAAATACCTAAGTAAGGGATATCATTTTCTCTAGCAAATTTAATCGCTTCAATTTTACCCTCAACTCCTCTTTCACCAAATCCACCAGCTACAAGTATACAATCACTATTTGAGATAATCTCTTTAGCACCTTTACTTTCAATCTCTTCAGAATCACACCAATTGATATTTACTTTTGATCCTAAGTGTGCTCCACAATGGATAAGTGCTTCGATCAATGACTTGTAAGCTTCTTTAAGCTCTAAGTATTTACCTACAAAGGCTACTTCCATAGTCTCTTTTGGTTCGATGATATTATCTACAAGTCTATTCCACTCTCTCATATTTGGCTTAAGCTCTTCAAGTTTAAAGTGCTTAGCAATTGGAGATAAGATACCCTCATCTACAAATCCATTTGGAACGGCATAGATTGATTTTGCATCATTTGCTGCAATTACTGCATCCTCTTCTACATCACAAGAGTATGCTAACTTTTGTTTTAAAGATGTAGGAAGTTGTTTTTCACTTCTACAAACTAGCATATGTGGCATGATACCAATTCTTCTTAACTCTTGAACACTATGTTGTGTTGGTTTTGTTTTAAGTTCACCAGCAGCTGCTATATAAGGTACTAGTGTTACATGGATATTCATAGTAGTTGTTTTTGGATTTTCATGTCTGATCTCTCGAAC
>CBFHVJ010000073.1:0-6399 GCA_965659435.1 uncultured Arcobacteraceae bacterium
AAAAAACTACTTTAAAAAATGGGCTCAAAAGTGTATCTGTCCAACTGGGGTATTTCGATGTGAATGTGGTAATAACCATCAAAAAGGTAAGGTGATTACAAAAAAACCTATTATTCCTACAGCTGAAGAGATTAAACAAAATTCACGAAGTAGAAGTTCAAAACTAAGGGTATTTAAATTTGAAGTTTCTAAATACTAAGCTAAACGTTAAACCATTAATTATTATTGCAATAATTTTTAGTTTTATCCTTGTATTTTTAATTCCAAAAATATTTCTTAGAAATAATATCTATTATATTAGTAAAGATATCAATGTACTTTATGCTCAATATATCTCTTTAAAAGAGGAGAAACGATTTTTAGAGCAACAGTTAGAGAAAAAAGAATATGAAAATCAAATCACAGATTCATTAATTTTAAATGATCTAAAACTTTTAGATACTAAATAAAATTTTATTCATTTCGTAAAGTATCTAAAACATTAATTGTAGTAGCTTTATATGCTGGATAGTATGCTGATAACCATACCATCACTGTAGAACCAACTAATATAGTGATAAAATCAACCATAGATAATTCTAATGGCAATTTTGAGCTCCCATAGACATCTGCTGGTAAAGAGATAATATCAAAATTTGACAATAAGTATATTCCAATAAATCCTAATACTAAACCAATAGCTATACCACTAAACCCTATAATAGTACCAAGTTTTAAGAAAATTGTTTTCACCTCTTTTTTAGAAGCTCCTAAAGATAACAGTAATGCTATCTCTTTTCTTCTACTCATCACTGTCATAAGTAATGAACTAATAATATTAAGTGATGCAATAAGTACTATCAACATTAGTACTATAAATAAAGCAGTTTTTTCCATCTGCATAGCAGCAAAGAAATTACCATTTTGTTGCCACCATCCAATAGTACCAACAGGTATATCCTTTAACTCTTCATCTAATAATTTAATATCTTCAAATGGTTGATCTGAATATATATGTATCCCGTCAAAAATAGTTTTTGGTTGTGCTAGAATTGTACTAATAGCATCTAAAGATGTATACATATAGGCATTATCATAGGCATTAAGTCCAGATTTAAAACTATTTACATATTTGAATCGTTTAATTTTGGGCATTTGAGAGAAACCTGAAGGGGTAATAGATGTAAAAAATAGTGTTGCTTTTTCATTTAGTACTAATGCTGAACTATCTTTAATCCCTTCACCTACAATAATATCATACTTACGAAGAGTTAATCCCTCAATAGATTTTGCATAGATACTATTGATCTGTTTCTCCCTTATAGGATCAACTGCAAATACAATTCCACCACTCATATTATCACCATTTTGTACAATAGCTTGTGTTTGTAAATATGGTGAGAATTTTAGATGTGAGAATTTTGATTCAAGTTTTTGAAGTAGTTGATCATCAACAACACCTGGAACATGAGGATATATTGTTAATGGATAGTTCATAGTGAAAAGTTTTTTTTCAAACTCTTTTGCGGTACCATTCATAATAGCCATAGCAAGAATTAGTACCATCACTCCAATCCCTACACCTATAAAAGCTAATAGTGCACTAATACTAATAAATGGATTGGTATTGTCCCATCGTAAATATTTTTTTACGATGAGATTTATAAGTTTTTTATTCATCTAGTTTTGAGCTAAAAGACCTCTTTTAGGACCACTTTTACCACAACATTGTTTATATTTCTTTCCACTACCACATGGGCAAGGCTCATTTCTGGCAATCTTCTTTTCTGTTGCAGTAACTGGGTCTTGGTTATTTAATATCATCTGCTCATTTGATGCTTCCATTTGTTCTTTCATTCTTTCTAACTCAGCTTGCTCTGCAGCTTCATCTTTAAGTTGAATAGTGAAAAGAATTTTAATAATCTCTGTTTTTATATTTGTAATTAATTCTACAAACATATTATAACTCTCTTTTTTATACTCAACTAGTGGATCTTTTTGATTATATCCTCTTAGTCCAATACCTGCTTTTAATGTATCCATAGCATAAAGATGATCTCTCCAAGCATTATCTAAAATTTGAAGATAAAGGATTCTTTCTATTTCACTTCTTTGCTCATCAGGAGCCATTGACATCTTGTCATTATAAACTTGCTTCATCATTGAAAGAATAACTTCTTCAACTTCATCATATGTTGGTTTAGCTATTTGATCTTTAGTTACAACTATCCCTAGATCCTCTTGCAGTTTCCCTACAACCATATCTAAATTAAAGTCTTCACTTGGCATACCATCAAGAATATTTGCACTATCTAGTAGTGTCGCACAATATTCAAGCATATTCTCATCTAATTTTGTAGTAATATCAAATTCACTATTAAGTAGTTCATCTCTAAAATGGAAAATAGCTTTTCTTTGCTTATTTGCAACATCATCATACTCTAAAAGATGTTTTCTACTTTCAAAGTGCATAGATTCAACTTTTTTCTGAGCATTTTCAACAGCTCTAGTAACCATACTTGATTCAATATGTTCACCCTCTTCTAGTCCAAGTCTATTCATAACACCAGCAATTTTATCACTTCCAAATATTCTTAATAGATTATCCTCTAAAGATAAGTAAAATTGTGATTCACCAACATCACCTTGACGACCAGCTCGACCTCTTAATTGATTATCAATTCTTCTTGATTCATGTCTTTCAGTACCAATAATTACTAAACCACCAAGATCTTTACACTCTTGAGGAAGTTTAATATCTACACCACGTCCTGCCATATTTGTAGCAATTGTTACAGCACCTTTTTGTCCTGCATCTTCAACAATCTTTCCCTCTTTCTCATGCTGTTTTGCATTTAAAACTGTATGTGGAACTTTTGCTGCTTTTAAAAGTTTGTGTAAATGTTCTGATTTTTCAATAGATGCTGTACCTACTAATATTGGTTGACCTATTTTATTAATCTCTTGAATTCTTTTACATACTGCATCAAATTTTTCAAGTTCTGTTTTATAAATAAGGTCATTTTTATCATCTCTTTGAATTGCTACATTTGTAGGGATAGATATAACATTTAAGTTATATATCTCTGCAAACTCCGTTGCTTCTGTTTGAGCTGTTCCTGTCATCCCTGAAAGCTTGTCATACATTCTAAAGTAGTTTTGGAATGTTACATCTGCAAGTGTTTGAGACTCCTCTTGAATAGATACACCCTCTTTTGCTTCTAATGCTTGGTGTAATCCATCTGAGAACCTTCTCCCTTCACTTAATCTTCCTGTAAATTCATCAACAATTATTACTTCATTGTTTTGTACAACATAATCTACATCTTTTTCAAATATATAGTGTGCTTTAAGTGCTTGATCTAATATATGAGATAAAGATGCATTATCAAGTGAATACATATTTTCAACACCAAATAATTCTTCAGCTTTTGCAATACCTTGCTCTGTAATTAAAACAACTTTATTTTTTTCATCAACTGTAAAATCACCCGTAGTTTTTACACTCTCTTCAGCAGATTTAGGCTCAATTATCTCACCTCTTTCCAGCTGTAAAGCGATCTCATTAGTTTTTACATAATCTGAGTTTTTTTGATTTGTTGGTCCAGAGATAATTAATGGTGTTCTTGCTTCATCAATTAAAATTGAATCAACTTCATCTACAATTACAAAGTAATGTCCTCTTTGAACCTTTTCAGCAAGATCATATTTCATATTATCTCTTAAATAATCAAATCCAAACTCATTATTTGTACCATATGTAATATTTGCATCATATTGAGTTTTTCTCTCTTGATCATCTTGAATATCACCTGTAAGAGCTCCTACGGTATAACCTAAAAAGCTGTATAGTGGTTCTAACTCTTTTGCATCTCTTGAAGCAAGATAGTCATTTACCGTTACTACATGTACACTTTTTCCAGTCATAGCATTTAAAATTACCGGAAGTGTTGCTACAAGTGTTTTACCTTCACCTGTTTTCATCTCTGCAATAGTATCATCATGAAGTACCATACCACCAATAATCTGTACATCATAGTGTCTCATATTTAGTACTCTTTTACTAGCCTCTCTAGTGATAGCAAAAGAATCGTATAAAACTTCATCAAGTGTTTTTTCGCCATTTTGTACTTGTTGCTTTAGTTGATTAAAGCTATCTTTTAATTGCTCATCATCCATTGATTGATATTGAACCTCAAGTGCATTTACTTGAGCTACTCTTTTTACATATCCCTTGACAATTCTGTCGTTTTTTGTACCAAAAATTTTTGAAAAAATATTTAACATAATAGCTATGACCTTATTTTAATATGGGTAGATTGTATCCAAAATAATATTATTATTTTATTATTAACTTTACGATACAATCCTTGATTATATCTACAAGGGAATCTTTTGAGAAAATTAGTTTTTTTATTGCTTTTTTCATCATATATAATTGCAAATACAACAATTAAACCCTTTAGTGGAAAATTTGTACAAACTGTAACAAATACAAATAACAAAGTGATAACATATAAAGGTGATATCTTTGTAAACTCTTCTCAGCAAATACTTTGGAAATACAAAAGTCCAACAATTAAAAATATCTATCTTACACATACAAGTGTAATTGTTGAAGAACCAGAACTAGAGCAAGCCATCTATACATCAATACAAAACAGCTTAAATATCTCACAGATCTTAAAAAATGCTACAAAGATCTCTGATAGTAAATATGAAACTATAATAAATGAAATCTCCTATACTATTTTGCTCAATGGTGAAAAAATTAGACAAATTCAATATGGTGACCAACTTGATAATAAAATAGTAATCACTTTCTTTAGTGTAAAAAACAATCCAACTTATCCAGCAAACTTTTTTAGGTTTATACCAAAAGAGTACTATGATATTATCCATAAATAAAGGCTTGATGTGGAAATAGAAAAGTTAAATAATTTTATTAAACAAAATCCAGCAGTTGTAGTTTACTTTAGTGGTGAAAGTTGTTCAGTATGCCAAATACTAAAACCAAAAATTCAAACTACAATTAAAGAAAATTTTCCAAAAATTAAATTTATTGAAATAAAAACAGAATATTTTCCTAAAACTTGTGGGGAACTAAGTATATTTTCAATACCCACTATTATAGTATATCTTGACTCTAAAGAATTTGCTAAATATGGTAGAAATATATCAATTGCACAATTTGTTGAAAATACTAAAAGACCATATGAGTTATTTTTTAATTAAGGAAATTACAATATGAGAAATACATTTATTATCATTTTTCTTACACTTGTAGGATTACAATTTATACAAGTTGACAAGACAAATCCTATAAGTGATAAATCATTAGAGATGAAAGCACCCAAAGAGATAATGACTATATTTAAAAAAGCTTGTTATGATTGCCATTCAAATGAAACAATATGGCCATGGTACAGTAATATTGCTCCAATGTCATGGAGTATTACATCAAATGTAAATGATGGTAGAAAATGGTTAAATTTTTCAACTTGGGAAAACTATACTCAAAAGGAAAAAGAGAAAAAAATCAAAGAACTATTTAGAGCTATCTATGCTGCAATGCCACCATCTGAATATACTATAGCTCATGATGAAGCCTTATTATCAAAAGATGAGAGAAAACTAGTAAGAGACTGGACTGGTGTGATGAGTGGAAATAAACCTAAAGTTTTAGAGAATAATGCAAAATAGTACAAAAGAACTTGTTCAACAAATTATGGAAGAAGATAAGCAGTTACTTACAACTGCTTATTTTAAACTACAACAACTTTTTGAAGAAAAGTATGGAGAAAACACTGTTGTTCTTATGGAGATTGGAACTTTCTTTGAAGTATATGAAGTTCATAATGATGAAAAACAAATTGGAAAAGCAAGAGAGATAGCTCAACTTCTTAATATCCAACTTACAAGAAAAAATAAAAATATTATTGAAAATTCAGAGGAGAATCCTCTTATGGCAGGAGTTCCTGCTGTTTCATTAGAAAAACACTTAAGTAGAATCATCTCTGAAGAGAAATATACAATTGTACTAATTAAACAACATGACGTGCCACCAAATGTTACTAGGAAACTTGAAGCTATTATATCTCCAGGTACAAATTTTGATTTTACAATCAATAATGATGAAAACAACACTACATCAATTTTAATTGATCAAGTAAAAAATAACTACCTTATTGGATATAGTGCTATAGATGTAACAACAGGAAAGTGTTATTACAATGAAATATACGGTACTAGTGAAGATCCTAGTTTTGCTCTTGATGAAGTCTTTAACTATATGAATATGCATAAAACAAATGAGGTTATAATCACATTTGCAGATAAAAATATAGATCAAAAAGAAGTTTTAAACTATCTTGAGTGTAATAGTAAGATTTTCCATATAAATAACTTTATAGCCAAAGT
>CBFHVJ010000074.1:0-6220 GCA_965659435.1 uncultured Arcobacteraceae bacterium
ATCATACACTTGATGCCATTTTTCACCTTCATTGAATGTGAATTTTCTATCAACTGTTAAAAATTCTTGTCCTAAAAACTCTTGTGATAGTTTTAAAAATGGTTTCGCTCTTTGACCTTGAAGTATCTCATCACTAAATGCAAATATCTTTTTTCCAAGTTCTTTTGAAACTATCTCATCGTTTGGTACAACTTGTGCTGAAAATAGTCCATTAAACTCTGCTGCAAAAAATAGGGCAGGTCGTCCAAGATATAGCTGTACTTTATCCATACTTTTGTTTGCAAACTCATATATAGCTTTATAACTTTCTTTTTGTTCAAGTTTACTAAATATTTTAGAAGCCATATCTTTTACAATGATATCTCGCTTATTATCTTTTTGTGCTTGAGGATTTGAGAGTCTTATATCCCATTCTAGTGCTACAGCTTTTCTAAAGTGATCTTCATAGTATTCAAGTGGATGACCAATTTGATTAGGAGTAGTTAGCTTCATCCATGCTCTATCAACCTCAGCCCAGTAATGTACTAGCTTTTCAGATCTTCTTTCACTAAAGGCTGTGATAAATGATTGGATATATAAAATATGTTCCCATTTTTGATTATATAGATCATCTTCTAGATCCATAAGCTTATCTTCAAAGATCTCTAAAGTATTTATAACTTCATTTACCTCTTTACTAAAAGCCTCTACATAAGGAGCAGATTTGATATTGTCATTATCATCAATGATTAAAGCTGAATAACATCTATCTGCAGTGATCCCCCCATGTCCAAGATCAAATAGATTTTCTTTTTCTAAAAACTTTATAACAGCTTTTTCATCACCATCAAATTGTTTAAGAAGAGTTCTATTGATATCATTTATGATATGTGATGTCCATGATGATTGCCATGCTGACATTTTTATACCAACTTCTAGAACTCCTCTAAATATTGCTTGATAAAATGGTGTAAGAAGATTATTTTCCTCTATATATTCTACTGTCATCTCATGTAGGTTTAACCAGTAGTTTTTTGCCTCTTGATAGGCTATCTCTTGAAGTCTAATAATATCATCTTCACTTTTTCCACTTTTCTTTAGAATCTGTACTAAACTATCATCTCTTAAATTTACAATTCGTGTAATTAAAGCTAGTCTAATCTCATCATTGATCTCATCAAATTCTAGCTTTTGTGCTAGATTATCGATAATTTCTAGTTTATCAACCTCATGGTTTTCTAAAAAAGTATAAAGTTGATTGATTTGGTCTTTTCTATCACCTATAAAATTGTAAATAGTTTGTATATCTTCTAAAAATTTTTCTTGTGTCAATGTAGTGCCTTAATTAATAAAATATTAGATAAAATCTTATCAAAATAATAGTAAAACAAGGAAATATTAATGGCACTACAACAAATGTTTGAACTACAAAAGAGATTAAATGATGAGACAAATGGTTTAGCTTGGGAGTTAGGGGTAAATAAATTTGATAAAGAGATCAATTGGCTTAGATGTATTTACATGGAAGTAGCAGAACTAATTGACTCTACTCCATGGAAACATTGGAAAAATATTGGTGCTGATTGTGATATCGATAATATTCAAATTGAATTAGTTGATATTTGGCATTTTGTTATGAGCTATGTTTTACAAGAAAAAAATATCCCTAAAGCGGTACAGTTAATTGGTACTAGTGCTGGATATGTAGCTGAAACAAAGTTAGATTATAAACAAATTATCACTGAATCTGAAAAGCTTTCATATATTGCTTTAACTTTACAAATTAATAATATCACTACAAATGAAGCTATTAAACAACTTGTAGATCAATTCTTTTCTTGTTGTAAAGTTGCTGGACTTAGCCAAGAGTGGTTAAATAAGCTTTATATTGGAAAAAATTGTTTAAATAAATTTAGACAAGATCATGGATATAAAGAGGGAACTTATAAAAAAGAGTGGAATGGTAAAGAGGATAATGTTTGTATGATGGAAACATTGAAGTTAATGGATGAAGCTAACTTTGATGAACTTTATACAAAACTAGAAGATATCTATAAAGGTTTATAACCTAAATGACTCAAAGTAATCTTCCATCACCTTGTTTTGTTTGTGAAGAGGAACTTCTAGAGAAAAACCTTCAAACTTTACGCTATGTACAAGATAGTGCAGATGTAAAGATATTACTTGCTCTGAAAGGATTTGCACAATTTAGTACTTTTGATATATGTAAAGAATATCTTAAAGGATGTTGTGCAAGTGGGCTAAATGAAGCTATTTTAGCTCATAGAGAGTTTGGGGGTGAAGTGCATACCTATTCACCTGCTTTTAAACCTAATGAATTTGATAAAATAGCACAAATTTCTAAGCATATAGTCTTTAACTCTTTTTCTCAACTTAAAACATATAAAGAAAAATTATTATCACACAATAGTATTGGTATTAGAGTAAATCCTCAAGTAAATACAGTAGAAGTAGATCTATATAATCCATGTGGAATAAATAGTAGACTAGGTGTATTAAAAGAAAATTTTGATGAAAGTTATCTAGATATTATTAATGGATTACATTTTCATGCACTATGTGAACAAAATGTAGATGCTTTGGAGTTAGTTCTTGATGGTTTTATAGAAAAATTTGGCAAATATTTACCAAATTTAAAATGGGTTAACTTTGGCGGGGGTCATCATATCACAAGAGTTGATTATGATGTAGAAAGGCTTATAGAAGTACTTGCTGGCTTTAAAGCAAAATATCCTCATCTAGAGGTATATTTAGAACCAGGTGAAGCAGTAGGATGGCAAACAGGATATCTTGAAGCTACAGTTCTTGATATAGTAAATAATGGTTTAGATATAGCTATATTAGATACAAGTGCTGAAGCTCATATGCCTGATACTTTAGCTATGCCATATAAAGCAGATATACGAGATGCTAGTAGTGATGTAAATGAAAAAGAGTATCCTTATAGATTAGCTGGAAATACATGTCTTGCTGGAGATGTAATAGGGGACTACTCTTTTGATAAGCCACTTAATATTGGAGATAAGATTATATTAGAAGATATGATCCATTATACGATGGTTAAAACTACTACATTTAATGGTATAAATCTTCCATCAATTGCTATTAAAAGGAAAGATGGAAGTTTTGAAGTTATTAAGAACTTCGGATATGAAGACTATAGCTCTAGGCTCTCTTAATTTTAAAGAGCCTGAGATTTTATAACCATCATTTTTTCATTTGACATCTCTTCCATAGAGTTTGGAATTCCACCCATCCCTAGACCTGAAGTTTGAGCTCCACCAAATGGCATCCAATCAACTCTAAATGCTGTATGATCATTTACCATAACTGTTGTAGCATTTAATCTTTTTACAGATTTTAAAGCATTATCGATATTTTTTGTAAATACTGCTGCTTGGAAAGATACATCTAAAGCATTTGCTCTATCAATAGCTTCATCTAAAGTTTTATATGAATAGACACAAACAACTGGACCAAATACCTCTTTTGTAGATACTAAAGCATCATCACTTGGGTTTAAAATAACTGTTGGTTCATAAGTTGATGCAGATATCTTATTTCCACCTGTTAAAATTTTTCCACCTTTATCTTTTGCTTCATTTACCCACTCTTCAATTCTGTCATTTTCCCAGTTGTTAATCAGTGGACCAACTTCTGTTTTAGGGTCAAGTTGATCACCTACAATAAGTTTAGAAGCATACTCACTTAACTTAGAAGCTACCTCTTCACAGATATCCTCTTGTACATAAACTCTTTGTACTGATACACAAACTTGACCAGCATGGTAAAAACCACCTTTTCCAATAGCAGGGATAAGATCTTCAATATCAGCATCATTTTCAACAATAACAGGAGCAACTCCACCATGTTCAAGAGCAACTCTTGTACCTGGAGATACTTTAGAGTTTAAGTACCAACCAACCTCACCAGAACCAATAAGTTGCTAAAAGCTCACCAGCTTTTCTATCACATACAACTGCTTGTGCCCAACCTTTTGGAAGACCAGCTTGTTCTAAAATCTCTACAAGTTTAACAGCACTCATTGGTGTTGATGTAGCTGGTTTAATAATCACTGGACAACCAACTGCAAGAGCAGGGATCACTTGGTGAACTGCTAAGTTAAATGGATGATTAAAAGCTGAAATTGCTGCAACTACACCAATAGGCTCTTTCATAGTATATGCAAGTCTATTTGCACTTGAAGCAGTATGACCCATAGCGATCTCTTTACCTTCGTATACACTTAGGTGTTCAACTGCTATTTTAATACCGTTAATCGCTCTTTGTACTTCAACTTTTGAATCGATATAAGGTTTACCACCTTCACTTGCACAAAGTTGAGTTAAACCTTCTATATCTGAAGCTATAATCTCCATAGCTTTTTCTAAAATAGCAACTCTTTGATGTCTAGGGATCCAGTTATCTACATCTAAAAACTTCTCATGTGCTAAATCTATAGCAGCTTCAACCTCTTCATATGTAGAAAATGGAACTTCTCCTACAACTTCATCGTTAAATGGTGATCTTACTTCTTTAATACTCATTTTTTATCTCCCTTTTTTTCTTATTATAATGAACAGCTTTTTTTCTTTAAAAGGTCGTTCAGGATTTTATGATTAAGTGAATAATCTACAGCTAGGTTAATTAGGTGTACACCTTTTGAATTTAGACATGTGTTAAGTGTCTCTTTAAACTCTTGACACGATTGTGGTGTATATCCATAAGCACCATAACTTTTTGCATATGCTTCAAAATCTGGATTGCCTAGGTCGAGTCCATACTCTTCAAAGCCCATACCTTGTTGTTTCCATTTGATCATACCGTAGGCATTGTCATTTAGGATTAGAACTGTTAGGTCAAGGTTTAATCTTACAGCAGTTTCAAGCTCTTGTGAATTCATCATAAATCCACCATCACCACATACTGTTAAAACTTTTTTATCTGGGTTAATCATCTTTGCAGCAATCGCTGATGGAAGACCTGCTCCCATTGTTGCAAGTGCATTGTCAAGTAGTAGTGTATTTGAGCTATAACATTTATAGTTTCTTGCAAACCAAATCTTATAAACACCATTATCAAGTGTCACAATATCCTCCTCACCCATGGCATCTCTTACCAGTTTTACAACTCTTTGAGGGATAAGTGGGAATTGTCTATTTTCAAAGTATTTACTTAGAGCAGTTTTAATCTCTACTGCCATCTTTTTATAGTATGCTGTATCCCAATGCTCTTGAGTTGATACACTATTTGTAAGTGAATTAATACTTGAAGCGATATCTCCAACAACATCATGTTGAGGGAAGTATGTATCATCAACTTCAGATGGGAAGAAGTTTACATGGATAACTTTTGTTGCATCTGGTTTATTTTCCATGAAAAATGGTGGTTTTTCTATTACATCATGACCAACATTAATAATAAGGTCAGCTCGCTCAATAGCTTCATGGATAAAGTCATCAGAAGATAATGCAGCTGTACCTAAATAAAGCTTGTGACTTTCATCAACTACACCTTTTCCCATTTGTGTTGAAAAAAATGGAATTCCAGTTTCATTGATAAAATGAGTTAAGGCATTTCCAATTCTTGTACGATTTGCTCCTGCACCTATAAGTACAAGTGGTCTTTTTGCTTTTTCAATTAACCTTGTAGCTTCTAAAATACAATCTTTACTAGCATGTGGATATCTTACTGTTCTCACTGGATAGATGTTTTCTTCAACCTCTTCAGCTGCAATATCTTCAGGTAATTCAATAAGTGCAGCTCCTGGTCTTTCTGCTGTAGTAATTTTAAATGCTTCTCTAATCATCGATGGGATATTGTTTCCGTTTACAACTTGTTTAGAGTATTGTGTCATTGGACGCATCATTCGAACAATATCGATAATCTGGAATCTTCCCTGCTTTGATTTCTTAATAGGTTTTTGCCCTGTAATCATAAGCATTGGCATACCACCAAGTTGTGCATATGCAGCACTTGTAGCAAAGTTAGTTGCCCCTGGCCCTAAAGTAGCCATACATACACCAACTTTACCTGTAAGTCTTCCATAAGTTGCAGCCATAAATCCTGCAGCTTGTTCATGTCTTGTAAGGATAAGTTTGATTTTTGAAGTTTTCAATGACTCAAGTAAGTCTAAGTTTTCTTCACCTGGAATACCGAAAATGTATTCTACACCTTCGTTTTCTAACGCTTTTACAAATAAGTCCGATGCTTTCATGTA
>CBFHVJ010000075.1:0-6093 GCA_965659435.1 uncultured Arcobacteraceae bacterium
ACCATAAGTTCAATTGTCATTCTCATTCTTTTAAATACAGATTCTTGTCTATATTCAAGGTTATGTTTTTTACAAATCTCTTTTACAATGGGTTGCATTTTTTGATAAAAACTATGTGGTTTATCTGGAAATAGATGATGCTCTACTTGATAGTTTAAAAAACCATGAGCAAAATCAATTAAATCAGATCCAGTGTTATAATTAACACTTCCCATAATTTGTCTTAAATAATATTCACCATGTGTTTTATGAGGTGTTGAAAATTGATAAATATCCTCAGCTGAATGATTTGGCACAATTACTAAAAAAGACCATAAGTTAGCTACAATCTCACCTAATAGTAAAATAATAAAAGCATTCATAACTGCTTCAAACCCTAATGGTAAAAATAATAGAGGTAAGAAAATAAATTGGAAGAATCCATATGGTAAGATATAACTCTTCCATAAAGTAAATCCATTTTTCTTAAATGGACTTATATCATATGTCGTAATAGGATCAAGCTTTTTTTTGATTCTCTCTTTGTTTTCCAAAATTCTTAATGTATTTGGTGCATAGTATGTAAGTTTCCAAAACATTGCAAAAATATATACAAAAGCATATTTAAAAAACATAGGTATTTTTTTCTTATGTAACCATACCATATTTTTTTCTACATTATCAGGATCGTCCATCTCTCCTAGGTGATAATGATGCATAATATTATGTTCAAAGCTCCATGCATCAGGTTTAATCCAGTCTAACCAATCTAGCCATCTTCTATTTCCTGCTGCAAAACCTTTTTTTGTATATCTGTATGGAATATTTGGTACTTTATCATAGGCTCCATGTAAAATTGGATGTGCAACATTTGCCCATCTTCCAACATTTCCTGCACCTAGTAAAATAGCTGATAAGAAAGCTAGAGCCCAAAATAAAAATGAATTAATTGATAAAATATTAATAATTATAATTATTAAAAATCCAGAAAATGTAGCTATTCTACCCCATCGTTCTAGTTTTAGTAGATGTTGAAAATCTTTTTGTGTTGCATCACCAATAGTAGTTCTAATTTCATCGATATCTTTTTGTAATTGTAGTTGATCTACATCTTTATAGTCAGTATATTGTGGCTTCAATACTTGCCTTAACTTTGAATTTTACGCATTATATTATAATAGTCTTAAATTAATTTATTAGTTATCACATCTTCTTCTTTGTTTTGTTTGTTGCTATTGCTTCATATGGATTTTCAGGCCAATAGTGTTTTTTATATTTGCCTCTTAGATCTTTTCTTACATCGCTGTATCCATTTTCCCAAAAGCTTTTAAGGTCATTTGTTAGTGCAATAGATCGCATAGCTGGACTAAGAAGATTCATATTTAGTGAAATAGTATTGTTAAATATTTTTGGAGATGAAGCTAATCCAAATATCTCTTGAACTTTTACATTAAGTGTAGGTATATCTTGTGAATAGTCAATTGATATTTTTGATCCACTTGGTACTTGATATGATGGCGGTATATATTTATCTAAATGTTGTTGCTCCTTAAAGTCTAAGAGTCCTAATAAAATAGGATATAGATTTAGAGCTTTTAATTGTTTTATATCTTTTATATTTTCTAAATAAGGTAACAGCCAATCATCTATAGTATTTAATAAGTATTCATTTGAAAAGTTTGCTAACTTTATATTAGGATCATTTTGAGTATTGAAAAAGTTTACTCTTTGTTGTAGTGATATAGACTTTTTATCCCAAGTTAGAATATCTAAATCCTCTTGTTTTATAAGGTCTAAAATAAGATGAGAATAGTTTATTTTAGTATCGTTAGTAACTGGCTTTGATGACAGTTTTAGTTTGTAAAAATACTCATCTTCTCTTATATCAAACTTTTGTTGCTCTTTATTGTAGGTGATACTTTGTGTATTAGTTATAGTATTCATGAAGTATTGTTTAATATACTTATTATCAATAGAGATAGCATGATTTATATATGAGTTGGTATTTTGAGCATTAAGTGATGCAACAACTAAATATTCTTGATTAAATAAAGAACTATTATGATCTAATATAGCACCTTTCCCATTGCTTAGTTTGTATATTGTGTCATTAGCATTTCTTAGTTTTGCTAATCTATTTGGATATGCAAAAAGAAGTAATACTCCTAATATATCTATATCAAAATTTTGATACTTTTTTGTGCTTGGATCAATTTTTTTGAGTCTGTTATAAATATAATCTATCTCTTTTTTAAGTACATTGTTTTTATAGCATTCCATAAAAGCATCTTTGAGGTCTTTATTTTTAAGTGATCTAGTAGATGTGAGTATAGCAGCTAATATACAAGCTTCATATCCATATCCTAGAGTATTTGATTTTAAAATCATATATGACAATCTAGGATGTAATCCTAGTGATATAGAATCCTTACCGGTTTTAGTAATATTTTTTTCTTGATCAATTAAACTAATGCTTTCTAATACTTCATATGTGTGTTCAATAATATTTGCATTTGGTATATCTAACCATTTAAGATCATTAAAATCATCGATACCCCAAAGAGAAAGATCTAGTAATGTTGGTGTTAAATCTGTTCTTAAAATTTCTGCTTTAGTTGATTGTTCTAAAATTTTATCTTTATGCCAAAGTTTATAGCATATACCATTTTCTAATCTACCAGCTCGACCAGCTCTTTGAACACTAGAATCTTTTGATATAAATGTTAACTTTAGATGGTTCATATTTGTCTGGTGATTATAGTATGACTGTTTTTCTAAGCCTGTATCTATGACTATTTTAACACCAGGTATAGTAAGTGAAGTTTGGGCTATATTTGTAGATAAAATTATCTTTTGTTTTTCACTTTGTTTGATTGCTTTATCTTGTTCTTGTTTAGTTAGTGTTGAGTGTAGTGGTAAAATATCAATATTATTTAGATCAATATTTTTATGTAGTAGGGTTTGTATATTAGTTATCTCTTTTAGTCCAGCTAAAAAGACTAAGATATCTCCATCATTTTTAAGAGCTTGTTGAATTGTATTTAACAATATAGAATCAATTGATTTTCTATCTGGCTGTTTGATTGATTTATCAAGGTATATATTTTCTACATCAAATACTTTTCCTTGTGAACTAATAACTGGTACATCATCACCTAGTATATTTTGTATGTTTTGTGAGTTTAGTGTAGCAGACATGATAAGTATTTTTAGATCATCTCTTAGAAACTCTTGTGATTGTAGTGATAGTGCAAGGGATAGATCAGTATGGATTGATCTTTCATGAAATTCATCAAATATGATAAGAGCTACATGTGACAATGATTGATCAGATTGAAGCATTCGTACTAAAATAGCTTCAGTTACTACTAGTATTTTCGTTTGATTGGATTTTTTTGTATCCATTTTGATTTGATAACCAACAGTTTGTCCCACCTCTTGGTTTAATGATTTTGCCATTTGAGTAGCTACCATTCTAGCTGCAACTCTTCTTGGCTCTAACATGATTATTATTTTATCTTTTAGCCATGGTTGGTCAAGTAGTGATATAGGGACTACTGTACTTTTACCAGCACCTGGAGGTGCTTCTAAAATTAGTCTATTGTTTTGTGTTAGTGTCTTTTTAAGTTGTGGTAAGACATCATGAATTGGAAGATCTTCGATTCCTATTCCTATTTCCTGACCTTTGACCTCTGCCTTGAGGTTTCTTTTTTGGTTCAGCTTTGATATTTGGATCTACATTAAATCCAGCAGTATATATTTCAGGGATCTCTTGTTTGATTAGTTTTTGTATATCTTTTAATTCATTATATTCATCAATACATACTAATGATAATGCTTCCCCTTTATTTCCTGCTCGTCCAGTTCTTCCGATTCTATGTACATAATCTTCAGGAACATTAGGAAGTTCATAATTCACTACATGAGGTAATTGGTCAATATCAATACCACGAGCTGCAATATCAGTTGCAACTAGTACTCTAACATCTCCCTCTTTAAAGTTTTTCAAAGATTTTGTTCTTGCACTTTGGCTTTTATTTCCATGGATTGCAGCTGAGGTTATACCACTAGTTTCAAGCTGTTTACTTAATTTATTAGCACCATGTTTAGTTCTTGTAAATACTAATACTTGTTGCCAATTTTCTTCTTGAATTAAGTGGGTTAATAGTTCTCTTTTTCTACTTTTATCTACAAAATGAATAGATTGTTTTACCATTGAAGAGGAAGTATTTCTTTTTGCAACTTCTATTAATACTGGATTATCTAATAATCCATCTGCAAGTTCTTTTATTTTTGTAGAGAATGTAGCAGAGAATAGTAGGTTTTGTCTTTGATTAGGAAGAAGAGCTAAGACTTTTTTAATATCGTGAATAAATCCCATATCTAACATTCTATCCGCTTCATCTAATACAAGAAATTCAACATTTGAAAGGTTACATGATTTTTGATTTACTAGATCTAAAAGTCTACCAGGAGTTGCTACAAGTATATCTACACCTTTTTTTAGTTTTGCTTTTTGAGGGTTGATACCAACTCCACCAAATACAACAGTAGATGTTAAAGGTAAATACTTACTATATAGAGCTACATTTTCATGTACTTGAGAAGCAAGCTCCCTTGTAGGAGTTAAGACTAATGCTCTTACTTGATAGTTCTTTTTTTTGATAGTCTTTTTTGATAATAATTCCAACATTGGTAGAGTAAAGCCTGCTGTTTTTCCAGTACCAGTTTGTGCTCCAGCTAAAATATCTTTTTGTTCTAGTATTACAGGGATAGATTGTTGTTGAATTGGAGTTGGTGTGTTGTAGCCTTGATCGTTGATCGCTTTTAAAATTGGCTTTGAAAGCCCTAGTGAGTTAAATGAGATAAATATTCCTTTATTTATTGTTAGTTGTTACAATCATCACAAATACCGTAAAGGTACATAGTATGATCTAGTAGTTTAAAACCATTTTCTTTTGCAATTTTTTCCTGAGCTTTTTCAATATCATCACTTACAAATTCAATAATTTTACTACATTTTACACATATTATATGGTCATGATGTTCTTTTAAATTTGCTTCAAATTTTTTACCATCATCATTTAATGCAATTGATGATATAAGATTTACCTCTTCTAAAAATGATAATGCCCTATATATTGTAGCTATACCAATTTTTAAATCTGGATGTTCTTTTGAGATAATAGTATTAAGGTCATCAGCATTTAAATGCTCATCACTATTTATAATAGTTTCAAATATTACTTCTCTTTGTTTTGTATATTTAAGGCCTTTGTCTTTAATGATTTTTTTTAATTTGTTAATAACTTCAGTGTTATCTTTCATATTGAATCCTATTTTGATATACTTGCATGTTAGCATAAATATATTAAAGAGATATATGATTATCATTATTAATTATAGAAAAGAAAATTAAGATATAATTAATTAAATATTTATTATTAAAAAGGAAAACAAATGAAAAAACAAATAGCATCATCTGTCAATAGCTACATTATTAACTACATCTATATTTGCACAAGAGTCTAAATCTTCAATTGACGGATTGGAAGTAAGTGGAGAGTTCTCAATTGCATCTAATCATATAGATAGAGGTGAAACTTTAACAAGTAAAGAGGCAGGGGGATCTGGTGCTATTGCATTTGACTATAAAGGTTTAAATGCAGAATTTGCTACTTTTTCTGTGGATAATGATACAGAAATTGATAGTGCATTGACATATACTCAAGAGATTGCTAATGGTGTTGAAGCTTCGGTTTCATACTTAAATATTAGAACAACAAGTACTACAGGTACTCAAGGTGAAGAGTATAGTATTGGACTTAGTACATCTATAAATGGTATAGATCTAGGATATGATTATATTACAGATCCTGATACCACATTTAATATAAATCAAGTAGTAGTTAGTAGATCTTATGGAGATATCGGTGTTGAGGCTTTATATGGTATTGTAGATGCTGATTTAGCTTCTGATGAACATAACTATTATCAAGTTTCAATTTCATACCCATGTTCAATCACTACAGGTGAATGGACATTAATTGCTGCTGATACAGATAAGTCAGGTGTAAAACCAACTTATGCAGTTGCGCATACATTTTCATTCTA
>CBFHVJ010000076.1:0-6000 GCA_965659435.1 uncultured Arcobacteraceae bacterium
GGTGATAACTACGATCCTAAAAAGCTTAAAGTTAAGAATTTCTCTAATCTAAAAGGATGGACATCAAGTTGTGCAACACATTTTGATATTGATTGGTTCCCAGAAGATGAAGCATTAGTAAATCAATATATTAATGAAATATATTACGATTTTAAACACTAACGATAATTTTATTGATACAATTTGTAACTTTTAGATATAATTCCCCATCTGTGGTTATAAACTAACTATATTTTTACTATATTTATAGCTATAATCTATCAAATTAATTACATTTAGGGGAAAATATGAATATTCATGAATATCAAGCAAAACAGATCTTTGCTAAATATGATGTACCTACACCGAAAGGTATAATGGCAGAAAGTGTTAAAGATGCTGTAGTAGCTGCTGAAACTTTAGGTGGACCAATCTGGGTTGTTAAAGCCCAAATTCACGCTGGTGGAAGAGGTTTAGGTGGAGGTGTTAAATTAGCTAAATCATTAGAAGAAGTTGAGTCTTTATCAAACGAAATTCTAGGAATGACTTTAGTTACTCATCAAACTGGACCTGAAGGTAAACTTGTACAAAAACTATATATTGAAGATGGTGCTGATATTCAATCAGAATTATATTTATCTGTTGTATTAGATAGAAAACTAGAGATGCCTCTAATTATGGCTTCAACAGAAGGTGGTATGAATATTGAAGATGTTGCAGAAAATACTCCTGAAAAAATTGTAACAATTCCTGTAGATCCAGCTGTTGGTTTCCAAGGATTCCATGGTAGAGAGCTTGCATTTGGTTTAGGTATTACTGATAAAAATGAACAAAAAAATATTATCTCTTTTGCTCAAAAGTTATTTAAACTTTATATGGAAAATGATGCTGAAATGATTGAAATTAATCCACTTGTAAAAACAGGTTCTGGTGAATTCTTAGCATTAGATGGTAAAATGGGATTTGACAATTCTGCACTAGTTAGACAACCAGAAATTGCTTCTATGAGGGATTTAAGTGAAGAAGATGCTGATGAAGTTGAGGCTTCTCACTATGGACTTTCTTATGTAGCACTTGATGGTGAAATTGGTTGTATGGTAAATGGTGCTGGTCTTGCTATGGGTACTATGGATACAATTAACTACATGGGTGGAACACCTGCAAACTTCCTTGATGTTGGTGGTTCAGCTAATGCTGAAACAGTTGCAAAAGGTTTTGAAATTATTCTTAAAAATCCAAAAGTAAAAGCTATTTTTGTAAATATTTTTGGTGGAATCGTAAGATGTGATAGAATTGCAAATGGTATTATTGAAGCAACTAAATTAACAAATGTAAATGTGCCTGTTATTGTTAGACTTGATGGTACAAATGCACCAGAAGCAGCAGAGATTCTAAATAATGCAAATATTTCTAACTTAATTGTTGGTAATGATTTAGGTGATGGTGCTGCAAAAGCAGTTGCTGCAGCAAAAGGAGAGTAATAAATGTCAATTTTAGTAAATAAAGATACAAAAATAATTGTTCAAGGTTTTACAGGGAAAGAAGGTACTTTCCATGCAGAGCAATGTATTGCATATGGTAGTCAAATTGTTGGTGGTGTTACACCAAATAAAGGTGGTCAAGAGCATCTTGGTCAACCAGTTTTTAATACAGTTTCTGAAGCTGTGAAAACTACTGGCGCTACTGTTTCTATGATTTTTGTTCCACCTGCTTTTGTTGGTGATGCTGTAATGGAAGCTGCTGAAGCTGGTATTGAATTAGCTGTTATTATCACTGAAGGAGCTCCAGTTAAAGATATGCAAATGGCAAAAGCTCACGCTACTAAGCATGGTATGAAAACACTTGGGCCAAACTGTCCAGGTATTATAACTGCTGAAGAGTGTAAGATAGGAATTATGCCAGGTTCGATTTTCAAAAAAGGTAATGTTGGTCTTATCTCTAAGTCTGGTACACTAACTTATGAAGGTACAAATCAAGTAGTTCAAGAAGGTTTTGGTATTACTACTGCTGTTGGTATTGGTGGAGATCCAATTATTGGTCTTTCATACAATCAACTATTACCAATGTTTGAAGCTGATCCAGAAACTGAATGTATCGTTATGATTGGTGAAATTGGTGGAGATCTTGAAATTCAAGCTGCTAAACTAATTAAAGAACAAGTAACTAAACCAGTTGTAGCATTTATTGCTGGTCAAACTGCACCTAAAGGTAAAACAATGGGTCACGCTGGAGCAATTGTATCTGGTTCAGCTGGTACAGCTGCAGAAAAAATGGCTGCACTTGAAGCTGCAGGAGTTAAAGTTGTTGTTTCTCCAGCAGAGATTGGTAAAGCTGTAAAAGAAGTTTTATCTAAATAATAAACTATTACTATTAAAAAGGGGAAAGAGTGGTTACTCTTTCCCCTTTTTTCGTTACATTTTCATTTTTTTTTATAAAATCATAAATTTTTCTTATATACACATAATTTATACATAATTTTATTTTACAATTGTTATTGAATACAAAAATAAGGAGTTCGTATGAAATTAGTATTAAGAGGAATCGTAGCAGCAGCTGTTTTGGCATCATCTTCAATGGCAGCAGAATATACGTTAAAGTTTAGTCATGTTGTTAGTCCAAATACGCCAAAAGGTAAAGCAGCAGACTTTTTTGAAAAAAGACTAGAAGCATTAAGTGGTGGTAAGATTGATGTACAAGTTTACCCATCAAAACAACTTTATAATGATAAAGCAGTTTTAAAAGCACTTAGATTAAACTCTGTTCAAATGGCTGCACCAAGTTTCTCAAAATTTGGTAAGATTGTTCCACAATTAGCAGTATTTGATTTACCATTCCTATTTAAAGATATTGATCACCTACATAGAGTACAAGATGGTGAAGTTGGTCAAAAACTTAAAGCTATGGTAACTAAAAAAGGTTTCGTTGCTTTAAACTTCTGGGATAACCACTTTAAACATTTAAGTTCATCTAAAAATGCTTTAATTAAGCCAAGCGATGCTGCAGGACAAAAATTTAGAATTATGAGTTCTAAAGTTTTAGAAGCACAATTCCAAGCAGTTGGAGCAAATCCACAAATGATGCCATTCTCTGAAGTTTATTCAGGTTTACAACAAGGTGTAATTGATGGTCAAGAGAATACGTTCTCTAATATCTATACTAAAAAGTTCCACGAAGTACAAACTGATTTAAGTGTTACTGGTCACGGTTACTTAGGATACTTAGTTGTTATGTCTAAAAAATTCTGGAATTCATTACCAGCAGATTTACAAGCAAATGTTACTCAAGCTATGAATGAAGCTACAGAGAAAGAAAGAGAATATGCAGAAGAGTTAAATACTAAACAATTTAATTTAATTCAAGACTATGCAAACAAAACTGGAAAATTAAAAATCCATAACTTATCTGCAGATCAAATCCAAGTATGGAGAGATGCAGTTAGTAAAATTTATCCAAAATTCTATGATAAAAAGAAAATTGGTAAAGATCTAATTGAAGGTGTAATCAATACTAAATAATTTTTAGTGTTGATAGAGTAGATAGGTTAATACCTATCTACTTTTTGTCATATTTATAGAAAGGAAAATATATGAAAAATATATTTAACATATTGGATCAATCAATTGGTTATATAAATCGTACTATTGCTGTTGTTGGTATTAGTACAGGAGTACTACTAGCTTTTGTTAATGTAGTTGCTCGTTATGGTTTTAACTACTCTCTGACATGGGCCTCAGAACTTACCGTATATCTATTTTTATGGAGTATGTTTTTTGGTGTAGCATATTGTTTTAAGATAGATGGACATATTTCAATAAGTCTTTTAGTTGAAAATGTTAATAAAAAGGTATCAAAAGTGATGATGCTTATCACTAGAGTAGTAACTATTGGCTTTTTACTTGCAGTTGCATATTATGGATATGAATACTTACAACTTGTAATAGAATTAGAAGAGATGTCAGTTGATTTAGAGATACCAATGTGGATACCTTATTTAGTTATCCCTATTGCATTCACATTAGCTGCTTATAGAGTTATTGAACATGCCGTACATTTAATACTCATACCTGCTGAAGAGATTAAATTCAAATCTGAAACAGAGGAATTAATGGAAGAGATTGACGTGAATATAGAAAAAATTCTTGCTGAAGCAAATAAAAAATCAGGAGGTTTAGTATGAGTGTAGCAGTTCTATTTGGCTTATTTTTCTTACTATTACTTATTGGTGCACCAATTGCTATTGCATTAGGTGCTTCAACTTTTATTGCTTTAGTTACATTTACCCCAATCAGTCCAATTGAGATCTCATCGATGATGTTTGAAAAAGTGGAACATTATTCACTTATGGCAATTCCAATGTTTATCCTTGCTGGTAATCTTTTAAGTAAAGGTAGTTCAGCAACAAGAATTATTGAATTTGCTAAGTCTTGTGTAGGTCACTTACCTGGTGGACTACCTATTTCAGCAATTTTTGCTTCTATTATCTTTGCAGCAGTAAGTGGTAGTTCACCTGCAACTGTTATTGCTATTGGTTCAATTATGTTTGGTGCTATTCAGGGTGCTGGATATCCTAAAAGATATGCTTTAGGTACAATTGCAACTGCCGGTAGTTTAGGAATATTAATCCCACCATCAATTGTTTTAATTGTATATGGTGTAACAGCTGAAGTATCTATTGGTAAACTATTTATGGCAGGTGTTGTACCTGGTATCATGTTAGGTTCTATGCTTATGCTAGTTACTTACATTGGTGCAGTTAGACTTGGATTTAAAAGAACACAACCACAACCACTAAAAATTAGACTTGCAAAAATGAGAGAAGCTTCATGGGGGCTTATGACTATTGTATTAGTTATTGGTGGTATTTATGGCGGTATCTTTACTCCAACTGAAGCAGCGGCAGTTGCAGCTGTTTGGGCATTTTTTATCTCTGTATTTGTATATAAAGATATTAGATTAAAAGAGTTTTATGATATAGCACTTCAGTCTGCAAAAACTACTGCAATGATTATGTTTATTATTGCAAATGCTATGTTATTTGCACATTTCCTAACTATGGAAAATGTTCCTCAAACGATTACGCAAACATTAATTGCATGGAATGTTGACATGATTATGTTCTTAATCTTTGTTAATATCTTACTTGTTGTTGCGGGTGCATTTATGGAGCCAAGTGCTATTATTATGATTATGGTACCACTACTATTACCTGTAGCTGTTGCCCTTGGTATTGATCCAATCCACTTTGGTATTATGATCACTATTAATATGGAGCTAGGTATGGTATCACCACCTGTAGGACTCAACCTATTTGTTACAAGTAGTTTGACAGGTGAATCGATGAAAGATATTATAGTCGCAACCCTACCTTGGACTGCAACAATATTTGTAGGCCTCATGCTTGTAACTTATATACCAGAGATATCACTTTGGTTACCGAATTTAATGTATGGTTGATTTGGGAATACTTAAGAAATAAAAACTTACGGTTTTATGGGTATAAAGCCCATAGAATCGAAGTTTTAAACTAAAAAACAAATGTGAGCTATTTGACTATTTTTGTTCAATTTTTGTCGAAAACGATAGATTTAAACAAAAAAAACTGCAAAAAAACTGCAAACTCTGATTTAAACCAATAAAAAAACTGCAAACTTTTTTAAGTCTAAAACCTATAATATTTTTAGATTTAATATAGAATATTTCAGGCTGAATAATTATTTCTTCTTATAATTAGCAAGATACTCATCAACCATTTTAAACCTCAATTTTTTACTCATTCCAGAGTGTACATTTATTTTCTTTTTCATAGGTGAAAAAGTTCCGCCATCTAAATTATTTGTTGTATTTGCTATAGATAAATTTTTATAATTTTTGTATGTAAAAAGGTAAGGTAGATTTGCTCTTAAACTTCTATATGCAGCTCTTAATTTCTGATGTTTATAAAAACATTCACCAGTTATAGGATTAACAGTTAATTCTTCAGTAAAATCTTCATAAATTTTATACCACTCATCTAATTTTTTG
>CBFHVJ010000077.1:0-5815 GCA_965659435.1 uncultured Arcobacteraceae bacterium
AATTTTAGTATGTAAAATATCAATTTTACTATTATCATTTATATTAACACCAGCTTTTAAAGATGTAGTAGTATTCTCATAACTATCATCTTCATATTTATCAACATCATCACCATTTGAAACTTGAGCAGAAAAACCGTCACTTGTAATTTTTTGGTGATTAGCTTTAATATTATAATTTTTTTCTTTATAAGATACAGATGCTCCATACTTTTTAGTATTAAAACTTCCATATTGGGCATTTATACTTCCATGAACTCCATCTTTAGCATCTTTTGTAATGATATTTATTACACCACCACTAGCATCAGCACCCCAAATACCACTTTGTGCACCTTTTATAATCTCAATTTGTTTTATATCTGATACTAATATATTCTCTAAAAATGCAGAACCATTTGTAATGTCATTATATCTAATATCGTCAATTAGCACTAAAGTAGTTGTATAGTGCATACCATTTATTCTTACATATGAACCTTGACCTAATCCACCATTTGATGTAACATCTATCCCTGCAATACTATTTAAAGCCTGTGCAACAGTAGTATAATGTCTTTCTTCTAGTTCGGCACCTGTAATAACCTCTACATTTGAAGTAACATCTTTAATACTTTGTTCTGATTTTGTAGCACTATATACAGTTGCACTTGCAAATGGCTCACTAGCACTTAAAGTTGTAGCCATTAAAGTTGTTACAATAGAGTATTTTAATTTATTTTTCATTTTTTTCCTATTTAATTATATTTTTTGATTAGTTAAATAGGTGTGAAGGTGGTCCTGTCTTTGGTTGAGTATATTCAAAAGCTTTAAGGTGGTATTGATAGTTTATATCAACACGTGATAGTTTATCTATAGTAGAGTACATAGCAATGACTGCTAAGCTAAAATACCGTTTACCATACCCTTTTAAATATTTCATGATAGTTATTTATCTCTATCTTTTGTGAAAATATCTTCAGCCCATTGAGTAATAGGCCCTCTTAATACTTTTTGTAGTTTTATAGCAAATGTATTTACAAGATCTGTTTTATTTGCTGTTGATTTAAGAAGTGTAGTCAAAGCATTTGTATGTTTATTTACATAAAAATTATCTATTTGCTTGTTTGATCCTAAAATCACTACTTTACAAGAACTATCAATTCTACTTAGCACCATCTGCATCGTTTTATTTGACATATTTTGTGCTTCATCAATAATAATAAATGCATTTGATAGTGTTCTACCTCTCATCTCTCCTACCCACATAGTTGAGATTGCATAGTTTGTGATCATATCTTGGATTCTATTATTTGCTTCATCTTCATCAAGTGGGGTAAAGTCTTTTTTATTTTGTTTCTTTCTTTTATAATCAGCTCTTACTATATAATCCAAACTATCCATAAGTGGATGGTTATAAATTGCAAACTTCTCTTCAAGTCCTGGGAGGTATCCTACATCTTCACCCTTATCAAGTGACTCTACAGAGTTTCTAATATAGATGATTTTTTGATACTCTTTTTTTCTCACCTTTTTAAGTGCTCCACTTAAAGCAAGAAGAGTTTTACCACTTCCAGCTTTTGCATCAACTACTAATACATTAAAATATGGAGAATTTAATGCATGTGAGAAAAGTAACTGCTCTTTATTTAATGGTGTTACTATCTGATCTCTAATCTCGACCTCATCAAGTATTCTAATCTTTTCATTTTCTATTGTTGCAAGTAATACCTGATCAGAACTTTTAACTTTAAAGTTATATGAAAAGTTATGTGGTAGGTATTCAGGATCAAAATCATAAATAGAAGATCCATCTATAATCTCTAGATCTTCAAATAATATCTCTATTCTTTTCTCAAAATTATAGTCAAACTCTTCAGATTTTGTTCCAGTTAATGGTGAAGATTCTAATCCTAAAGAAACTCCTCTCATTCTAGCCATGATATCTAAAGATAAAAACTCTATACTACTTGGATAGTAACTATTTGCAAACTGACTAATCTCCAAAATCTTTCTATCATTAAAAATATTTAAAGCGATATTTTTACTACTAGCTTCGTAGTTTTCTTTTGATATTACATGAATTGTACACTCTTTTATAGTTGCTATTTTTAACACTACAATCTTACAGTCATCTTGAAAAATCGTATCTTCTAAAATAGCAGATTCAAGTATTCTTGCAAATTGTCTTGCTTGAAAGTTTATCTCATCAAAACCACTTTTTTTAGAATCAATCTCATCAAGAACAGTTTCTGGGAGTATGATTAAATTTGTATTTTCATCACTTAGTCTGAAAATATTCTGTGCGTCTTCTAAGATAATATTTGTATCAAGTACAAAATACTTTGTAAAATTATTGTTCATTTTTATCTTTTGATGATGGGTTCATAATCTTATACATAACAAATCCAAAAAATAGTGTAATACCTATAGAAAATAGTACTGGTATATCTTTTAATATCACAAATGTTACGATTAAAATAGCAAGTATTGTTGGTACTTCATTGTATGCTCTGAAAAATTTTCCACTTCTTGTACAAGTATCATTTTCTAGCTCTTTTCTAAAAGATTCTAAACTTTGAGAATAAAAAATCATTAAAAGTAATACTGTTAGTTTTGCTATCATCCATGGCTGTTCTATTAAATGAGAATTTAAAAATATCATCAATAAACCACTTGCTATTGTAGCCCACATAGCTGGCATACCAATATACTTATAAAGTTTGAATTCTTGGATTTTTACAACCTCGAGAAACTCTTTCTTTTGGCTATGCTCTTGATGATATACATACAATCTTGGAAGATAAAACAACATTGCCATCCAAGACATCATACTAATCACATGAAAAGCAAGTATATACGTATAATATTCCATAATTACCCTCTTATTTTGCTAGTTGATCTATAATGATAAAAACTAAAAATACGATACCTAAATATCCATTGATAGTGAAAAATGCTTTATCAATTTTTTTGAAATCTTTATTTACTAAAATATGTTCATAGATTAACATTAATGCAGCAATAACTACTGCAGCATAAGCAAACCATCCACCATATGAAGTAAATACAAACATACCCCAAAGTACTATTGTCCACATATGGAAAGTTTGTGATATGAGCATCGTCTTTTTTGTTCCATATTTTGCTGGAATTGAGTGTAATCCAAGCTCTTTATCAACATCCATATCTTGTAGTGAATAAAGCAAGTCAAACCCTGCAACCCAAAACATAACACCAAGTGCTAAGAAAATTGACCATGAAGGGATCGTTTCACTAACTGCTACAACTCCTGCAATTGGGGCAAGACCTAAAGATATTCCCAATACAACATGTGCAAGTGCTGAAAATCTTTTAAAATAGGAGTAGCTTCCAATAATTGCTAAAATAGGGATACTTAAAATAAGTGCTAAATCATTTACAAAATATGCAACTGCTACAAATCCAAGTGCATTTAGATTTGTAAATAATAACACTTGTTTAGGATTGATTCTACCATCGACACTTGGTCTATTTTGTGTTCTAGGATTTTTGGCATCTATATCTCTATCAAGATATCTATTGAATCCCATAGCAAAGTTTCTAGCAGTAATTGTAGCTAAGATCCCTAAAACTAAAAGATCCCATCCAAACCAACCGTTCGCTGCTACTATCATAGCAATAAAAATAAAAGGTAATGAGAAAATTGAATGCTTAAACATCACCAGTTCGTTAAAGTCATTAAGTAATTGAATTATCTTGTTCATTATAGATATTGTATCTAAACTTTAGTATAATCTGCTTTATGAATAAACCATATAAAGAGATAGCTATCATTGGCTCCACTGCATCAGGAAAAACATCACTTGCAATAAAGATTGCAAAACAAACAAATAGCATAATTTTATCACTTGATTCACTTGCTGTTTTTAAAGAGATCGATATAGCCTCAGCAAAACCAACTATAGAAGAACAATCTGGAATTAAACATTTTGGAATTGATGAAATATATCCAGATGAACCATTTGATGTATCACACTTTATATCTTTATATAAAAAAGCCAAAAAATATGCCATTGAAAATAATCAAAATCTTATTATTGTTGGGGGAACTGGTTTTTATTTAAAATCTTTGGTAGATGGTATATCATATATGCCACCACCAAACGATGAAACTACAAAATGGGTTTCAAAAAAATTAGAAGACTTAGATAAAGCTTATATTTTTTTAGAAAATTTAGATCCACTTTATATGAAAAATATTGAAAAAAATGACAAATATAGAATTGAAAAAGCATTAACACTTTATAAGACTACAAGCCTTATACCAACTGACTATTTTAGTAAATACCCTAAAGAACCAATAGCAACAAATATGCCTATTTTTGAAATACTTTGGGATAGAGATATTTTAAAAGAAAGAATAGCATTAAGAACTAAACAGATGCTTCAAGATGGTATAATTGATGAAGTTATAGCTTTAGAGAAAAAATATACAAGAAAACACCCATGTATGTCTACAATAGGGATATCTGAAGTACTTGAGTACCTTGATGGAAAACTAAATAAAAAACAATTAATAGAGCAAATATCTCATAATACAGCTAGGCTAGCTAAGTCTCAACGTACATTTAATAAAGGTCAATTTCAAAACAAAACAAGTGATAAATTAGAGAATTTAGAAGAAAGAATTCTGGCTGTTTTTTAATAATTTTTTAGATAAGATACTTATTCAATTTTAAAAAATACAAGGTCTAAAATGTCTGAAATTCAACACAAAACTATATACAATCCCGCTTCGAAAGAATCTCTAAATGATAGAAGAACCTTTGGTGGGAATCCTGATGGGATGTTGAATTTTACAAAAGCAAAATATGAATGGGCAACTAACCTTTGGGATACTATGGAAGCAAATACATGGTTCCCTAGAGAGGTTCAGATGACTCAAGACGCTAAAGACTACAAGTATCTTACTCCTGCAGAGAAAAGAATGTATGACCTTGTATTATCTCAGTTAATCTTTATGGATTCACTTCAAACAAATAATATCATGGATAACATGAATCCATTTATCACTGCACCAGAGATCAATGCTGTACTTTCAAGACAATCTTATGAAGAAGCAAACCACTCAAAATCATATGCTGTTATGGTTGAATCAATCTCTGATAATACAGATCTTATTTATGATATGTGGAAAACAGATGCGGAACTTCAAAAGAAGAATCAATTTATCGCAAATTCATTTTCAAAACTAGGGGAAAACCCTACAGATAGAAATATTGTTCTTGCAATGTTTGCAAACCAAATCTTAGAAGGGATGTACTTCTATGCTGGATTTGCTTCTATGTATGCACTTGGAAAATCTGGAAAAATGCTAGGATCATCTCAAATGATTAGATTTATCCAAAGAGATGAGATTACTCACCTTTTACTATTCCAAAATATGATTCTTTCTACAAAACAAGAGAGACCAGAACTATTTGATGCCGAACTTGAAGAGGAAGTAAGACAGATGATTAGAGATGCTGTAACTATTGAATCAAATTGGGGTAAATATATCACTCAAGGTCAAATTCTTGGTCTTACTGATCAAATCATTGAGAACTATATTAAATACCTAGGAGATCAAAGATTAATAGCTGTTGGTTATGCTCCTGAATATGGTGTAAAACACCCTATTCCATGGGTTGATGGATATGCATCATTTAATGACCAAAGGGTTAACTTCTTTGAAGGAAATGTTGTAAACTACTCTAAAGGTTCAATTGACTTTGATGACTTTTAATGGAACTTGTAGCACTTCAATTTCAAACTTCATACGATAACTATCAAGACAACCTTGATAAGTTATCAA
>CBFHVJ010000078.1:0-5796 GCA_965659435.1 uncultured Arcobacteraceae bacterium
GATACCATCTACAATCTTTACATCATCAAAGATAAAGAATTCATTTTCAGGTCCAAAATATGCTGCGTCTGCTATACCACTTGATTCTGCATGTGCTAATGCTTTTTTAGCGATTGATCTTGGACATTTTGCGTATAATTCATTTTTATAAATATCATAAACATCACAAATAACACAAACTGTAGAATCTGCAGTAAATGGATCTAAAAATGCAGTTTCAACTTCTGGCTTTAAGATCATATCTGACTTATGAATTGGTTGCCAAGCATCAATTGAAGAACCATCAAATGGCATACCATTTTCTAGTTGTTCCATACTTACAGCACTCATTCTGTAACTAATATGGTGCCATGCACCTTTAATATCTGTAAACCTAAAATCTACAAATTCTACTTCATTGTCTTTACAAAAAGAAAAAAATTCTTCTGTGCTATTCACAAATTTACCCATGGTAAAGTCTCCTTAAGAAATTTAAAATTGAATTATTGTATCGAAAAAAAAATTAATTGTGAAGTTTAAAGTGTATATAAAATATACAATTTTCTAGAAATTTATAAATTGTTTTGAACGCTTCTCAAACAATACAGCTTTTGTATAACCAATCTCTTTAGCTAGTGTAGTAACCTCATCATATTTAAAACCAATATCTTCTAGCTTATGAGCATCACTTCCAAATGTAATAGGTATATCTAAACTATATGCTAGTTCTAAAATTGTACGAGATGGGTATTGCTCTTTTACAGGTTTTCGAAGTCCCGCTGGATTAATCTCTAAAACCATATTAAATTGTTTAATAGCTTTTAATGCATCTTCAACAAAAAATCTAATATCTTTTTTTGGTAAAAAACCAAATACCTTAATAAGGTCAAAATGACCTACAATATCAAAATGACCACTTTGTGCCATTAGTTTTACGGCACCAAAATAATCTTCCCAAATTTTATCAATATCCTTTGTTTCATATTGATCAATGAATTCTGGATTATCAAATCCCCAAAAGTTGTGATTGAATAAAGAATATTTAGAATGTGAGTCTAGGATAAAGTGTACTGATCCTATGAAATAGTCAACATTTGATTGGATTATATCATCTAAAATGTAATCACCTTTAAGAAAGTCAACTTCATAACCAAGTAAAATTTTAATCTGATCTTGATATTTTTCCTGGAGAGTTAAAACCTCTTTTTCATAAAGCCCTTTTTGAGATATATCCATTCTATACTTTGGATCAAAACCATTTTTTGCAGGTGCATGATCACTAAAACCATATACATCAATACCAATCTCTATTGCTCGTTGTATATATTCTTCGGTAGTACCAACTGCATGATTGCACAGTGTTGTATGATTATGAAGGTCTATTCTCATTTAGTTTAAAATACCTGCACCTTCAATAGCTGTACTTCTATCTAAAGCATATTCTCGTTTTCCATTAATAATATCATATTTCCAAATTGGAGCTTGAGCTTTAAAGTCTTCTACAAACTCATCTATCATCTCCAAAGCAACTCTTCTTTTTGGAGAACAAACTGCAGCTATATATGAACTTGTATGATTTAATACATCTCCACGAGAGTGAGCCATTAAAACTATTGCATTTTTTTCATTTGCTTTTTTCTGCCAAGATTCAAACCATGAATTTAAAATAGGCTCATAGATATCAAAACTTAATCCATCAATACCATCTTCATCTCGCACAACACCTACAAATGTAATGATCGCTCCATAATTAGATAATCTAAATTGATCATACCAAGCATTTGTAATCTTCTCTACAGGAAGATCTCCATCATAAAGTTCTACTTTAATATCATTAGCATTCATATCAACCGCCACATACAGGAGGTAATAATGATACTTTATCCCCACTATTTAATTGACAATCTTTTGAAGATACTAAAGTATCATTTATAGCAACTGCACAGTTCTCTAACCAATTTGCTACATCTTGTTCATCTTTTAAAATATCACTTAATTGTGATAAGTTTGTAATATCTACTTGCATAGATTCTTTACCTATTGGTCCTAAAAATTCTACAGTTACCATTGTTTTACCTTTTGCTTAACAATTTTGAGATATTATACATAAAATTTGTTAAAGGGTTGATATTGATATTTGCTAAAATTGACTATATAAATCTTCTCCCTTTTTATGTATTTATCAAAAAAAACATTAGATCAACTCAAACAAAAGCTATCATCAACTATAAAAAGTCTTATCCATCAAAAATCAATAAAGATTTTAAAAATAGAAGAATAGATGGAGCATTTATCTCAAGTATAAAATCTAAAAACTGTAGATGTACAAGACTAGGGATTGTCGCAAAAAAAGAGGTTTTATCTGTTCTATCAATTAAAGGTAAATATTCTCAAGATCATCAATCTGATACATCAAATGTATTGGCAAAAGTATTAAAGCAAGATGGTAAAATACTTATAGGTGATAAAGCATTACAATACTATCATCAAAATCCTAATGATGATTTTGTCGATCTAGCAAAGCTTTGGCATCAGTCTCATAATTTACCATTCGTATTTGCAAGACTTTGCTATACAAATAATGGTGACCAAATTATAAAACTAGCAAAAAACTTTGAAAATACTAAAGTGAAAATTCCACAGTATATATTAAAAAAGTATGCAAAAAGAAATAATCTTACAACTAAGCAGGTTATTCAATATCTAAATAAAATTAGTTATAAGATTGAAAGTAAAGAGAAGAGAAGTTTAAAAAAATTTTTTAACCTCTCTAAAAAAATTTAACTACGCTAAATTTGTGTACACAGTTTGTACATCTTCATCATCTTCAAGCTTTTCTATAAGCTTTTCAAGATCAACCATCTCTTCATCATTAACCTCTTTTGGGCTATTAGGGATTCTTTGTAATGTTGCTTTAACAACTTCAATACCAAGTTTTTCAAATCCTTCATTTAAAGAACCAAAATCTTTATAATCTCCATATACATATAAAGTTTCTTCATCCTCTTCATAAGATTCCCAACCATAATCGATCATCTCTAATTCAAGCTCTTCAATATCCATCTCAGGCTTTTTAATCTCAATTACCGATTTTCTATCAAACATAAATTCTAAAGAACCATTTGGTACAACTTGTCCTTTTGCCTTTTTAAATATATCCTTAATATTTGCCACTGTTCTTGTAGGATTATCAGTTGCTGTTTCTACAAATACAAGTACGCCACCAGCACTTTTTCCTTCATAGTTTACTTCAGATAAGTTTGCAGCATCTTTTGCTGTTGCTCTTTTAATTGCTGCATCAATATTATCTTTTGGCATATTTTCAGCTTTTGCATTTACAATAGCTGTTCTTAATGCAGAGTTCATTTCAGGATCAGGAACACCAGCTTTTGCTGCAATTGTAATTGCTTTTGCTAATTTTGGGAAAACTTTTGACATATTTCCCCATCTTTTCATCTTTGCTGCTTTTCTATATTCAAATGCTCTACCCATTTTACACTCTCCTTATTTTTGTAATTCTTCTAAAGTTTCTCTTACTACATCAACATGTAAAGTTTCAATAGTCTCACCATTTTTCTTTCTCTTTTTTCTTACACTTACTTTTTCCCAAGCTGCTGCAATATTACCTTCAGGATTAATAATAAATGTTGATCTAACAACACCCATAGATTCTCTACCCATGAATTTTTTTAATTGCCATACTCCATATGCTTCACATACAGTTTTTTCTTCATCTGCAAGTAATGTAATTTCTAAATCTCTTTTTGCTATAAAATTTTGGTGCTTTTTAGGTGAATCTGGACTCACTCCTAAAATAACTGCACCTAAATCTTCATACGACTCTTGCTGTGCTGTAAAGTCACATGCTTGTGTTGTACAGCCTGGAGTATTATCTCTTGGATAAAAATATAATACAATCCATTTCCCTTTTAAATCTCTTAAACAGATCTCAACTTCATCTTGATTTGGTATACAAAACTCTGGTGCTTTTGTTCCTACTTCTAACATCTTCTTTCCTTTTATTTTATTGCTATAAATGTCTCAAAATTTACCCACTTAAAAAGTGTTTCACAATGTGTAAATCCTGCATTTAAAATCATATTTTTATTTTCATTTTCACTATAAGGTATAAGAACATTTTCTAATGCTTCCCTTTTTTGTGCAATCTCAAATTCACTATATCCTTGAGTCTTTTTAAAATTATAATACTCATCAATACAATGTTTATTTAAGGTATTATTTGTAGATATTACCTTTTCACTGAAAATGAAAATCCCACCATCTTCTAAGCTATCATAGATCTTTTGGATCAGTTTTTCCCTTTGAAGTGGTCTTATAAATTGTAATGTATAATTTGAGATAATAACTTTTGAACCATTTAATTCTACATTAAATATATCATCACAAATAAAATCAATATTTAATCCATAAGCATTCGTTTTTCGCTTTGCTCTTTGTAGCATAGCTTCAGAGTTATCTATACCAATAAGCTTCAAATCTTTATTAGTTTGTTGGGCTAAACTTATTAAAGTTGATGCTGTTGAGCACCCTAAGTCAAAAACTTTATCACCATCTTCTAAATACTTTAGAGCAAAACTAATTGTAAGTTCTAAACTTTGTTTATAATATGGTACTGATCTATCAAGCATATCATCAAATACACTTGCAACCTCTTCATCAAATTCAAATTGTTTAGTGATTGGTTTATCAAAAACTTTATCTTTATTTTCCATCATGAAGGGGATTATATCTAATTTTTATTAAGCATCAAAATAAGCTTTTGCTTGCTTGATATCTTTTAATATTTGATCTTTTAGATCTTGAAAACTATTAAATCGTTTGTTATCTCTTAGTCTATCGTAAAATTCTATACTAACTTTTGAATCGTTAAAACAAATATCTTTATCTAAAATATGTGTTTCAACAGCAAAGTTACCATCTGTAGTGACTCTATGTCCTATGAAAGAAACAGAATTATATTCTATACCATCTATAGTTGTTTTTGTAACATATATCGCTTCTTTTGGTAATAAAAAGCCATCTGTATCTAAGTTAATTGTAGGAACAAATTCTGTTTTCCCTAAACCTTGACCAGATATAACTTCTCCAAAGATTTTATATCGCTTATTTAAAAGTTCACTTGCTAATTTAATATCACCATTTTTTAAAAACTCTCTTATTATTCTAGAATGAACAGCAATATCTTTATAACAAATCTCATTTACGACAACAACCTCTCCATCAAAAAAGTCATCTAAATCATCAGTAGAATATCTTGCATTTGCTCCAAAGTGAAAATCATATCCAACTATAATTTTCTGTAAACTTGGATAATGCTCTTTTAAAAGCTTTACAAATTCATCTCCTTGAAGATGTTTAATCTCCTCAAGTGGATAATAAAATACTGGTAAATTAGTATAATTTTCTCTATATTTTTCTGGTGAAAGGTTGGCATATCCTGTTTCGATGACAACTAAAGCACCATTTTCATCTAATTTTTTAAAAAGTTCTTGATGAGCCCTATGCATCCCATCAAATCCACCAATAGCTATAGATGTAATATTATTATTTTTCAAAATAAAACAACTCCTCAAGATTTCCTTTTTTCCCTTCAAGCTGACTCTCTTTAGCCTCTTGAAGTTTCCAACCAAGTTTAACAGTCTCACTTATAAATCTATCTCGTTCTCTTAAAATAGCTTTTTGATCTTTAACTACACCAGCACGATCTCTTTTTACATCTTTACCCACTTCAAACTGTGGTTTAAAAAGGATAATAATCTTTTTTGATGCTAATCTATTAATATCTTCTAAAATATT
>CBFHVJ010000079.1:0-4970 GCA_965659435.1 uncultured Arcobacteraceae bacterium
TCCTCTTACTCCAAACTGGATCACTAAGAAATTTGATTTAGATAAACCAAGTGAAAACACATTCCTTTATGCTGATGTAGCTGCACGTGGACAAGTTGGTCAACCAGATTATCCATGGGAAAAATTAGATCAATTAGAACTGTTTAAAACAATATAACTGTTCCCTTTGTTTTATTAGCAATTTTATAGTAGAATGTAGCAATTTTATAGCATTTATTTAATTTAAAAAAGGATCTATAATGGATTTAAAAAGTCTATTCGATAAGTTAAGAGGTGAGCAAGAAACGGCTAAGCCACAAAAAATTGAGGCACCTAGCCACTGGGTAAAATGTCCAGAATGTGAATCTTTAATGTTCTTTAAAGAAGTAGAAAACAAACACCATGTATGTCCAAAATGTAATTTCCACATGAGAATTGGAGCAAATAAAAGAATAGAACTTATTTGTGACGAAGGTTCATTTGTTGAATATGATCAAGAGCTACACCCAACAGATCCTTTAGAGTTTGTAGATAAAAAAAGCTACAAAAAAAGACTTGAAGATGCTTTTAATAAAACTGGTAGAACATCATCAGTTGTAAGTGGTGAGGCAAAGATTAATGGTCTTGGTATTCAACTTGTAGTTTTTGATTTTGCTTTCTTAGGTGGTTCTTTAGGATCAGTTGAAGGTGAAAAAATTGTAAGAGCTTGTAATAGAGCTTTAGAAAATAAGCAAGGTTTAATCATTGTTAGTGCTTCAGGTGGTGCAAGAATGCAAGAGAGTACTTTCTCATTAATGCAAATGGCAAAAACATCTGCAGCATTAAAAAAACTTGATAATGCTGGTCTACCTTTTATATCTATTCTTACGGATCCAACTTTTGGTGGAGTATCAGCCTCTTTTGCGTTTTTAGGTGATGTAATCATGGCTGAACCTGGTGCATTAATTGGATTTGCAGGTGCAAGAGTAATTAAACAAACAATTGGAAAAGACCTTCCAGATGGTTTCCAAAAATCTGAATTCTTACTAGAACATGGTTCCATAGATATGGTTGTTGATAGAAATGAGATGAAACAAACTTTATATGATCTATTTAAACTATTTTATAAAAAAGAGGTAGCGTAAAATTACTCCTATTTACGCTTTATGTGATTATCAAACACTTCAAAAGTTTGATATATCATTAGATAAATTTATCTCTATATGTAAAAAATATCCTATAGTATACATACAATATAGAGATAAAGTGAATACTCACAGTATTCAAAAAGAAAATATACTAAAATTAAAACAACTTACACAAATCCCAATAATTATAAATGATACAATTAAACTATTAGATTATTGTGATGGTTTACACTTGGGACAAGAAGATTTAGATAGTCTTCTTCATGAGTTTAAGCTCAAAGATAAAGAACTGCTCATAAAACTTTTAAAAAAGAAGTATCCAAATAAAATCTTTGGTCTATCAACTCATAATGAAATAGAGATCCTTGAAGCCAATAAATTTCAATTAGACTATATAGGGCTAGGTGCATACAAAAGTACTTCTACAAAAGATGTATCACATATCCTAGGTGACTCAATATCTTATTTAGCAAAAATATCTAAACATCCTGTTGGTGCAATTGGTGGTGTATCTATAACCGATAAGATTAAAAATATAACTTATAATGTAATTGGTAGTGGTTTATTAAAAAATGAAAATTAATATTTATCAAATTGCTAAAAATGATAAAGATCATTTTGACCCAATAATTAAAGACTTTATAAAAATGACAAACAAATATGCAAAAGTAGAGATTTATAACCTTTTCAATAAACAAATATCAAAAGCACAAATGATTAATGAAAAAATTGCTCAACAAAGTTATGTAGATGTATTTGAACCAAAACTAACAAATGGATATAATATAGCATTAGATGTGTTAGGAAAAAAAGTTGATAGTTTTCAATTTGCAAAAATTTTGCAAGATAAAATGACTGTTAATTTTTTTATAGGTGGAGCATATGGTTTTCCTCGAGAATTCCTTTCAAAATGTGATTCAACTATAAGTTTGAGTGATTTAACCCTTGCTCATAAAGTTGCAAATTTATTACTTTGCGAGCAGATTTTTAGGGGGTTGAGCATAAATAACAACCATCCCTATCACAAATAACTTACTTCAGGTAAGAAACTATTAATATTTGATATAATACGAAAATTTTGGAAAAGAAGGCAAGAAAAAATTGGCAAATAAAAAACAAATAGATGAGTTAAAAGATATATTAGTTGAAAGACAAGGTAAACTAATAGAATATATTAATGATAGTAGAGCTAATATTGATCAGCTAAAGTCTCAAGAGTGTAAAGATGAACTTGACTATGCTGAATTAAGTAGTGATAGCTTTACAGAAGGACAAATTGCAAATCAACAACTTGCTGAACTAAATGAAATTGATGCAGCTTTAGAAAGAATTAGTGTTGAATCATACGGTGTATGTGCAATGTGTGATGAAAAAATTGCAATTGGAAGACTAAGAGCCAAACCATTCGCAAAATACTGTACACCTTGTAGAGAGATTTACGAACAAGAACAACAAGCTTAATAAAAGGATATAAAATGGGTATCAAAAAGTATATAGTGGGTAGTTTAATTTTAATAGGTGGTATTACTGGATATGTTTTCTCTTTAGAGTCAGCAGATTACAGAATAGAAGTTTTAGATACTGTAATTCTACTACCAATAGCGGCTTGGATTGTTATACCAACTATTATACTTTTTGTTGCTTCATTATTACATATGTTTTATTACTCATTCAAAGCATATCTAAACAAAAGAAATATTGTTAAAGATAAAGAAAAACTTATTGAATTAATAAAAGACAATATTAGTGGTCAACAACAGTATAAAACATTTAAAAGTGATACATTTAAAGAGATTGGTAATATATTAAACCAATTAAATATATCTGTAAGTAATAGTGACTTTGAAAGTGAAAATCAAACAATCAATTCACTTGCAAATAAAATTCTTCAAATTAATGCTGGTGAGTATGTTCAATTAAAAGAATTTAAATTAGATCAAAATAGTGAGCTTGTAATTCAAAATAATATCAATAAAACAAAAATAGATGAAAACTTTGCACTTGATATATTAAACAAAGCATCTTCTCATCCTGAATCTTTAGTTGAAGCTTCATTTACAAAAGTACTACAAACAAAAAGTTTTACAACAATTAAAAAAATTATTGATGGATTAGAACTAAATAAAAAAATGACAATTGAACTTCTTATTACTGATGCTTCTTACGATGATCAATTTACATTCACAAGTAATGAAATTATTAATTTAATTAAAAAAGCAGAATTTACAAAAGATGATTATCAATTAATTGCTAGAAAGTATACAAATAGAATGGGTCCTGAACAAATAATTAAATTATTTGAAGACCTATCTTCAGAAGATGAGCTAGCAACAGAAGCATACCTATATATTTTATTTGAATATGAGATGCTTGATAATGCTAGAGAGATTACAACAAATAGTCAAAAAGATGAATACTTACCGTATAAAGCTCTTTTAGATCTAAAAGACAATGGTAAACATTATAACTTCGATAATATTTGTAAAGCATAATAAAGGGAAATCCTATTTCTACTTCTAATCTTATTGATTTTTCAAATCCTCTCTTAGTTTTAGCCCCTTTAGCGGGCTATACTGACCTTCCTTTCCGTTCTGTTGTTAAAAGCTTTGGAGCAGATCTTACTATTAGTGAGATGATTAGTTCTAATGCTTTAGTATATAACTCTAAAAAAACATATAAGATGTTAGAAAAATCAGAAAATGAAACGCCATATATTGTTCAAATTGCTGGTAATAACCCTGATATTGTTAAAGAAGCAGTATTAATATTAAATGATATAGAATGGATAGATGGAATTGATCTAAACTGTGGATGTCCGGCACCAAAAGTTTTTGGTCATGGAAGTGGATCAAGCCTTTTAGGTGATTTATCAAAGTTAGAATCTATACTATCAACTATAAAAGAACACTCAACAAAACAATATACAACAGCTAAAGTACGATTAGGTGTAGACGAGAAAATACCAACAGAAATAGCTAAGGTTGTAGAGGCTTGTGGTACAGACTTTTTAGCAGTACATGGTAGAACTAAAAAAGGTGCTTACAAAGCTCCTGTAGATTACAATGCAATCAAACAGATGAAAGAAAGTGTCTCAATACCTGTAATTGCTAATGGGGATATTACAAGCTTTGAAAAAGCAAATAAAGTATTAGATCATACTAAAGCTGATGGAATAATGATAGGAAGAGGTGCTATTGGTAATCCTTGGATATTTCATCAAATAAAACATCAAACAAATGATGTAGATAATACTATAAAAAAAGAGATCATTATAGAACACTTTAAACGTATGATAGAAGTTTATGATGCCTATGGTACAGTGATGTTTAGAAAACATCTTCATACTTACTCTAAGGGCTATGATGGTGCTAGTGACTTTAGACAATCAATTAATACAATTAGTGATCCAAAAGAGATGTTAAATCTTTTACAAGACTTCTTTTAAATCCATTCCTTTTTATAACCAACTTACTACTTACTAAATAATAAAAATAGAGATCTTGAGCAAAGCTCTAAATAGAAACAGCAGAAAAAGCTAGAGGAGAATAGAGCGAAAAAAAGCCTAGCTAAAGTTATCATAAAAGATAAGCTTAGCTAGGCTAGTTTGAAAAATCTAAAAGTTGGCAGCGACCTACGTTTCCACCAGGGGACCCGGCAGTATTATCGGCGATGAAGAGCTTAACTTCTAGGTTCGAAATGGGACTAGGTGGGGCCTCTTCTCTATAGCCACCAACAAATTTAGAGTAAAATATACCTTGATATACTCTACTCTAAATTTCTTAGAGATATTTGTTAAAGTCTTTTTTGCATTACACTTAATAAGATAGTGAATAGAATACTATAAATAAGCCAGACGATCTATTA
>CBFHVJ010000080.1:0-298 GCA_965659435.1 uncultured Arcobacteraceae bacterium
AGCCATAGCTAGTCTACCAACTTTAAGTTCTTGCTCATCAGTCATATCAGGTCTTAAAACACCTTTAAATAAATCTTTTGAGATCGAAGATGAAATAGCTAGTAATAATCCAGCTGCTGTTGATAATGCTGCTGCAAGACCACCGGCTGCAACAAGTGCAATTACCCAGTTTGGAAGTTGAGCAATCTCAGGATTCGCAAGAACCATGATATCTCTATCCACTTTTACCATCTCATTTGTAGCTTTGTTAGATGTATACTGAATTCTACCATCGCCATTTTTATCTTCAAATTTAAGT
>CBFHVJ010000080.1:308-4920 GCA_965659435.1 uncultured Arcobacteraceae bacterium
GTCTTTTCCCAGTTTTTAAACCATTGAGGTCTATCTTCGTACTTAAGATTCTGAGAAGAATCACTAGCAACTGGTTGAATTGTATTCATTAAGTTTAACTTTGCCATTGCAGCTAATGCAGGAGCAGTAGTATAAAGAATAGCAATAAAGATTAAAGCCCATCCAGCAGATGCTCTAGCAGCTTTAACAGTTTTAACTGTAAAGAATCTCATAATAACGTGTGGTAAACCAGCTGTACCAATCATAAGAGATACAGTATATACAAACATATTTAGACCACTAAGTCTCTCTTGTGTGGTATATGCAGCAAACCCTAGTTCCACTTGGATTTGATCTAACTTATCAAGTAAGTAAGTTTCAGTACCAGCAAAAGTTCCACCAAGACCTAATTGAGGGATTGGGTTACCTGTTAACTCTAAAGAGATAAAGATTGCAGGGATTGTATAAGCAAAAATCATTACAACATATTGTGCCATTTGTGTATATGTAATACCTTTCATACCACCAACAACAGCGTAGAAGAATACGATAGCAATACCGATTGTTAAACCAGTGTTATAATCAACTTCTAAGAATCTTGAGAACGCAACCCCAACACCCTTCATTTGTCCAATAATATATGTAATTGAAGCAATAATTAAACAAACAACACCAATTAATCTAGCTTTTTGAGAAAGATATCTGTCACCAATGAATTGAGGAACAGTATGAGTACCGTGTTTTCTTAAGTATGGAGCTAAAAGTGCTGCAAGTAGTACATAACCACCTGTCCAACCAAGTAAGAATACAGATCCACCGTAACCGTAGAAAGCAATAAGACCAGCCATAGAGATAAATGACGCCGCACTCATCCAGTCAGCTGCTGTAGCCATACCATTACCGATTGGTCCTATTCCACCACCAGCAACATAAAATTCTTTTGTAGACTTTGCTCTAGTTACATAAGCAATTCCCATATAAAGGGCAAATGTAATAGATACAAAGGTTATCGTAAGAGTTTGTAATTCCATATATTAATCCTTCTGCGACTTATTATATTGTTCGTCTAATTTATTAATTTGGCTAGAATACCAAAAAATTAGAACAACAAATACATAAATTGCACCTTGTTGTGCAAACCAAAATCCTAGCTTATATCCACCTAGTTGTATTGTATTTAATACATCAACTAGAACAATTCCACAAAGATACGAAACAACAAACCATATTACTAAAGTTTTAATAATAAGTTTGATATTAGTATCCCAATATTCTTCTCTTGTCATTGAAAAGCTCCTATTTAAATTTTATACCTGAGTATGGAGAAAGTTTACTTGGATTAAATAGCATTAATATAGCATCTAAAGTAAAGCATATAAGTTTTTTTTATATGGTATTACTTTTTGTAACATATTGGAAAAAAGAGTTAATAAAAAGATAATTTTGAGCCATTTTTATTTAAAACAGCTGATAACTTTAAGCTATATTTTATCTTGGAATCATTTTTGTAACATTTAATTCTCTTACATTATTTAGTTTAATATAGATCATTGCTGTCATAATAGCATCATTAATGGCATCGTGTGCTGACATAATTGGAAGCTCAAGGTTCTCCATAATAGTATTGAACTTTAAGTCTATATCAGGGTTATTAGGTGTTGCAATCATATTATAATAGATTTCAGATACTTCATAACTAACATTGGGAAGAGTGATACCAATTTTTGGTTTAATATACTTATTTACCATAGCTTTATCAAATGATAGAAAATACCCAACTAATGGACGATTACCTACAAAATCTAAAAATTCTATAATAACATCATCAATATTTTTTGCATTTTCTAGGTCACATTCTCTTATTCTGTGTATTTTTATCGTTTCACCTGTGAGTTCTTGTTTAGGTTTTACAAATCTTTCAAATTTTCTTGAGCTTAAGATAGTATTATTTTTAATTATAATTGCACCAATAGAAATTATATCATCTACTTTTGGATTAAGCCCTGTTGTTTCACAATCAAAACAAACTAATTCATCCCCATCATATTTGTCAAATAGATATTCGTAATTAGGATCAGTTAATCTTCTTTTATTAAAATATTGTTTAATTGTTTCAATCATCTGTTAACTCAGCCTATCAAGATCAAAGTGATATCTAAGGAATTTTTTAAATTTATCAACAATTTTTAAACTATCCCTTAATAGATCTTTTTCTAATGTATTTAATTTATTAGGTTTTATATAGTTGTCAAGTTCTTCTATCGCATCAATCTTGTCTAGTCTAAATTTTAATCGTAAAGATAAAAGGAAAGTAAAACTTTCTATAAGTTCACTCGTAAACTCTCTATCTAGTATTCCCATATTATTTAAGTCTTTTAATCGATGAACAGTATTTGTTCTTTTTATATTATGTTCTAATGCTAATGATCTTACACCATGAACAATAGGGAAAATCCCACCTTTTTTTATATCTAGTTCATCTTTATGCTCTTTTTTATCAAGTACAAAGTTAGCAAACATACCAAGAGGTGTTGCAAAACTAAGAACTGGTGATGCAAAAAAAGTATGGAACATCTTTGCACCTTTAGCTACTTCTGATAAATGTGTCTTTAAATTAATCAGTAGATGTTTATCTCCTGCAACACAAAGTCCATCATAGAAAATGGCTAGCTTTATCACTTTTTCACGATCTAAAGACTTTATCCAATCAGTAAGTGTATTTTCAAACTCTGTTGTTGTTTGTCTCCAAAGTGGATTTGAAACCATAATCTTACCTTCACATCTTGGGTATCCAAAATCTACAAGATGCTCCGTAAATTTATTGGCAAACTCTTCTATACTTTCTTTAGAAGCCTTACAGTTATCAGATATAATCAGAGCATTATCTTGATCTGTTCTTAGTATTTGCTCACCTCTTCCTTCACTCCCCATAATAATCAGCGCAGAATGCTCTTTTAATTCTTCTGGTGCTAAAAATTCAAATAGTTTTGCAAAAAGCTTATTATTAAGTTGGGATATAACTTTTGAGATATATCTCACCTTTACACCTTTATCATAAAATGTTCGAACAACTCTTACAAATTTTTCACTAGCTAGTTTTAATTCTTCAATATTATTTGTTTTGTCAAGTTCCATCATCACAGAATATGTATGTGACGCAAAGAAACTTGTAAGTGATATAAGATCTAGTACCCCAACTATCTCGTCATTTTCTGTAGCAATAAGTCTTTTTACACCAAATTTATTCATTTGTATTTGAGCATTAAATAAAAAGTCGTTTGCATCAACTGTTTTTATACCAAAGCTTGCAATTTTTGAAATAGGTTCATCAAAATTCATACGATTTAAAATAACTTTATCTCTAAAATCTGTATCAGTAACTATCCCTAATTCTTTTTTACCTTTTACTAATAAAGATGACCCTCTAGTGTTTTTTAAAATATTTACTGCATTAAATATAGTTTCATTTTGATCTAAAATAATTGGTTTTTGTAAATAGGCATCTTTTACTCTTGAAACCATAAAGTTAACAAACTCTTTACCTTGAGAATACTCCATACTAGTATTTAGTTTTTTAGAGATTGTTTGAAAGAAGTAGCTTTCCATATCTTCATTTTCATACATAGTACTCAAAAAAAGTTCTCTTGGTAGTGTATAGCAAAGGGTCTCTTCTGAAGTTACAAAATCGTGTTTTACATTGTTTTCTATAAGTGATATTGGGTCAAAATATTCGTGATGTGCGTATACTGAAAGAACTTCCTCTTCATGTATCTCTTGAACCACACCCTTAATGATAAAATATAAAAATTCAGGTTTTATATTGTGTGATAGAATCACTTCATCTTTTTTAAAATAAGACACATCAAGTGCTTTTACAAGTTTCTCTAAATTAAAATCATCCAGTCTATCAAATGGAGTAATTGTCTCCATAAACCTTTTTTGTTCTAATATACTCATCTATACTCCTATGCTAAACGCAATTTTATCTATTTATCAAATATTTTATATGTTAGTTTTTTTAATATTTTTTCTAATTGTTGTGATTCATCACTGTCTAGGTGATCAAATAATGCATCTTTTAAGATAGTCATCTCTTCTACAGCTTCTAAAACAATATTTTCACCCTCAGGTTTAATTTGTACTAACATACTTCTTTTGTCTTCTTTAGATGGTATTCTATCTATTAATTGTTTCTCTTCAAGTTTCTTTAGTATTTTTGTCATTCCACCTGAAGAAAAAATTGTAGCTTCATAAAGCTCAGTAGGGCGTAAGGTTTTACCATTGAAATATAATGTGGCTAAAACATCAGTCTCTGAATGTGTTAAACCATATTTTTCTTCTAATAGTGCACAGCTTTTATTAAAAAGGTCTTTATGCACTAGTGTAAGTTGTAGCGATAATCCAATGCTTTTAGACTGGTATGGAAATACATCTTTATAGTAATGATCTAAAATTTCTTTTTTCATAATATAAGTATAACATAGTAAAAATTATATCTTGCTAGCAAGATAATTATAAGTTAAACAATGTTATCTTTCTAGTAAGATAAATATTTTAAAGGAAAACATATGAAAAATAGATTTTTATTACTTCTGTTTCCTTTATTTTTATATAGTGAAAGTTTAGATGAGAT
>CBFHVJ010000081.1:0-4868 GCA_965659435.1 uncultured Arcobacteraceae bacterium
TTGTTGGTTCAACATTACCATTTTTAGGGAAACGATATCCATTAAACTTTATAGATGATGAAAAATTTACAAATGTGAAAGTATCTTTAGAGAATGAGACATTTATTATCTCTCATAATGCCAACATACACAAAGAATATGATCAATTTCACGATGGATTAAAAAAATTTTATAAAAAAAATGCAATAAAAATAATCGATCCACTTTTTGATACATGGACATATAATACAAATCTTTTGCCAAACAAAATAGGCTACAGATTTGCTAAAACTAGATGGGGAAGTTGTAATTTCAAAAATGATATCTCTATGAACTATATGCTTTTACAGTTTCCTATTGAAGCTATAGAGTATGTCGTATTACATGAACTATGCCACATCCAAGAAAAGAACCATTCTAAAAGATTTTGGAATCTAGTAAGTCTATATATGCCCAATTACAAAAAACAAGAAGAGGTTTTAAAGTCAAAGTTGTTTTAATCTAAAGATCTTTAAATTGAGCCCTGATTTCTAAAAATTCTTCAATATTTTCAAAAAAGATATCCACTAGTTTAGGATCAAATTGTTTTCCTCTTTGCTCTTTAAAATATTCAAAGATTTTTTCATCTTCCCATGCTTCTTTATATACTCTTGAAGACCCTAAGGCATCAAAGGTATCTGCAAGTGATGTGATTCTCCCTTCAATAGATATCTCTTCACCTTTTAGATGTTTGGGATAGCCATTACCATCCCATCTTTCATGATGTTCAAGTGCTATAATAGAAGCTAATTTTATAAGTGGTCTATTTGTATGAGCAAGCATGTTATATCCAATCTCAGCATGCATTCTCATTTTTTCAAACTCTTCTTCAGTAAGCTTTCCTGGCTTATGTAAAATATTATCGCTAATTGCAACTTTTCCAATATCATGCATAGGTGATGCACAAGCAATCATACTACACTTCTCTGCACTAAGTCCATAATGTTTTGCTAGTAACCTTGAGTATTCAGCCACCCTTTTTACATGATTTCCTGTCTCTTTACTTCGTGTTTCACAGATTGTACCCATTGTAAAAATAATCTCTTTTTGAGTTGATTCTATCTCTTGTTGCAGATTGTAAATCTCAGTGATATCATGCCGTACACACATAAACTCTTGAATATCACCTTTATGATCTAAGATAGGCATAATATAACTATGAGATACATAGTAATCATCATTCTTTGTTTTACTTTTTATTTCACCATTCCACATCTGTTTATTTAAGATTTTTTCCCACATTATTTTAAAAGTCTCAGAAGGCATATCTGGGTGGCGTACTATATTGTGTTCTTGTCCTATTAATTCCTCTTTTGTATATCCAGATTGTTTACAAAATTTGTCGTTAACATAAGTAATCACACCATTAATATCTGTTTTTGATACAATAGAACTTCTATCCACAATATTTTTATATTGAGTAATTAAATTTATATTTTTCTCTAATTCTTTTGTTCTTCTTTTTACAAGTCTATCTAGAATTTGTCTTTCACTTAAAATATGATAAATAAATAACAATGAAATAAATATGGTAACAATAGAACCTACAACTGTTAATAGAAAATTCTTTTGTTTATTAATAATATATGTTGCATCACTTTCGATTGTAAAGATACCGGCTAATTTCTTACTAACAGGGTTTTCAACCATTATAAAAGTTAAAATTCTATCTCTTGTATTGTCAAATACAGAAAATGTTTTTTTATCTGTTATACTTTTCTTTAACATATAGTAAGTGTTTTTTAAAAGTGGTGTAGTACCATCATAGTCCTCTTTTGTAAGAAGATAATTATATAACTTTTTTTCTACTAAGAAACCATCAAATAAAGATGACATATAATTACTTTTTTCACTATCAAAAACTTTTTCATCAACTACTTCTTTAGAGATTAAAAAATTTGAAACAACATTAAAGTTATTCATAAACTCTAGGTTCATCGCTAAAGTACTGTAAGAGACCTCTACACTTCCAAGATATAAATCATCTATAGACAAAGGGAAAACAAATCTATATCCATTATAGATTCTACCCTCTTCAAATCCATCTATTGGCTTTTTATTCTCATTTACATATTTAACAGTTGATCGTATATTTGTTAAATTATCACCAAACTTTTGAGGTCTATGGAAACGTAAAAAGCTATCATTATTTGGTAAGTGAAAGTGAAGTTGTTTAATATTATGTGTTTTTAAAAGATCGTAAGTTGGTTTTAGTCTTTTATGTAGCCTAGTTCGTACAATATCTTTTGTTTTTTCATCACCTTCATATATCTGTTTTAAAAGCCATTTTACATCAGGTGTATCGATTCTTGTTTCATAAATGATAGATGAAATTTCTTTATATTTAGTATAAACTACATTATAGTTTAGAAGATTTTGAGTTGTTCTCTCTTTTAAAAATGTATCGATTTTTTGTGTTTTATCATATGCAAAAAAATTATAAGATGTAATAGAAAGTATTAAAAAAAGGGAGATGAAAAATATAGCTAACTTTTTATTTTGTAAAAAACTTTGATACATTTTGCCCCTTTCTTAATTGAAAAATAATGAACTATTCATTAATTTTTTGTTTAATTTCCCTTGCTATTTCACAAATAGACTTGATCTTTTCACTATTTGATAAGCTTTCATCAAGTAGTTTTTTTACAAAAGCACTACCAACAATCACTCCATCGACACCTTGTGCTTTCTCTTTAGCTGTATTTTGATCCACTCCAAATCCAATATAAAGTGGAGTTGATGTACAAGATCTTACATCTTCAATAATCTTTGTAAGATCCTCTTTAGCTCCACTTCCTGTAATACCTGCATATGCAACCATATAGATAAACTTACTTGAATTAGCTGTAATTGTTTTAATTCTCTCTAAAGAATCTGTAGGAGCAACAAAATCTATAAGATGTTGATCATATTTAGTAAATAATTCTTTATATGCTTTTGATTCTTCATATGGTAAATCAGGGATAATTGACCCTTGAATATTAAACTCTTTACCTTTTGATAGAAATTCCTCTACACCATAGTGAAAATATGGATTCATATAACCCATCCAAAGAGTATCCATCTTTGGTGCTATTTGAGAACTAACTTCAAAAAGATCATCTAATTTAAATCCATTTTGCAATGCTTTTAAACTAGCTTTTTCAATCACTGGCCCATCTGCAACAGGATCAGAAAATGGAATACCAAGTTCAAGTGTATCAACTCCAGCTTCTTGCATACTTAGTGCAAGATCAACTGTAAAATTGTTTTCTGGTAATGACGCTGTAATAAATCCTACTAATTTTTTATCCATAAAATATATATATCCTACTCTTATAGTTTTAAATATGGTAACACATTGTTCGTTAAAACAGTATTTAGTGACATCTTGATGACATAACTTATCCCCTTTATAAAGATTTCACTTTTCTTAGTTATAATAGTATAATTAATTAAAAAAAGGTACAAGAACTATGAAAAGAAACAATATGAGAAAAGGTGTTACACTTATTGAGTTAGCAGTTGTATTAGTTATAGTTGGATTATTAATAGGTATTGCATTTAAAGGATTTGATCTTTTAAAAGGATCAAGTGTTACTGCTGAAGCAAATAAGATTCAAAAAATCACAAGTGCTGTAGCTACATTTAAGTCTATTTATAAAAGACTACCTGGTGATGGATGTGGAACAGAAGCAGCACCTACATCATTTTGTACTGGTTCAGCTGATGGTGTCATTGATGGAAGCGGAACAGCTGAAGAAGATGCAGCATTTTGGGAAGAGTTATACTTAGCTGGACTTATTACTGATGCTGATAGAAGAAGTGAATTAGCTAATGCTGACTATGGTGTGGATGAAGATAGTGTAATTACAGATGCTCATAAAGGTATTTACATTACTGCCGGTGTTGTTCCACAAAACTTAATGTGTGAACTTGATCAGACATATGGTGATGGAGTTCCAGCTGCAAGTAAAAAAGATAGTGGATTTATGTCTAGTGCTTCAACAGCTGCAACTGGTAATGTTGTTGCAGACTATACTGCATCTGTAGATTGTGCTACAAAGACAGGTACAATCGCCGTTGAATTCTTAGTGTTTAAAAACTAATTATTTTAATATATGGTTTAAAATAGTATGATTAAAATTGGTCAACTACTTTTAAACCATAATCTTATATCTCAAGAACAACTTGAAATTGGACTAAAAGTTCAAAAAATTACCCCTAAGAAAATTGGGGAAACACTAAAATCACTTGACTTTGTAACATCTTTTGAAATAGCCAATGCTTTATCTGAACAACTAAATCTAGATTTTATTAACTTAGCAGATACAATTGTTGAAGAAGATGCTGTTAACTATTTAGCAAGTGAAGATGCAAAATATTATCAGATATTTCCATTTCAAATAGAAAATGATACTATACATATTGCTACATCAAATACAGAAATTTTAAGTATTCGAAGCTTCTTAGAGAGCAAACATATTTCAAAATACCAGCTTTATTTTTGTGATGAAGGATTATTAAAAAACCTACTACATATTTACTATGATCAAGCACAAGAGCCATTAAACTTACAAATTGAAAACTTTATAGAACAATCTCTTTATAATGACAATATCGATGCATCTAGATTATCAAATTTTATACTCCAATACGCTATTAACTTAAATGCTACAGATATTCATATCTCACCAGATGAAACTACTGGAGCAATTTTCTTTAGAATTGATGGTGTTATACATATGGTTTTTGCACATCCAAATACACTTCATAAAAGGTTGATTTCAACTATCAAAGTACAAAGTGATATGGATATTGCAAATGCAAATATCCCACAAGATGGATCTATGAGAATCAACTATCTATCT
>CBFHVJ010000082.1:0-4780 GCA_965659435.1 uncultured Arcobacteraceae bacterium
CTACTAGCACTAACAATAGCAAAATCAGCTCCACCAATTACAAATACAAATCCAACTGCAAGTAAACCTATTGTAGGAAGCCATTCAAATTTTTCTTTTGCTAAATCTTCATCAGCCTCTTCAACTTGATTGCTTTGGATAAGAAATAGTAAATATGCAGCCATAAGGATAATAAAAATGATTCCATCAAATTGTGATAGTTTTCCATCTATCCCCATAAGGATAAAGATCATAATAGGGAAAAGTGCCCATGCTGAATCTTGTGCAAATAGATCTCTTTTTGGAGCTATTTTTTTAGCAATTAAAAATACAAAACCTAATACAAGTGAGATATTAAAGATCGTACTACCAATTACATTAGCTACAGCAATATCACCACTTCCTTGTAGTGAAGCACTCATACTTACAGCCATCTCTGGTAAACTAGTACCAAGAGCGATAAGTGTCGCTCCAATAACAAAAGGGCTTATTTTAAAATGTAAAGCAATTTTCTCACTTTGCTCTATAATAAAATCAGCACCATAAATCAGTGCACCCATCGATAATACAAATATTAAAATGTCCATTAAATTAACTATTCCTTACAATTAAACTATTTGGAAGATTGAACTCTTTTATCAATCTTTCCTCTTCTATTCGGTGTTCACCATCATCAACTTCATGGTCGTATCCTACAAGATGTAGAATCCCATGGATATAAAGTAGGGCAAACTCATCTTCAAAACTATGTCCAAACTCTTTTGCTTTGTCTTCCACAAAATCTGTAGATATAGCAATAGATCCTACAGGGGAAAATGGCATAGGTTCATATGGAAAACTCAAAACATCAGTTGGTTTATCTATATTTCTAAATTCTTTATTGATTTGTTGTATTTGGTCATTAGTTGTTACTAAAAGTTCAATATCACCTTGCGTAACCTCTATAGATATTTTTTCTAAAAAATCTAAGTTGATATCATGAGATGTTTGATTGTCTAAATCAATTGTCATATATTATATATCACAAGCTTTAAGATCTAGTTTTTTTAAAAGTATTTCGCTAAATTCTCCAGCTTCTCTTTGGCATCCACCACCAATTTCAAATTCTACAGAGATATTACCTGCATTTTCACTAATTGCTCTTCTAATTACAGTTGGGAAAACTTTCAATTCTTGCTCAGTATCAAAAATGGCTTTTTGGATACTTACTTTAGTATCTTCATTGTTATATTCGATTGTAGTTCTCATATAACCTTCTTCCATTCTCACTTCTGCACATCTATCTCTTTCCATAAATACCCCTAAAATATTTCAATAATTATCACATTATATCAAATTGATCATTATATGTGCTCTAAAAGAGTTCTATCATTTTTACAACTTCATCTACTTCAAATGTTTTAATTTTCATCTTAGTTGAGGGCTTAGATGCAACTATAGCTTTTGTGATACCTTGAGATGAAGCTTCTTTGAGTCTGTTCTCTATTCCATGTACAGTTTTTACTTCACCAGTTAAACTAACTTCCCCTATAAATACGCTCTCTTTTGATATTGGTCTATTTTGAAAACTACTTATAATTGCTGCAACAACAGCAAGATCACATGAACTTTCTTTTACTTTTATACCACCACTAATATTGATAAATACATCATATTGATTTAGAGGTAGATCAAGCTTTTTTTCAAGTAGAGCTAAAAGCATATTTAGTCTATTTGTATCAAATCCTGTGGCACTTCTTTTGGGATTTGGATAGGTACTATCTGTTACAAGTGCTTGCACTTCTAAAATTAAAGAACGACTTCCTTCAATGGCTACAGTTAAACAACTACCACTTTGAGGTTTTGTATTTGTAAAAAATTTCTTAGCGATATCTTTTGCACTTTCAAGTCCATTTTGTGTCATCTCAAAAATACCAATCTCACTTGTACTTCCGAAACGGTTTTTAAATCCTCGCAACATTCTTAACTCTTTACTACTTTCACCTTCAAAATATAAAACAGTATCAACCATATGCTCCAATACTCTAGGACCTGCAATACTTCCATCTTTTGTGATATGTCCAATAATAAACATAGCAATATCTGATTCTTTTGCTTTTCTCATTAGTTCAAATGTTATCTCTCGCACCTGTGAAACACTTCCAGGTGCTGAAGTAAGATTATCAGAATATATGGTTTGGATAGAGTCAATGATAGCTACTTCATAATCTTGTTTAAGTAGTTCATCATTAATTGATTCAAGCTTTATTTGAGAGAGTAGAAAAAGGTTATCTTCATTTGCTTCTAGTCTATTGGCTCGTAGTTTAATTTGACCAGCTGATTCTTCACCTGATACATAAAGTACTTTTTTACCTGATTTTGCCAGATTACCAGCTATTTTAAGTAGTAAAGTTGATTTTCCAACACCAGGTGATCCACCTATAAGAGTTAAACTTCCTGGAACCACACCACCACCTAGAACTAAATCAAATTCTTCATTTGAAGTAGAAAATCTAGTGATATTATCTTGTTCTACTTGTGTAATTGGTGTTGCTTGAGTTGGTTCATTTGAGATTTTTGCAGTTTTTTGAAGTACCTCTTGTTGTTGTGTTGTAAGTTCTACAAAACTATCCCATCCTCCACAGCTTGGACATTTTCCTAACCATTTTGGGCTTTGTTCTCCACAATGTTGACATTCAAAAAGAGTTGATTTTTTCTTTGCCATAGGTACTCCTAATATTTTTTAAGGAGTTTAGCACAAATTATTATATAAGGGTAAAAGTATTGCAAAATGCAATACTTCTTTTAATTAGAACTTTCGTGGTAATCAGCTTTAAAGTCTACATATCTTGCAGCATGTTTGATTAAGTTTTCAACCTCTTCATCTGAAAGTGTTTTAACTACTTTAGCAGGAGATCCCATGATTAAACTTCTTGGAGGAAATACTTTATTTGATGTTACAAGAGAATGAGCACCAACAATACTACCTTCACCAATAACAGCACCATCTAAAATAGTAGCACTCATACCTATTAAACATCCATTTTCAACTGTACAACCATGAAGCATCACTTTATGACCAATTGTTACATCATCACCAATAATAGTTGGATTACCATCTGACATATCATCTTTTTTGTAGTGTGTTACATGGATCATAGATAGATCTTGAACTGATGTTCTTTTTCCTATTCTAATTTTATGTACATCACCACGAATTACTGTACCAAACCAAATAGAACTATCTTCTCCAATATGAACATTTCCAACTACATCTGCACTTGGAGCAACCCAAGCTTTTGGATCAATTTTTGGATACCATTGTTTGAATTTTAAAATCATTTTCTTATTCCTTCATGTTTTATAGTAGTAGGATTACTATAGTTTGGTACATTATCATATGTAAATATTGAATAATACTTAGTGATATTTTTATCACCAAAATCATCAAATGTATAACTATCATTTCCTGCATAGATCTTATCCCCATCAAGAGGGTTTTTTGGTTTATGGAATCTATTTCTTACTACATAAACTCCAACAAAATCATTATTTGTTGGGTTATCCCATGTAAGTTTAACTTTATTGTTCTCTATAGTAGCTTGGAAGTTATTTATCTCTTCAATAGCTTCTCTTCTTTTGTTAATATAATTTACAATTAGTTTCACTTGGCTTTTTTCACCAGTTGTATGCCAGTCTACAAGATGGTTTTTAATAATAGATGAAGTTGGTTTGATAATAAATTTAGCAGATTTTTCTTCTCTATGAATATTTTCTAATGCTAAACATGAATATTTATCAAAGATAAACTTATGTGTTTTTTTCTTTTGAAGGTCTGCACGACTTACTTCATATCCAATAAATTCTATTCTATCTCTATTTTGGATAGATTGATATGTAGTATCTTCTACATCAATAAACTCAACGTTATATCTAATATCTAGTTTTGTTTTTGTTGTATTTTTATTTTTGATTTGGATGTAACTATCTGTGATAATTGTTTCTTTTGGATCTGGCAATGAATCAAGATTGAATTCCATTAGACCATATATCTTATTGTTATTTTGATCAAAACCACATACAAGTTCATCTTCTTTTTTATTATCAATAAAAATTGATGAAGTTGATTGGGCTTTTAGTTCAATTTGTGTACTTGGCACAGTGTATGTTACCTCTATATTTGGTCTATAGTGAAGTCCTCCACCAAATTTACCATATCCAAGGTCAAACATCATCATCTGAGAATCTCTTCCACTTGGTAAGTTTTTAGGTCCTTTTACTTTGAAAAGCACTTTCCCTTTTGAAAGTTGTGTTTGTAAAGTCTTTCTTTCACTTCCATTAAAGTTCCAGTGATTCCATTTACCTTGCGTTAATTTTTCTGAAGGGATAGTTTCACCAAGAGTTTCTATAATATTTGCATTATTGATTTGATCAAAATCGTAAATTTCAGAAACACTTTCTTGATCTACAAAAGACACTTGCCATTCACCATATCTCTCAATTTTTGCATTTACTCTATTAAGAGCATAGAGTGATAGTTGTACATTTTTAATGATTGCGTTATCAGGGATATTACTAAGATCAAATTCCATTACACCATAGCTTCTCCCTTTTGTTTCATTGACACCAATAAATAAAGAGTTTACACCAAAGTGTTTTCTATTTGCTTCTTTAGTTTTTTCTGCTACATATCCTACTGATTTTGGATGAGGGAAGACTGTTTTACTAAATTCATCATCATGTAGAAGGGTTTTTACTTTAGTCTTAGGGGCAAATGCTGATTTTACACCAGTAAGATGATTTACTGCTCTAATATAGTAGT
>CBFHVJ010000083.1:0-4728 GCA_965659435.1 uncultured Arcobacteraceae bacterium
TATCCTTGCTCATTTAAAGCAATAGAAAGTAAAGCAGAAGTAACTCTCTCACCTGAACTAAGTAGTGTATCCATCTCTCTTTCAGTTGGATTTTTACTAAAGTTTTCAGCATACTCAATTAGTTTGTTTGTTTCTCCACTCATAGCAGAAACTACAGCAACTATTTGATCTCCATTATCACTTAGGTTTTTAATAATATCAGCGACATTTTGAATTCTTTCTAAGGTACCTACACTTGTTCCACCGAACTTAAGGACTTTAAGCATCTCTTTCCTCCATTAAATATATCCTTCTCTTTTGAAGTATTGTAATACCTCTTTGTAAACTGTTCTTTTAAAATATGTTACATGGTCAAAAATATTTCTTGCTGGTACAAATTTATATTCACTGAATTCAGGAATCTCAGTTTCAATATTGATCTTTGCACTGCTATTTAGCTTTACAAGAAAGTACTTTTGTGTTTGACCATCAAATGGTGCCATCTTTTTAGCAACAGAATCTGGAAAATCGTAGCTTACCCATTTTGGATACTCTGCGATAATTGTTACATCATCTGTACCTATCTCTTCTTTTAATTCTCGAAATAGAGCTTCTTTTACATCTTCACCTTCATCGATTCCACCTTGTGGAAACTGCCATGCATTAGAGTCTACATCAATTCTAGACGCTATGAATACATTACAATCAAAAGGGTATTTAGATGATAAAATAATAGCAGCGACATTTGGTCTATAGTTTTTTTTCTTTTCCGTTGTCTCTATCATTTATTTAATCTTTATAGTTTATTATAATCGCGATTATAGCCAAAAAATATTTAAAAAATTCTTGTGTTTATTATCCTTCTTCATACATTAATAGGTCAACATTTGCAGCAGCTTCTCTAATAGGTACAATCTCTTGATAAGCAGTTGAATCATGCCAATCTTTTACAGCCTGAAGAGTTGGAAATTGTATCACAACAGTATCTTTATGATTATGATTTCCTGAAAGTATACTATCAAGTTTACCTCGAAATAAAAGTTTAGTATCCCAAGGTTCTAGTGTAGCTGGAAGTTTACTTTTATACTCTTCCCATTTTTCATGATTTTTAATTGTAATATGACCAATAATATATCCATATTTCATTATTAAGATACTCCTTATATACTATATTAAGTTAGATTCTATTTTATCTAATATATTATTGATTTATACAAATTCAAGTACTAACTCACTAACATACTATTAAAATAACTTCGGAGTTTTAAGTGCTTTTATATATTCATATCCCTTTTTGTGATTCAAAGTGTAATTATTGTGCTTTTAACTCTTATGTAGGTTTATATCATTTAAAAGAAAACTATATGGTAGCATTAGTTAAACAGTTGAATTTTGAACTAGAAAAGATAGATATAAACCCTTTTAAGTCGGTATTTATAGGTGGTGGAACGCCTAGTTGTATAGATGCTGAATTATATCAATCTCTTTTTAGTTCTTTAGCGAAATACATTGATAGTGATACAGAGATTACAATAGAAGCAAATCCAAATTCCGCAACTATATCTTGGCAACAAGATATGTTTGATCTAGGGGTAAATCGTATAAGTTTTGGTGTTCAAACTTTTGATGATGAGAAGTTAAAATTCTTAAATAGAAGCCATAGTAAACTACAAGCTATTGATGCAATTAACAATGCTAAAAAAGTTGGATTTGAGAGAATTAATTGCGATATTATTTATGATACATCTTTAGATACAAAAGCTTTGATAGATAGTGACTTAAATATAATTAAAACATTACCTATAGATCATATTAGTGCTTATAGTTTGACTTTAGAAGAGGGGACGAAGTTTTATCAAAAAAGTGATGTTCGAATTGAAAATGAAGATATGGCAAAATATATTTTTAGTAGATTTCAAGAGTTTGGATTTACACAATATGAGATTTCAAATTTTGCTAAAAGTGAACAAAGTCGATCAAAACATAACTTTGGGTATTGGGAATATGAGTCATACTTAGGAGTTGGTGCAGGAGCTGTTGGAGCATATAATCAAAAAAGATTTTATAATCAAAAAGATATTGAAAAATATATACAAAATCCATTAGAATTTGAAGAGATCGAATCACTTTCAAATGAGGATGTTTTAGTTGAAAAAACACTTCTTGGTTTACGTTCAGCTGTTGGATGTGATATGAAAAACTATAACGATACACAAAAGCAAAAAATAGAAATATTAGAGAATGAAAATAAAATCTTTAAAAAAGAAAATATATTTTACTCAAATGATTTTATGCTTGCAGATGAATTAGCACTTTTTATAGTTGACGATATATAGGGTAACTTTTGATTGAATTAGCTAGTTTTGGACTACTTACTGGACTTATTGCAGGTTTTTTTGGTGTTGGTGGAGGTATGGTTTTAGTACCTATGTTGTTATACAGTGGATTTAATATGAAAGAAGCTGTAAGTATCTCTATTATGCAGATGGTCTTTAGTTCTATATTTGGATCAATACTCAATGTGAAAAGAAATAAAGAGATTTTAAAATATGGAATTATCTTAGGATTTGGTGGGTTTTTAGGTGGACTTAATAGTGGTATTGTTCTAAAAACAGTTGATTCAGATACTTTGGAATATTTATTTATATTTATAGTTTGTTTTGCAATTTATCGTATTTCTAGATCATCCACAACAATTAAAGAAGATATTCCAGCTGAACAAAATAGTTGGAAACTATTAATAATTGGATTTATAGTAGGTATGATTGCTATGTCTATTGGAGTAGGGGGTGCAGTGATGCTTACACCTATTTTAGCTACATATCTACACTATAATTTAAAAACAGCAAGTGCTATGGGATTGTTTTTTGTTGTGTTTAGCTCTATAGCTGGATTTAGTTCTCTATCTTTGAGTGGACAGATGCTATTTGAAGAGGGCTTTATAGTTGGGTTTTCATCGTTGTTTGGAGTCTATTTAGGGATAAAATTAAAAAATATTGTACATATAAAATCGTTTAAAAACTATATTTTAATTTTATATATTCTAATTTTCGTTTCAATGGTTTTTAAACAATTTTCGCTATAATCGACTACATGGAAAATAATACTCAAATGACAATTGAAAAACTACAAAGTGCGATCAATACGCTTCTAGATGCTTATGAAAATTTACAAGATGATAATAATAAAAATTTAAAAAAGATTGAAGAGGTAGAAGAGTAAAACCGATATTTAAAAAATACAATTTCGATGCTTGAAAATGACACAGGTAAGCAAAATGGTGCTATTGGTAGTATGATAGGAAAAATCGAATCTATTTTAGGTGGTAGTGGAACATCCGCACAACCTCAAAATGAACCATTTCAACCAAGCTTAATGGAAGAAAATCAACAAGATGAATTAGAGGAAGAAACAGTAGCTAGTATTCCTGTAACTAATATTGATGATATTGTAGTAAATCAAGAAAGAGTTGATACAGAAAAAAAAGATGATATAGATAGTAGAATGGCTAAGCTTCTTGGTGGGCTTAACTAATATCATTTTTTAATTTATGGTAATCTCTTTAGATAAAAATAAACTATTTTCAACTTTTAGTGTAAAAGACTTTTATCAGTTAGAAAATAGTTTTGATACTTTAGCTCCATCTATGGTGGAGTACTATCTTTCCTCTTTGTCTTCAGATGAAGAGGCTTATATAAACAGAAGCAATATTCAAAGTAGCATCTCACTTGATGACTATACATTATATTTAGACTATGATGAAAATACATATCTAGAGATAAATAGTAATAGTTATGACGAATATGCTACTGGTTCTTTGTGGTAGATTATAGTGGTATTATATCAACCAATTGATGGATATTGTTACAATAGTGATACACATCTTTTATATCAGTTTATTTGTGAAGGTTTAGCTGTATTTAAAAATGTTCAGGGAGAACTTTTAGATATTGGAAGTGGAAGTGGAATCTTAGGACTTTTGGTAGCTAGAGACTTTCAAAAGCTACAATTAAATCAATGTGAAATACAAAATACTTTTCAGTTTCTTTCACAACACAATGCAAAATGTAATAGTATTAAGGCTAAACTCTTTAGTGGAGATATTGAAAATATTAATTTTGAAAAGAAGTTTGATATTGTAGTCTCAAATCCACCTTTCTATCATTCCCAAGTGATTAAAACAGTGAATGAAAATATTAAAATAGCTAGATATAATGACGGAATGCCTTTAGAGGTTTTGATAAAAAGAGTCTCTCAAATTTTAACAAATAGTGGAAAGTTCTTTTTTTGTTATGATGCAAAGCAGATAGATCAAATTATGCAACTATCTAAAGAGAATAAGCTTAACATTGAAGCTATAAAGTTTTTACACCCAAAAGAAGATAAAGAAGCTACATTAGTGATGGTTATGATGCGAAAGAATTCAAAATCACTTCTAAAAGTACTGCCACCATTTATCATGTTTGATAATAAAGGTAAATTTACTCAAAATACCTTGGATATTTATGATCGATGTGCAACTTATAGTATTAAAGCTGAGGTAACTGTATAATGTTGAAAGCTCAAGGGTTTAATTATCAGTTTGATCCAAAAAAATGTGAAACTTGTGAAGGAAATTGTTGTATTGGTGAGTCTGGATATATTTGGATATCTAAAGAAGAGATAGAGAACTTAGCAAAGCATTTAAACTTAACAGTTCAAGAAACTGCATATAAGTATCTATTTAAAGCAAAATATAAATTCTCAATT
>CBFHVJ010000084.1:0-4645 GCA_965659435.1 uncultured Arcobacteraceae bacterium
GTGATAAGATACAATTTGCTTAGTGATTACAACTATATTGATCACTAATTTAAAGGAGCTATTATGAATAGAAATATAGTAGGTAGACATATAAACCTAACAGATGAGTTAAAAGATTTTATCAACGGTACAATTGATGGATTTGATAAATACAATCTGGATATTATTTCAGTACATTCAATAATCTCTCAAGAAGAAAAACATGGTAAGCCTCAAATTGCATTTGAATTTGTTATCAATATAGCACATCAAGATACAATTGTGGTAAAGCAAAAAGATAAAGATCTACATGCAGCAATTGATATTGCAGCAGATAGAGTATCTAAAATTTTAAGAAGACATCATGATAGAGTTACTAGCCATGATGCTACAAAATTAAGTGAAGTATTCCAATCAGAGATCCAAGATGCAATAGCAAAAGAGATAGAGCAAATTGATGATGAAATTGTTCCTATGAGACTAGAGTCTTATAAGCCAATTGAAATTCAAGAAGCACTAGATGAGTTAAAAGCATCTAATGAAAATTTTAAAGTATTTTATGACAAAGACGATAATTTCAGAGTACTTTATAAAATTGAAAATTCTAAGCAGTTTGGTTTATACTAGGCAGCTTTCTATTATGTAGCAGTTTTTACTGCTACATAGCTTCCCACATTACATTTAAAATCACCGTATCATCATGATACAAAGTTGCTTCAAATATATCACATTCACTATATGTACTAACCCCTTTAGGTGTTCCAGTCATGATAATATCACCATCTTCAAGTGTCATAAAAGATTTAATCTCCTCTAACATCTCTTCAGGTTTATAGATCATAAGATCATAGTTAGCTTCTTGTTGTAGCTCACCATTTAAAAGTAGTTTATGAGCTATTTTTGTAATATCACCATCAAAAGGTACAAATTCACTTAATACAGCACTACCATCAAATGCTTTTGCTCTTTCCCATGGAAGTCCAGCTTTTTTCATTTTATTTTGTACATCTGCTTTTGTAAGATCAAGTCCAAGACCAAGACCAGCAATTTTTTCATCTTTAATTAAAAAACATATCTCACTTTCAAATCTTGTATAATCAGATACAAACTCTAAATAGTTTGTAATAGCAGAATTTGGTTTATTAAATACAACCATCGATTCTGGAGTTTCATTGTTTAATTCTTTGATATGTTCTACATAGTTTCTTCCTATACAAACTACTTTTGATGGGATAACTTTTTCATTTTTAAATACTACATGATTCATCTATTTACCTTTAATTTTTATGTAATGTATATGGATTTCTTTGTGCAGTTGGCATAATAAGTGTATGTTGAATATTTACATGTTTTGGTGCATTTAATACATATACTATTAGTTGAGCGATATCTTTTGCTTTAAGTGGTTTAAACCCTTCATATACAGCATCTGCTTTATTGTCATCTCCATGGAAACGCACATTTGAGAACTCAGTTTCTACTGCACCTGGAGCTATGTTTGATACTTTTATATCTGTACCAACTAGATCAATATTCATTGCTTCACTCAAAACATGAACTGCAGCCTTTGTCGCACAGTATACATTTCCATTTGGATATGTCATTACCCCTGCAATTGATCCAATATTGATCACATGACCATTATTGTTTTTTCTCATATGAGGAATAATAATACGACTTAGATATAAAAGACCTTTGATATTTGTATCAATCATTGCTTCCCAGTCTGATAATAACCCTTGATCAATTTTTTCTAATCCTAAAGCAAGGCCTGCATTATTGATTAAAATATCAATATTTGTCTTTTTTAAAAACTTTGATAGCTTTTTTTCTACATCTTTTTGTTTTGTTACATCAAGTTTAATATATACTATTTTAACTTTGTATTTTTCTAAAAGTTTTGCTTTTAATTTTGATAGTTTTTCTTCTCGACGACCTATAAGTACGAGATTTGTACCCATTTTTGCTAATTGTACTGCACATGATTTACCAATACCAGAAGTAGCACCTGTGATTAATGCTGTTTTATTTGTTAAATTATTCATAAAATTATTGTATCTATTTGAATATTAAATTAGATACAATAATTTTATGAATTACAAAGCAACTCTAAATTCATCACTTAAAAGTGCGTGGATTGTACTAAAGTTAATTATCCCTATTTATATTATTGCGGATATTCTATATTATTATAACACTTTATCTTATGTAGCATTTTTAGTGGAGCCTTTTACTTCTATGGTGGGTTTACCACCAGAAGCTGCACTATCAATTATAAGTGGAATGTTTTTAAATGTATATGCTTCTGTTGCTTTTGCAGCACCTTTAGATCTTACAGTACATCAATGGACAATATTGGCAGTACTAGTTGGAATTTGTCATGCTTTACCTGTTGAGGGTATTATTATGAAGAAAATTGGTATCTCTAATTTATACTCATATTCTCTTCGTATTATTGCAGGTTTTTTTGTAGGCTTTTTAACATCAATTATGCCATCAAGCTGGTTTAGTGCCACAATCACTGAGTCTGTATTTGAAAAAACTACATATAATAGTTTTTCTGAACTTATGCAAGGTTCTATTTATAATGCAATCGAATTAACTATCACTGTAATTATTTTAATTACTATTTTGATTTTTATTATGGATTTTATTAAAAGTAGAAAGTTTATCCAAGAGTCTCAAAAAAATGTAAGTAAAGGATTTTCTATCACTGTTGGAGTAATACTTGGTATCACCTATGGTGCGGGAATTTTAATAAAAGAGGTTGAAAGCGGTGCTATTTCAAAAGAGGATATATTCTATATAGGAACTTTTTTGATGATATGTCATGCTATTATTGAAGATACACTACTATTTGTGATCTTTGGTGCAGATTTTACTATGGCTGTAGTTATTAGAACCGTTGCTGCTATTATAATTTCATATATACTTTTAAAAATTTATCAACGAAGAACTATTTAGCTTTTTTATAAAAAATAGATAAGTATATTCCTATTGCAATCAGTATTAATCCTATCATATGGTAATACTTTAGCACTTCATCTAAAAATATAAAAGCGAGTATCGCTCCAAAAACTGGCATAAGATGTGTGAACTGACTAGTTTTTGATGCTCCTATTTTTTCAATTCCGTAGTTCCAAAAGTAGTATGATAAAACTGAAGTAAATATAGATACATATAAGAAAATGAAGATATTATTTTTAATAAGATCTACTTCATGTTGTATAGTATAGTCTTGGTATAGATAGATTGGAATTAAAAGTAAAAATCCTAGAAAAACTATAATAGTAAAAAATTCAAATCCATGGATATTTTTTGGTTTATATTTTAAAATCACTGAATATAATGCCCAAGAAAAAGATGATAGGACAATCCAAAAATCCCCTTTATTAAATTTAAATTCAATTATATTTCCTATATCACCTTGTAAAATTAAATAAATCACACCAAGTGTTGATAGACTAATCCCTATCATTTGGTTTTTAGTAATAGTTTGTTTTAAAATAAAATATGAAAGTATAATAATCATAATTGGTACAGAAGAGTTAATAATTAGAGCATTATTTGCTTGTGTTTGTGCAAGTCCAATATATAAAATAGTATTAAAAAATGTAACTCCTAAAAATGAAATAGCTAATAAAATAAGAAAATGCTCTTTTATAGTAGTAAATATTTTTTTATAGTGGAGTATAAGGTAAGGTAAGATGATTATAAAAACAAATAACCATCTTGTAAAAGCTAGTTCAATTGGTCCTATATCACCTTGGACATAACGCCCAACGATAAAGTTTCCTGACCAGAATAGGACACATAGTGTTAAAAAAATGTATGTTTTTACAAATTGCATATGAATCCTATCTTTAAGCTATTAATTTATGTGAAATAATATCCAATCCTTTATAAACATCTTTGATAGAAGAACCATTAAAATCAAGTATTAAGCTTGTAGCATTTGGTGCTTCAAATTTGATATATTTTGATAATATATCTTTTGGTAATTTATTTGTCTCTCCATACTTTAAGGTTGTAGATACTATTAGATTATCTTTAAATTGTGATATTTTTAATTGTGGTGTCATCTCATTAAGATAGCACTTTATAATTTGAGCTTTTTTATTTATTGTTCTCATGGTCTCCCCTTTTTTAATTTATGATGAGAGTTTAACATGATAGAAGATTTAATTCTTTATCATTATTGATCTTATAGTTATCTATTTTTGTTAATATAACTATTTAATAATAATTATATAATTTATAATTAGTTAGCTATAATATATCTATAATTGTTATTAAAATATACAAGTAGGGTAATATGCATAGAAAAGAGACAAGTTTATATCATAGTAAAATATCTAACGACCTCATAAACTATATCACTGAAAATATTGCAACAGATATTAATATTGATCAGCTCTCATATGATATAGGAATTAGTAAGTTTCATCTTCATAAGATATTTAAAGAACAGATGGGGACAAATATTTATGAAACTATAAAGTCTATGAGACTACAAAAAGCATCAAACCTCTTGATTACAAATAAATATTCGACTATCACTGAAGTTGCAAATATGTGTGGATATAGTTCACAGACATCTTTTATACGAGCATTTAAACAAAGATTTGATCAAACTCCAAAGTATTGGAGAAATGGTGGATATAAA
>CBFHVJ010000085.1:0-4504 GCA_965659435.1 uncultured Arcobacteraceae bacterium
GATCGTATTGGGCGTTATGCTTATGGGGAACAACCCAATATATCTTACTGGAATCTCACAAAACTAAGTGAAGCACTTACTCCTATAATTTCAAAAGATAGGATGCAAAAAAAGCTTGAAGATTTTGGTGCATTTATTTATCCAAATGCCTATGTTGATGTTATACGTAAAAAACTTGGTCTTTTTGTGAAAGTTGACGATGATGCTAACTTAGTTGAAGAGCTTGTAGGAGCATTACATGAAGCATATGTTGACAATACCCTATTTTTCAGAACACTAAGTCACTACAATGGAAATAGAGAACCTTTGTATGATATTGCAATGAACCCCATAGTAATTGATAATTGGCTAAAACTATATGATGAACGTTTATTACTAGAAACCCTTACACAGCCTCAACGTCAAAAAGAGATGTTAAAGGCTAATCCAAAGTATGTTTTAAAAAACTATATGCTTCAAGAAGCTATAGATCTTGCAGAAATTGGGGACTATTCAATGGTGGAAAAGCTATTGTATATTGCAAAACATCCATATGATGAACTACCCGAGTTTGAACATTTTGCAGGAGATACACCTGAAGAGTATAAAAATATTGGACTTTCCTGTTCTTCATGATTATATATTGTCTTATTATGGTATACTGAACTCAATCTTCAAATACTCGATCTGTATTTGACTTCGTTTTTACTATCCTTTAAAAACTCTATAAACATATATACAAAGCTTAGATCTACTCAAATTAACATTAACAAATTTTTGTTAGGCTTTTTCACGATGCACTTTTATAAATAACTGATGTACTCACCCTAAGGCACGCACCATTACAACAAAAAATATAACAACTGCATATGAACATAGAACTAAAAATAATAATAAATTAGCTTTATATCTAGATATGGCTAGAGTTGGATTTATAGACTATAAGATAAAAGACGAAGTTTTAAAAAAGATTTATATAAATCAAATATCAATAGATACATATTATCAGAAAAATGGTTTGGGAACACATTTAATAGACTGTTTAAAACAAGAGTTTAATACTATATCGTTGATGTCAGTTAACAAAGGTTTGAATATGTTTTATGAAAAAAATCATTTTGAAGAAGATCTATCTAAAATAAAACAAACGAATACTACAAATTATATTTGGGAAAAATAAACTAATGTTTATTACATGATCTCAGACTTTCCGGGACTGTAAAATAAACTGTGTAAACCCACTAGTTACCCTTTAATCACTTTGTATATTTTTCCATAATCTCACTGAAAAATATGCAAAGTTGAGGGTAAATCTCACTCCAATTTCTCAATCTAGTAACTTTCCACTTCTCTTGAACCTCCTGTGTTGCTAAGTAAAGCATTTTAAATGCTGAATCTATTGTAGGAAATGACCCTTTTGATTTTGTCTTTCGTTTAATATTTGAATTTAATGATTCAATTGGATTAGTGGTATAAATTAAGGTTTTTATTGCTTGAGGATATTTAAAAAATGTAGATAATTCACTCCAGTTGTTTGTCCAAGATTGTACGATATGAGGATACTTTTTACCCCAAATATCATTAAATTCTGTAAGAGCAAGTTGTGCATCTTCTTCAGTTGATGCTGTGTAGATAGTTTTTAGATCTTTTGCTACAGCTTTTCTATCTTTCCAAGAAACATATCGTAAAGAGCTTCTTATTTGATGTACAATACACCTTTGTATCTCTGCTTGAGGATAAACTGCTTGTATAGCTTGATTAAATCCATTGAGACCATCAATAGCAAATATAAGTACATCTTCAACACCTCTATTTTTTAGTTCATTTAAAAGTGTTAACCAATATTTACTTGTTTCATTTTCTCCTATCCAAATACCTATAATCTCTTTTTTACCATCTAATGTAATTCCTAACATAATATAAGCTGCTATATTTTTTACTACTCTATCTACTCTTATTTTTAATACAGTAGCATCCATAAATATAATTGGATATATTGATTCTAGTGGACGATTTTGCCACTCTTTTGCTTTATCTAAAATGGCACTGGTTATATTTGATATTGTTTGTTCTGATAATTCATATCCATACAAATCATCTAAATGATGTTGGATATCTCTTACACTCACTCCCTTAGTGTAAAGTGAAAGTATTAAATCTTCACTTCCTTTAATAAGAGTCTCTCTTTTTTGAATAAGCTTTGGTTCAAATGACCCATCTCTATCTCTTGGCATAGATACATCTACTTCACCATACTTTGATTTTAATATCTTTTTATTATGTCCATTACGATAATTTGGATTATCAGATTCTTGATGTTTCTCATAACCTAAATGAGAGGTTAACTCTTCTTCTGTAGCAGTTTGTAAGGCTTCTTTTAGTAAGCCTTTAAATTCATCTAAGATACCATCTAGTGATACCTCTTTTCCTTCTTTTATTTGTTTTCGTAGTTCTTCTTTATTTAGTATTCCCATAATGTAAATCCTTTAATAAATCTACTAGATATATTCTATCTAATAAATTGATATTTTTGATTTACACAGTTATTTTTACACTACCCCTTCAAATGCTCAACTTGAATATATCTCAAAAGATCTAAAAAACTATATCAAGCCAATCGTAAACGGTTTTGCTTTTATCTTAGCCTCTTTCTTTTTACTTTTATTTGATCCATACTATGATACTTATGCGGTAATTTTATTTTTCATAGGTTTTGTAAGAGTTATCTATAAATAGACATTTTTATCCTACTAAAATATCATCATAATTAATATAATACTAAAAAAAGGGCTTATAATGAAATTATATATTCACGAAAAAAGCAGATATACTAAAAAACTATGAATTACTATATTCCAAAAAAAAGTAAGTTTGATCCAAATGATAATGGTCACTTTGGAATCTTTGGAGGCCGTTATGTTCCTGAAACATTAATGCCTATTTTGATTGAACTTGATAAAAGCTATAAAAAGTATAGATTTGATAAAGACTTTTGGGAAGAGGTAAACTACTACTTAAAAGAGTATGTAGGACGTCCAAATCCACTTTATTATGCAAAAACAATTTCTGAAGAGTTAGATGCAAAGATATATTTAAAAAGAGAAGATTTAAATCATACAGGTGCTCATAAAGTAAATAATGTAATCGCTCAAGGATTACTTGCAAAAAAACTTGGTAAAACTAAAGTAATTGCTGAAACAGGAGCAGGACAACATGGTGTTGCAACTGCTACTATTGCTGCACTTATGGGTCTAGAGTGTACAATATTTATGGGTGCTAAAGATGTTGAGAGACAAGAGCTAAATGTATTTCGTATGAAACTTTTAGGTGCTAAAGTAATAGCAGTAGAATCTGGAAGCAGAACACTAAAAGATGCTATGAATGATGCTATTAGGTACTGGGTAACAAATGCTAGAGATACATTTTATATCATAGGAACAGTTGCAGGTCCTCATCCTTATCCTATGATGGTAAGAGATTTTCAAGCTATTATTGGTTGGGAAGCCAGACAACAAATCTTAGAAAAAGAGAATAGATTACCTGATTATGTAATTGCTTGTATAGGTGGAGGATCAAATGCTATTGGTACATTTTCCCACTTTTTAGAAGATGAAGATGTACAATGTATTGGAATTGAAGCTGGTGGACATGGAATTGATACAAAAAAACATGGTTGTTCTCTAGCAAAAGGATCTCCAGGGGTTTTACATGGACAATGTTCTTACCTCTTACAAAACGAAGATGGACAGATAACTGAAGCCCACTCAATAAGTGCAGGATTAGATTATCCAGGGATTGGGCCAGAGCATAGTTATCATTATGATCTAGGAACAATACAATATGATAGTGCTACAGATGATGATGCTAAAGATGCATTTGTGTGGCTTAGTCAAAAAGAGGGGATAACACCTGCATTTGAAACTGCTCATGCTATAGGGTACATAAAACAAAACAAAGATAAATTTAAAAATAAACTATTGGTAGTTAGTTTCTCTGGTCGTGGAGACAAAGATATGCAACAAGCTCAGGAAATATTTGATCTTTAAAGCGGTTCCAAAAACTGTTCCAAAACTTTTGCTTTTTATCTAGATGTTTATGCTTATTATTGCACTAAATAAAAGTAAAATTAAAGTCTAACTATTCACTTGATACCTTACTTGATTCCTACCATTTCTTTTAGCTTCATATAATAACTTATCAGCTTGTTGATAAATCATATGTTGGCTATTAAATTCATTATTTATACTATTCATACATACAAGTCCTAAAGAGATAGTATGATAGCTACTTACTACAATATTTTGTTCATTTTCAATAATATTAGTAAGGTAAGATATATCTTTTTCTATTTTTTACAGTTTATACTATTTGTCTTATCTAATAAAATACACTTAGAGTTATAAAGGCTAACTATTTTTTCTTTTTTGATCTTATCTTTACTATACGACATGACCTGACCAATATTAAAATTAAAAATAAGTAATGCGAAAACTCCTCCACCTAATAATGTATTAATGACTTCTTA
>CBFHVJ010000086.1:0-4393 GCA_965659435.1 uncultured Arcobacteraceae bacterium
TACACTAATAAGTGGTTTATCTAAGCTAATACTCAAAGCTTGAGCCATAGATACACCTTCTGTTAAAGTCACTGAAAGTCCAGGATGAGTAGTTACTGCTATAGCTTGAATATCTTGAAAATACGATTTTGTCTCTTCAAGTATTTTAGGAAGTGCGGTGGCATGAAGCCGTGCTGCAAGTTCAGGTACCACTCCACCATAAATACTATGTTCGATCTCTTGTGATATTTTTTTGTGAAATAAGAGTTCTTTAGTTTCTATATTTGTAATAGCAATAGAGCTGTCATCACAGCTTGATTCAATACTTAAAATCATTCCTCAAAGTTTCCCGTGATCCATTGTGTTGCACAAGTTAACTCACCATATCCACTATCAGCATTTATATGTCCAGCATTTTCAAGAATCTTAAGACCAATATTAAGTTTGCTTTGTAGGTTTATAACCTCTTCTACTGTTATATAAGGATCATTATCACTACTTGCCATAATAATATCTTCAGATTTTAGATCTTCTGGAAGAGGGTAAGGGAAAAATGTTTTTAATTCTTCAATTCTACACTCTGGAGATACAGGAGCAACTAACATTAATTTTTCTATAGGATCAATATCATATTTTTCAACAAAATGAAACCATAAAATATTTGCTAATGAATGACATACTACAATATCTGGTTTAAAGTGGTCAAACTCAGCTTTTAAAAAGTCTAACCATTTATCGAGTGTAGGTAGATCTTTGTTTGGTAGTTGAGGCAAAGATACTGTATAGTTTTGTTTAATCAGTTCTGATGCAGTCCAAGCTTGCCAATGTGGATAATCACTTCCACCCCAACCGTGTAATATTAAAACTTTTTTCATGTGATATTAAATTTCTTTCTTTCTAATCTATCTTCTACTTTTTTATCTAGAAGTTCTATATTTAGTTTATTGTCTTCTAGAAATACAAGTCCAACTAACTCTTTGCATTTTACTTCATCTGTGGAAGTAGAAGAATGTTTCTTCCACTCTTCAAATTTTTCATCATATTCATCAGATATTTTATCTTCATGATGTTTTCTTTCTAGAATTAAACCTATTGTTATAATAAGTAACATTATAAAAGGTATTAGCATATCAGGCATTACAATAGCTCCTTATCTCTTTATCCATCTCAAAAATATCTTCAATATTTGATGGTTTGAAATTATGGTATTTGTTTACAGTATCAATAGTCATTTTAGAAATTTCTGGAAAGTTTATCTCTTCATTTAGAAACTTTGATACAGCTACCTCATTTGCAGCATTTAAAACTACACCTAAGTGTGGATTTTTTAACATATCATTTTTAATATCCCAAATAGGATATCTATCAGAAGAGATTTTTCTAAATTCCATACTTGATAGTTCTACAAGATCTACAGGCTTTAATACTTGTTGATCAACTTTTCCTAAAATTGCATATGATATTGGCAACTTCATAGATGCATGAGCTAGATGTGCCGTTGTACTTCCATCAGTGAAGTTAATAAGTGCATGGATAATAGATTTTGTTTCTATTATTGCATCAATTTTATCTGTATTAAATAACCATTTTGCCTCAAGGATTTCAAATAACTTATTTGTCATAGTTGCACTATCTATAGTGATTTTATTTCCCATTGACCAGTTTGGATGATTTAATGCTTCTTTAACAGTTACATTGTTTAGTTTTTCTAATGGAAGATCTCTAAAACTACCACCAGATGCAGTTATAGTCATAGAGTCAATTTGTTTATTTTGATCCATTAAGTACCAAAGACCAAAGTGTTCACTATCTATAGGTGTAATTGAAGATGTATCTACAAATGAACCACCAACTACTAAAGACTCTTTATTTGCTAAAGCAACTTTTTTATTGCATTCAATTGCTTTTAGTGTAGGCTTTAAACCTAAAAAGCCTACAAGAGCATTTACAACAACAGGAGAATCTGATTCCTCTATTACTTGTAAAATTGCATCTTCACCAAATAGTACATTTTGATGATTTACCTTTTGTATATCTTGTTGGTTTGCAATTACTACAACTCTAGGATTTGTTTCTTTAATTTGTGTATTTAAGAGTTCAATATTTGTACCTGCTACAAGAACATCAATATTTAGATTAAATTGTTTTGCAACAGCAAGGGTATTTACTCCAATTGAACCAGTTGATCCTAGTATAATCAAACAAATAGCCTTAGCAGTACAAGCATAATTACTCCACCAAATAAATACCCATCTGTTCTATCTAAAATACCACCGTGGCCTGGTAAAATATCACCACTATCTTTTACACCAGCTTCCCTTTTTAAATAGCTTTCAAATAAGTCTCCAAATACTGAAGCTAATGCAACAACAGCAGAGATGATAATTGCACTAAAAATTGAAACTTCAGAGATAGAAAAAATTGTTCCAAGAACAGTAGCGATAATAATACCACCAGCAACACCTTCTAAAGTTTTATTTGGACTTGTCTCACAAAATTGTGTTTGACCAATACTTTTTCCTGTAAAATATGCTCCCACATCAGCACCAGCAACAACTACTAAAAGCCATAAAAGTGCACCCATTCCAAATGAGTTATATAAAGATAATAGGAAAAGAAATGAAGCTATAGGATAAAGTAGGGGTAAGATTAACTGTTTATCAAACTGTTTTGTATAAGCTAATATAGATGCAAACACTATTGCTGTTACAAATACTAAGTCTTCTGGCTTTGGATAAAATGCTGCTGCGATCCAAATAGCAGCAGCATAAAGATATATTTGATTATTGTCAAAATCATATAATTCCATTGCTTCACTAATAGCAACTATTGTTAAAACTCCAAATAGTAACCACATTACAAAAAATGAATCTACAAAACCAATTACTAAAGCACCAAGAAGTAAAGCCACACCTGTTTTTATTCTAGTTGAACTATCACTTATAATATTATAAAAATTATTTGCCATATTATTATACCCTTACACCTATTGTATTATAAGGATTATACAAAACATTTGCTTTTGATTGAATTTTAACATTTCTTCTTTGAGTGTAATCAACTAAATAGTCTCCAGTAGTATCTAGAGAAAATTTGGCAACAATAGTAGCAGCTTGTTCAATAATATGATCTGGAATACTTTTTTTTGTATTTGATACTATAAGGTGTGAAGATGGTCTATCTTTTAGATGAAACCAGAAATCGCTAGCTCTACTATTTTGTAGCAGGTAAATGTTTTCCCTTTCATCTCTTCCTAACATTACTTTATAACCATCTATATAAAAGCTTTGATATTGTTGTGATTTTTTTGTTTTTGTTTGATTTTTGTCCTTTTTAGGAAAATAGAACTCTAACTCATCTATATTTGAAGATTGTTCTATTGTATTTATAAGTCGTTTATAGAATTCGAGTTTTTGAGTAAGGTTTAATTGTTCTATATGTTGATTTTTTGCTTTTTGTTTAGATTTCTTTGATTTCGTAAATAGTTCATTTGATTTTTTAATAGCAATATCTTTTTTATAACCACTTAATGTATAAAGATCATTTAATATATGTGAAGCATCATTATTGTATCGAATAGAATTTTCCAATAGCTTATCTACATTTTCTAGTCCATTAAGTATTTTCTCGATTTTTTGTATCTGTTTTTGAATCTGTTGAACTTTTTGCTTTTTAATTTGTGATAATTGTTGTTGCTCTTTTACTTTATATATATTAAGTAGAAACTGATCAACATCTTCAATATCTTTTTGTTCATAATCAAAATCAGGTTTTTTTAATTCAAGAAGCTTTTGACCAACTTTTACAATTCTAGTTGATGTCCATTCATCTACATGACGTAAAGCTTCTAATACTATGTTTGATTCATTTAATATAATAGCATTAGAGTTTTTACCTGTAAATTCTAACTGTAATATAGAGACCTCTTTTTTATAGCTAGATTTGGTAACTGTTTTTATATATATAATTTTGTCATTATTTAATAATTTAATCTCTTTAATTTTAGAATTATTAAAACGTTTTTGTAATTGAATATCAAATGGTGCATTAAAATCCCTTTTAGAGTTTTTCTCATCAATAGTCTTATATATAGAACTATTTCCTTTTGTCATATCAAAATAATAGACATTTCGATTATTGAATTCAATTTTTAAAGTATTATTTTCAATTCTTCTTACAGAATGAATAGATTTATATTGATTTAAAGTGTTGATTAGATTAAAAAGTATGTAATGTTTCATAAAATGATAGTATCAGAATATGGCAAAATAGTAGCTAACAGACAAATTACAAAAAAAAATGTATTTTTTTGAAAAAGCACTTGACAATAAAGTGAGAATTGTCTATAATTCCATCCACAAATCAAGGGACGCAAGTCGAAATGAGATTGTGAGTTATTTTAAAATTCAAGGTT
>CBFHVJ010000087.1:0-4222 GCA_965659435.1 uncultured Arcobacteraceae bacterium
TGCTTCAAATATTGTAGGTAAACCAATGGCTACATTACTTCTAAATGCAAATGCTACTGTTGAAGTTTGTCATATCTATACAGATGATCTTAAAAAACATACACTAAATGCTGATATCATTTGTGTTGGTGTTGGTGTAGTAAACCTAATCAAAGAAGATATGATTAAAGATGATGCAATTATTGTTGATATCGGAATCAATAGACTTGAAAGTGGAAAGCTTGTTGGTGATGTAGACTATGATGGTGTAAAAGACAAATGTTCATATATCACTCCAGTTCCAGGTGGAGTTGGACCTATGACTATTGCTATGCTACTTGTAAATACAATCAAAGCAGCAAAAAAAAGAAAAGAAAAATAGATGGAACTTTTAAAAAAACTTTACCATTGGTCTAGTAGCTGGACTGGTACAGTTGTAATTGTATTAACTATCATATTTTTTATAGCTCAAGCATTTGTAATTCCAAGTGGAAGTATGAAAAATACACTGTTAATTGGTGATATGTTATTTGTAAAAAAATACTCTTATGGAATACCTACTCCTACAATCCCTTGGATTGAGTTACAAGTATTACCTGACTTTAATGACAACGGACATTTAATTGAAGGTGATAGACCACAAAGAGGTGATATCACTGTATTTAGATACCCAGGTAATCCAAAAATTCACTATGTAAAAAGATGTGTTGCCACGGGTGGTGATATATTATTTTTACAAAATAAAAACCTTTATTTACACCCTAAAGAGGGTAATGAATATGTAAAAGAAAACTACAAAGGTCAAAACATAATCGAATTTAATGGTATGTTATTTGTAGAAAATCCTTACAAAAAAGATCATCCAGGGATCCATACAGATCCAAATGTAACAAAACTAAATTCACAATTTACTGCCCTATTTAACCTTATGCCTATTAAAGTTCCAGAAGATGAGTTTTTCATGATGGGTGACAATAGAGACCATAGTAACGATAGTAGATTTTGGGGAACAGTTCCATATAAACATATCGTAGGAAAACCTTGGTTTGTATATTTCTCATGGGATAAGAACAAAAAAATCAGATGGGAAAGAGTTTTCCAAACAGTAGATACACTAGAAAAAACTGCAAAAGATACAGTAGAAAAACACCAAGAAGGAATTTATTAATGAAATATTTTATCGGAAGTGATCACGCAGGAGTTGATTTTAAAGCTTTTGTAAAAGAGTTATTTGAAACAAGAGGTCACGAAGTGATTGATATGGGTCCACAAACAAAAGATAGAGTTGATTATCCAGATTTTGCTGCTAAAGTTTGTAAAGAGGTTTTAGCAAATGAAGGTACTAAAGGTATCTTAATTTGTGGTAGTGGTATTGGTATGTCAATGGCTGCAAACAAATTTGATGGTATTAGAGCTGCACTTTGTCACAACGAATACTCAGCAACTATGGCAAGACAACACAACGATGCAAATATTTTATGTCTAGGTGAGAGAGTATCTGGAGAAGGTATGGTTGAAGCTATTGTTGATGCTTGGAATTCAAATAGCTTTGAAGGTGGTAGACATGAAGGTAGAGTTGAAAAAATAAACAAGCTATTTGGAAGCTGTAGAGTATAACTATGAGAGAACTTCCTCCATCAGGTGAGATTGTTTATGTGGTTGTGACACTTGTTGTTGCAGCTATGATGTATGGCAAATATTTAATAGGAAAACAAAAAGATGATTAACGCAAAGATTATTGACTGTATTTTTTCATCTGCATCTATTCAAAGATGGAACGACTACCCTCGAATGATGGAGCTAGTTGAATTAGATAAACAAGCTCATAAATTTATCATCGCTTATTTTATAGCCAAACATGAAGATGATGTAGACTATACACGACTTATAGAAGCTGGTCTTTTTGAATTTTTAAGACGAGTAGTTGTTACAGATATACGACCTGATGTATTTAGGAAAGCTTTACAAAAAAAAGGCCCTGAATTAAATAAATGGGTTATAGAAAAACTCACTGACTCTTTAGTAGATATTGATAATGGTATATTTCTTAAAAAATTTGAAGATTTTCTCAATGATGAAAATACTTATAAAAAAGAGAGATTTATCCTAAAGGCTGCATCTTATCTTTCAACAAGATGGGAATTTAATATCATCTACCAAACAAGTCAATTTTTATCAGATATTGAAGATGTAAAAAAAGAGATTGAAGAGGAGATTGAAGATTATTACGAGCTCATTGGTGTACGAAAAATAGCACTTAATAAAAAGCTTGCTAAAGTTATCGATCTAAGTGGTAGATTAAGATTTCAAAAAAGATGGGCACAAACACCAAGGGTTCCAGAAACTTCTGTTCTTGGTCATATGCTTACAGTTGCAATCTTTGGATACTTCTACTCACTTGATGTAAAAGCTTGTGATAAGAGGCTTCAAAATAACTTTTTTACAGCACTATTTCATGATCTTCCTGAAGCACTGACAAGAGATATCATCTCTCCAGTTAAATATAGTGTAGATGAACTAGCTGATATAATCAGTGAATATGAGATCACTAAAATTGAAGATGATATCTTACCAAATGTACCATTTTTTATGCAAAAAGAGTTCTCATACTTACTTGGACTTTATGATGGTGTAAAAGATGAATTCTTAGATAAGATCATAGAAAATGGAACTATTAAAGTTGTAGATGATGTTCATAAATACAACGATGACAAATATGATGCTATTGATGGTCTTGCACTAAAACAGTGTGATAAACTATCTGCTTTTGTAGAAGCATCACTATCTATCTCTCATGGTATCAAATCAAATGAACTACTAAATGGTAAGAGACAAATCATAGGTGGACTAAAAGAGATCAATGGAGTTGATTTTAAAGCTATTGCAGATGAGATCGATATCAAGTTTGGTACTACAGGTCAAACACAATCTATTATCGATTTTGATATTTAGTATAGTTTAAAACACTATACTAAATGTAGATCCTTCCCCTTTTTCACTTTTAATCTCTAGTTTAAATTTATGAAGATCGATAATACTTTTTACTAAAGAAAGCCCTACTCCCATAGAATTGTTCCAGTCATTACTTGATACTCTATAGAACTTACTTGTTACCATTTTAATATCTTTTGTTGATAAACCTATCCCTTTATCTTTAACTTCGATATAGCTATTTGATACTTTTACAGAGATATCATCATTAGAGTACTTTAGTGCATTTTCTATAATATTTTTAATAGCTACACTAAATACTGTTACATCTATCTCTTTTTCAATTTTTTCATTTGAAAACTCTACAAATATAATTCTATTTGGATAGAGATCTTTTAAATCGCTAATTATGCTTTGAGTTAATTTCGTGATATTACAAGATGATTTTTGTAACTCTTGTTTTCCTTGTTCTAATTGTACTGATAACCTTAATCTATCAATCATATTAGAGATCTTTTTTGCATTTGATAGTATCTTATTTAAAAACTTTTCTCTCATTGAAGAGGTGATATCTTTATCTTCAACGATAAGTTGACTATAGCCATTTATAACTGCAATTGGATTTTTAAACTCATGGGAAATAGCAGCAATGATGTCATCTTTTTGTTGGTTTAAAATCTTTAATTGTTTATTTTTTTTCTCTTTTTCTTTATCTTTTTTAATAAGCTTATATGATACATCACTTAAAAGATTTGTGATTTTATGAAATTCCAAAGAGTAATTTGATTCAATCTTTTTAGCTTTCTTTTGTGATTCTAGATCATTTAAAAAACGTAAAATTTTATTGGTTTCATTTTGAATATTTTTACTTGTATAAAGTGCTATATAAAATAGTATCAGCAGTGATATTATTAAAACTATAAAAACTTTTAAAACTAATACTTGAAATGCTTCATTTATAGCATCGATATCTTTTGACATTCTTAAATAGTATTTTTGACTATCTAAATCAAACTGTTTAGAAATATATAATAGTTCTTTTTGTAGTGTATTTGAATATCTTGTAGACTCACCATACTTTTGATACTGAGCTTGGATAATTTCATCTCTATTTATATGGTTATCCATATTTTTATAGTTTTCATCACTATCACCAATTACTACTCCACTAGAAGCGATAATAGTAACTCTGATATCAGTTTTATCTTTGATATTTATAGCAAGTTTATTTGCATCTTCAAGGGTAGTAATTGTAGTGGTTAATATATCGATATTATGAAGAAGATCAAGCTTCACTTGATCTATATAAAGG
>CBFHVJ010000088.1:0-4122 GCA_965659435.1 uncultured Arcobacteraceae bacterium
AACATATTTTCTCCTTGATATTGTTAATATATAAAATTGTATCAGGAGTAAATTACATAAATAGGTAACTTGATTATTTATTAGAATATTTTTATTTGATGATATAATATAAATAGCATTGAAGAATTAACAGGTTTAGAACAAGAAATGAATGATCTTCATGATGTTTAAATTAATTAGATGAAATAACAGTAAAATATATCTTTCTTTTTGTCAAGTTTTTTGACTAAAAATATAAAGAAAGACTAAAGAAAATTAAAAAATGTGATAAGACAGTGGCTTTCTTTGGTATTTTTTAGTTATTTATATTTTAAACTACTATTAGATAAAATGCCCAAAGATAGATAGAAGAAGGAACTTATACATGCTTACAATTGCATTACCAAAAGGTCGAATAGCTGAGGAGACTCTAAAAAAATTTGAAAAAGCTTTTAATGAAGAGTTTGTTTTTGAAGATAGAAAACTAATCCTAGAAAAAGCTGGTTTTACATTTTTAAATGTTAGAAACCAGGATGTACCAACGTATGTAATGCATGGAGCAGCTGATCTTGGTGTAGTTGGACTTGATGTACTTGAAGAAAAAGAGTATGATTTAATCAAGCTACTAGACCTTCACCTTGGTAAGTGTAAAGTAGCTATTGGACTTAGAGCTGACGATGAACTTGATTGGACAAAATCAGAGATTAAAGTTGCTACAAAGCATGTAAATATTGCAAAAAGATTTTTTGAACAAAAAGCTATGGCTGTAGATATCATTAAGTTATATGGTTCTATTGAACTAGCACCTTTAGTAGGTCTTAGTGATTGTATCGTTGATATTGTAGAGACTGGTACAACTATGAAACAAAATGGTTTAAAAGTAGGGGATACTATAATGGAATCTTCTGCACATCTTATTGCAAATAAAAACTCATTTTATATTAAAAAAGATCAGATCTTAAATATTAAAGAAAAAATCGAAGAAACATTATAAGTAGTATTTCTTGGATGGATTAGACTTATATTCAAAAGTAGAACAATACCTTAACTTTGATGATGAAGTAAGAGAACTTCACAAATACTTCCTTTCACAACTTTTAGAAAAAGAGATCACTAATGTACTTGATATAGGTTGTGGACAAGGTGAACTTCTTGAGATATATAAACTTAATAAAATCGATGGATTTGGTATCGATCTAAGTGCTTCACAAGTTGAATTTGCTATTCAAAGAGGAGTTGATGCTAAGTGTATAGATCTTAATGATCTAGATAAAAAATTTCCTTGTGCAACTGCTACATTTGATGTAATAAACTATATTCCTCAAAAACAACTTGAAGATTTTTTTAGAGCGACATATAGAGTATTAGAAAATGATGGATATTTTATTTTTGATGTAAACTCATTATTTGGATTTGAAGAGATTGCCCAAGGGACACTTAGTATAGATATAGATGATAAGTTTATCAATATAGATGCAAATTATCATGAAAATAGTCTTTATACAGATATTACACTATTTGAAAAAGAATCAGATGGTAGATTTAATAAAGAACAATCATATATACAACAATATTATCATAGTGAAAAAGTTTTATCTAGAATGTTAAAAAAAGCTGGTTTTATGATTGAAAAAGTTGATCAGTTTCACCTACATAGTGATGATGAAGCTGATAAGTTGATTTATACTTGTAAAAAATAAGTGGTACTAAACCACTTATTAAAATTGAATTAATCCATCAACTGGACTAGATGCAGTTGCGTATGGTTTTTTAGGAATTCTTCCTGCTGTATAGCTTAATCTTCCAGCAATTGTAGCATGTTTAAATGCTTCAGCCATTGCCATAGGATTCTGCGCTTGAGCAATTGCAGTGTTTGCTAAAATACCTTCAGCTCCAAGTTCCATTGCTTGTGCTGCATCACTTGCACAACCTAAACCTGCATCTACAATTACTGGTACATTTACAGCATCTTTAATAAATGCAATATTATATGGATTTTGGATACCAAGACCTGAACCAATAGGAGCTGCTAAAGGCATAATTGCATCAGCACCAGCAGATTCTAATTGTTTAGCAATGATTGGATCATCACTTGTATATGCCATAATAGTGAATCCCTCTTTTTTAAGTACTTCACATGCTTTAATTGTTTCAATTACATCTGGGTATAAAGTTTTTTGAGCATCACCAATTACTTCTAGTTTAATAATATCAATACCTGTAGCTTCTCTCATAAGTCTGAAAGTTGTAATTGCTTCTTCTGCAGTAAAACAACCAGCAGAGTTTGGTAATAGTTTTACATTTGTATCTTTAAAATAATCTAATAAATTTTCTTCATTTGGATTTGTAATATTTACTCTTCTAATTGCAACAGTAATTAATTCACTACCACTTGCTAATGTTGCTTCTCTTGTAGTTTGAAAGTCGGTATATTTACCACTTCCTACAATAAGTCTACTATTAAATTCATATTTTCCAATTTTTAAAATATTGTCATTCATATTGTATTTCCTTCAATAAACTGTAGATATTCTTTACTTCCGTTAGATATATCACAAGCTATAATTTCTGGGACATCATAGCTATGATTTTCTTTTATTTCCCTTTGAATTTGATCAAAAAGTACTTTTTTAGTTTTGATTAAGAGCAAGTGCTCACTATCATCACATAGTTGATCTTCCCATACATAAATTGAATCAATTTTAACTATTTGAACACATGCTGCAAGCTGTTTTTTTACAAGTAAAGCAGCAATATTCTTTGCTTCATCTTTTGTTGGTGTTGTTGTTTGAACTACTATCATAATTTTTTCACATTTTCTATAATATCATTTGGTGTTAGAGAATAATTATTCTTTGTATATTGTTGTGCAGCAAGAGTATGTGCTAAAGATCCATTGATTGTAGCATCTATTGAGTTATAGCCTTGGGCCAATAAAGAACCTATAAGTCCACTAAGTACATCACCACTTCCACCTTTACTTAGTGCTGCTGTTCCAAATCTATTGATGTAGATTTTATCTTGGTAAGCTATAAGAACATTTGAACCTTTTAAAAGTAATACAGTCTCTGGATAGTTACTATTAAATAACTCTACATATTTAAAACGATTATTTTGTAGTTCACAAACAGTGATATCTGCAATATTACAAATCTTTAATAGTGAACAAAACTCTTTTGGATGAGGAGTTAGTACTATGTTTTTTTGTTCTAAAAGAGTTTTAATTGCTTTTTCATCATAAAATATATCTGCATCAATAACTTTTGGTAGATTATTTTCAATATATGATTTATCTATGTTGTCACCTAGTCCCATCCCTATAGCAATTGCTGTTGTTTTTGAAGGAATTTTTTTATCTTGCATGATAAAATTATCTATTTTTTTAATTTTATCTTTTGATACAGCAGTTATTAGACCACATCCAAAACTAAAAGCTGCTTCACATGAAAGTAGTCCTGCACCTTTTTTGTCTCCTATAACTATAGATAGTTGACCAAAAGAACCTTTATGTGAGTTTTTACTATCTCTTATGGGTAGTTTTAGATCTTTTTTATTTAATAAGAAACAATTAGTCGTACCTTCGTAAAGGTCCCTTTGTACTCCTAGATTAGCAACTTTAATCTTTCCAACAAAGTTTTTAGCTTCATCACTAAATAGAGATTTTTTTAAAGCACCCATAGTTATAGTTGTATGTGCATCAAAACAAATTGGTAGTATCTCACCATTTTGTCCAATACCACTTGGGATATCACAAGCTAATTTATAAGCTTTTAATTGATTTAATTCATAGATAATATTTTGTGTTTTTGTATTTAGTTCTCTTGATAGTCCTGAGCCAAAAAGACAATCAACAATAAGAGTATAGTTTTTTAGGTCTTTAGGAAGTTCTTGAATAGTCTCTACATTAAGTTGTTTTGCTCGAATAAGTTGTGTTGATGCCATAGGTGATTTTGTACCAAAAGGTAAAAGAATTGTAACTTTGTATTTACCTTGTAGGAGTCTTGCAAGAGCAATTCCATCAGCACCATTATTTCCAGATCCACAGGCAATAAGTATTTTAAATTTTGTTTTCTTATTTTCAATAAAATTCAATATACTTGTAGCAGCATGTTCCATAAGTATATCTTCTGTTAAAGAAAACTG
>CBFHVJ010000089.1:0-3901 GCA_965659435.1 uncultured Arcobacteraceae bacterium
CTCTTTGTATTAGAATTTAACATCTGTAGTAGTTCCACTTCACAGAAATGTTCATCATCTTTGTGTAGATGTTTTTCATTTTTAATATCATGCATAGTAAGATGTTTATTTATGTGAGCAACTTTTGAAGCATATCCAAGAATTACAGAGATATCATGAGTAACAACTATTACAGTTATATGATTATTTAATTCTTTTAGTAGATCATATATTTGTCTTTGCCCCTCTACATCAATATTTGATGTTGGTTCATCTAGTATTAGGATTTCAGGATGAGCACAAAGGGCTCTTGCTATCATCACTCTTTGTCGCTGACCACCTGAGAGTGATCCAATTTTTTGCTCGGCAAACTCTTTCATACCGACTCGCTCTAAAGCTCCAAGTGCACACATAGTTTCATCTTGACCATAACCAAATAGAGGTCTTTTTTCCCCTACATGTCCCATAAGTACAACTTCAATTACTTTAATAGGAAAATCAATATTTACATTTGTGTTTTGAGGAACATATCCTATTTTTGAAAGTGACTTTGATGGTTGAGAATTTAATACAGTGATAGTACCATCTACGATAGAATTGATACCTAGTATAGCTTTGAGTAGTGTTGATTTTCCACCACCATTTGGACCAATGATGGCTAGAAAATCATTTTGTTCTACAGTTAAGTTAACATCTTCAAGAACTTTGTCTTTCCTATATGAAAAGTTTAAATTCTTTATTTGAACAATGGACACACTATCTCCCTGAAATGGCTTTTGCTAGATTGATTAAGTTTTGTGACCATTTTGGATTTAATGGTGATACTTTAATAACTTTAATATTTAATTCATTAGCGATTTGTTTTGAGATACTATCAGAAAACTCTGGAGATGTAAATATAGCTTTAATATTGTCTTTTTTAGCTTCTTCAATTAAGTGTTGAACTTGTTTAGGTTTTGGAGATTTTCCAGAAACCTCTACTGCTACTTGCTCAAGATGATATTGTGAAGCAAAGTAACCCCATGCAGGATGAAAAACCATAAACTTTGCATTGTGCGAATCCTTTAATAATTTTTTGATTTTAGTATCAGTTTCATCAATAGTTGCTATAAAATTATTATAGTTACTTATGTAGTACGATTTATTTTTAACATCATTATGAACTAGTTCATCTAGAATATTTTTCGCAATAATTTTTACATTTGATGGAGATGTCCAAACATGTGGATCTAAACCTTCATCTTCGTGGTGCTCTTCGTTCTCCTCATGTTTTTTATGGTCGTCATGATCATCATCTCCTTTGTGCTCATCGTGATCATGATGTTTCTCTTCTTCATGCTCTTCATGATGGTCATGAGAATGTTTTTCCATTTTTGATTTTTTAATACCATGAGCAAGATCTGCTATTTCCATAGTTTTGTTTTGGTTTTTAAATTTTTCAAGCCAAACATTTTCAAATTCTACATCCATAGTAAAATATATATCTGCTTTGGCAATATCTCTCATTTGAGAAGGTTTTGGTTCATATGAATGTGGAGAGTTACCTGGTTTTACCATTAGAGATACATTTACTTTATCTCCACCAATTGCTTCAACAAATGTTTTTTGTGGAAGGATACTCACTACAGCATTTACATTTGCATATGTAAAAGATGTTAGAGTAAGTAGTAATAAAATATTTTTAATCATAAGTTTCCTTTGCGACTTAGTTGCGTAATGAAATATTATAAAATATAAACTTAATTGCGACTTAGTTGCATAAAGTATTTTTTGGTATAATCTCTTTTATGTGTATAGAAGATATAATAAAAGAAAAAAATTTAAAATTAACAACAGCTAGAGAAGAGTTACTTCAGGTGCTTATAGATGCAACACAGCCCTTAAGCTATGATAACCTAAAAGAAGATATCTCAATGGATAAAGCAACATTTTATAGGAATATTGCAATTTTTGAAGAAAAAAGTATTATAGATAGTTTTGAATCAAATGATAAAAAAAGGTATTTTGAGATTAGAAAAAATCCGCATGGCCATTTTATTTGTAATGTTTGTAATAAAATAGAATGTATACAAAAGAAACTACAATTTGAACTTATAGGATATAGCGTTGAAAACATCGTTATAAAAGGTTTATGTAAAGATTGTAATAGCAAAAAACAGATATAATCGATGATTATTTTAAAGAGGATATTTTAAAATGGAATTTAATAAAGTACTAGATAACGTTCAAACATATGAAGCAGGAAAGCCAATAGAGCTAGTTGTGCGAGAATATGGAGTTGATCCAAAAGATATTATAAAATTAGCTTCAAATGAAAACCCATATGGAACAAGCCCAAAAGTAACGGCAAAACTTCAAGAGATAGCAAAAAATGCTTTTGTTTATCCAGATGATTCTATGTATGAATTAAAAGAAGCACTTGCAGATAAATTTCAAGTAAATGAACACAATGTAATTATTGGTGCTGGAAGTGATCAAGTGATTGAGTTTTGTGTACATGCAAAGTGTAATGAAAACTCAAAGATACTTATGAGTAATACTACATTTGCGATGTATGAAATTTACGGTAGACAAACAGGTGCTACTATTTTAAAAACAAAAGATGATGAACATAATCTATTACAGTTTAGCCAAATGTATGAAGAGCAAGGTGCAGATCTAATCTTCTTATGTTTACCAAATAATCCTCTTGGTGAATGTCTTGATACAAAAGATGTATACAAATTCTTAGATACAGTTGATCAAAATACTTTAGTAGTAGTAGATGGAGCTTATCAAGAGTATGCATCTTTTAAAGATGAAGCTAAAAAAATTGAACCAAGTGATCTAATTGCAAAATATCCAAATGTTATCTATCTAGGAACTTTTTCAAAAGCCTATGCTCTTGGAGGTCTTAGAGTTGGATATGGTATCTCAAATGTTGATATTATTAAAAATCTTTATAAACTTAGACCACCATTTAATATCACAACACCAACTCTTGCTGGAGCTATTGAAGCACTTAAAGATGAAGAGTTTGTTGAAGATTGTATTAGAAAAAATTTCCAACAAATGTCAAGATACGAGCTATATGCAAAATCAAAAGGTTTTGAATATATACCAAGTTATACAAACTTTATCACTATGTATTTTGGTGAATATAATTCAAAAAAAGTCTCACAAGAATTACTTGAAAGAGGTGTGATTGTAAGAGATATGACTGGATATGGATTTAACGCTATTAGAATCACAATTGGAACAGAGGAACAAAATACTCAAGTATTTAAAGTACTGGATGAAGTATTAGCAAATAATAAGGGAAAACAATGATTTCTAGATTCAAACTAAAAGAAAATAATACAAATGTAAAAACGGAATTTTTAGCAGGATTTACAACATTTCTAACAATGATGTATATTGTTCCTGTAAATGGATTTATTTTAAGTGATGCAGGTCTTCCAATGGGAGCAGTTATAACAGCAACAGCACTTATAACAATTCTTGCAACAATATTTAATGGTATGTGGTCAAATACTCCTATAGCTATGAGTGTTGGTATGGGATTAAATGCTTATTTTTCTTATGGATTAGTTCTTGGCATGGGGATCGCTTGGCAAACAGCTTTAGGGATAGTTTTTCTAAGTGGTTTGATATTTGCAATTCTTTCTTTTACAAAGTTTAGAATTTGGATAATGACATCTATACCTGTTGATTTAAGACGAGCGATTAGTGCTGGTATAGGAGCATTTATTGCATTTATTGGATTAAAACAAATGGGTATCATTGTTGATAATAAAGCAACATTAGTAGCTCTTGGAAATTTAGGTGATTCTAGTGTTCTTTTAGGTGTATTTGGAATTTTCGTTACTTTTGCATTTTATTCTTTTAGATTAAAAGGTGCTTTTATTCTTGGAATACTATTAACTTCTATTATTGGATGGCT
>CBFHVJ010000090.1:0-3821 GCA_965659435.1 uncultured Arcobacteraceae bacterium
GAAGTGGTGTTGAAGAGGGAGGTAGAACAGGACTTACTGCAGTATTTACAGGGTTGTTTTTTATTCTTACTTTATTTATGTTGCCACTATTTAAGTCTATTCCTTCAAATGCTATATATACAGTACTTGTAGTTGTAGGTGTATTAATGTTTACAGAACTCGGAAGTATTAATTTTAAGAAGAATGATTTTGCATTAACAAGTGCAGCATTTTTAATGGTTATTTTAATGCCTTTAACATATTCTATTACAAATGGATTTGCAGCCGGTTTTATTGTTTATACAGCTTTAAAACTTTTTAAGGGTGAGATGGAGGATATCAATTTAGGTTTAATTGCTATCACTTTAATATCGTTGCTTGTATTTATACTACATTAAAAGGCGGCTATAGTTGAAAAAGATTTATTATGGTTACCCTGAGTGTTTGGCTGATTGTAAAACATTAGTTCCAATGATAAAAGAGTATCAGCCAGATGCTTTATTAGCAATTGCTAGAGGTGGTCTTACTCTAGGACAACTTTTAAGTGAAGCATTAGGTACAAGAGAAGTATATACTTTAAATTGTATACATTATGATGATAATATGAATAAACTTGATACATTTGATATATTTAATATTCCAGATCTTTCTAGAAAACATAAGGTAGTACTTGTAGAAGATATCATAGATAGTGGAGAGAGTATGGTTGAGATTATTAAAGTATTAAGTAATAAGTTTCCCCGTTGTGAATTTAAAGTAGCTTCTCTATTTTATAAACCAACAGCACTCATACAACCCGATTTTACAGTAAAAGAAGCAACAGGTTGGATAGAATTTTTTTGGGAAGTTGATCCTTTAGGGTAAAAATGAATATAAAAAATAAGAATTTACAAGAATTAGAAGTTATAGCACAAGATATTAGAGATAGAATTATTGAGGTTGTATCTAAAAATGGTGGTCATTTTAGCTCAACACTAGGTGCTGTTGAATTAACAATTGGAATGCACAAAGTTTTTAATGTAGAAAGTGATCCCTTTATTTTTGATGTATCTCATCAGTGTTATCCTCATAAACTTCTTACTGGAAGATGGGAAGAGTTTGAAACTTTACGACAGTTTAAAGGTATTAGTGGATTTACAAAACCTAAAGAGAGTAGTGCAGACTATTTTGTAGCAGGACATAGTTCAACTTCTATTTCTTTGGCTGTTGGTGCGGCAAAAGCAGCAAAACTAGAGAATAATGGGAAAGTGCCAGTTGCAATGATTGGTGATGGTTCTATGACAGCTGGTATGGTTTATGAAGCACTAAATGAATTAGGTGATTTAAAATTACCAGTAGTAATAGTTTTAAACGATAATGAGATGTCAATTGCAAAGCCAATTGGTGCTTTGAGTAAACATCTTAGTCGTGCATTAGCTGGGAAAACTTACCAAGGATTTAAATCAAGAGTAGATAGTTTCTTAAAAAATAATCTTCCAGAAGGTGCAACATATTTAGCTAAAAGAATGGAAGAGTCTATGAAGCTTATCACTCCAGGACTTATTTTTGAAGAGATGGGTATAGATTATATTGGGCCAATAGATGGACATAATATCAATGAAGTTATCGATACTTTACAAATAGCAAAAGATATGGGAAAACCCGTTATTGTCCATGCTAGAACAGTAAAAGGTAAAGGTTATAAAGTTGCAGAAGGGCAACATGAACATTGGCATGGAGTAGGGCCTTTTTGTTCAATCACTGGAGAATTCAATAAGAAAAAGGGATCAAAAGCTGCAACAGCTGTATTTAGTGATGCTTTAACAGCACTTGCAAGTGATGATGAAAAAGTTGTAGGGGTAACTGCAGCTATGCCAAGTGGTACTGGTATAGATCAATTAATGAAAAAATTCCCTGATAGGTTTTGGGATGTAGCAATTGCAGAGCAACATGCTATTACATCTATGGCAGCTATGGCAAAAGATGGGTTTAAACCATTTATCACAATCTATTCAACTTTCTTACAACGAGGTTTTGATCAAATAGTGCATGATGTATGTCTAATGAAACTACCTGTAGTTTTCGCAATAGATCGAGCAGGAATAGTTGGAGCAGATGGTGAAACACATCAAGGACAGTTTGATATATCTTTCTTAAGATTTCTACCACATATGACACTTTTAGCACCTAGAGATTCTAAAACACTAGAGTATTCGCTTGAATTTGGAAAAGATTTTAAAGATGGACCTTGTGCTATTAGATACCCTAGAGGTGCATTTGATGAACTACCTTATGAAGCTACAAAATTCGAATATGGAAAAGGTGAAGTACTTCATAAAGGGGAAAGTTCAAAAGCCTTTATAGCTTATGGAGCAGGGGTAAGTAGAGCATACGATACAGCACAACTTACTGATGAAGATATTACTTTAGTTGATTTAAGATTTGTAAAACCATTAGATAAACAATTATTAATTGACTTAGCTAAGGACACAAAACAATGGTATGTTTTCAGTGATTCACAAAAGCAAGGTGGAGTTGGATCAGCATTATTAGAGTTTGTTAGTGAAAATGACTTAGATGTAAAACTTACAACATTTGAATATGATGACCTTTATGTTCAACATGGTGATACAAAACTATTAGAAGAGGAATTAGAATTACTTCCTCACCAACTAATAAAAAAAGTGAAATAGATGGAGTTAATCGATTATATCAATAGGGGTGGAATACTTGTATATATCCTTATTGGATTAAATATCATTGGTTTTTCTATTATGTTTTTTAAATCTATAGTATTGTTTAATGCTAAAAAAGATCTAGATAAAAAAGCACAAACTTTATCTGTAATAGATAATAGTAGTAAGTTACAAAATAGTGTTTCTTTAGAGGTTAAAAATCTTGAATCAGGTCTTAGTACAGTAAAAAATATCGCTTCAATATCACCACTTTTAGGATTACTTGGAACTGTAGTAGGAGTACTAGAAGCTTTTGATGCTATATCAAAACATGGGCTTGGAGATCCTGCTATTTTTTCTAGTGGGATTAGTATTGCACTGATTACTACAGTTGCAGGTTTAGTTGTAGCAATACCACACTATATAGGGTATAACTATTTTATAGGTACATTAGACTCATTAGAACTTAAGCTTATGGATAAAGTTCACTCATATAAATAATATGAAAAGAAGAGAACCTCTTACTCCTGATCTTACACCACTTATTGATGTGGTATTTATCCTTTTAATCTTTTTTATTGTTAGTTCAGTTTTTAAAAAAGAGGAACTAGCTTTGATGCTTGATCTTCCAGCATCTAGTGCAAAAGAGGCAAAGATAGAGAAAAAACAGATCAATATCGAACTTAGCTCAAAAAAACTTGCTTTTTTAGGTAAGGAGTTAACTTTCAAAGAGTTAGATCTAAAGTTAAAAAAAGTACAAGATAAAAAGAAACCAATTATTGTACGAATTGATAAGCAAGTACCTTACGAAAGAGTTGTAAAGATGTTAGACCTATTACAAAAACACTCACTTAATAATCTTGCCCTCATTACTAAAGAGGATAAAAAGTAGTTAATTAATATATATCAATAATTAAAGTTAACTATTGAACTACAATTACCTTAGATTACACAAAAGGTAAAAAATGAAAATAAGAACAGTATTAATTACAGGTGATTTTAAACAAAGCCAAGGAGATGATGACTTTGTTGATATTCATTGTAAATTTAAATTTGACAATGGTGAAGTTTTAGCTGAAACTGTTGAAAATTTTCCTTACTCAGCATCTGCAAAAAATGTAAATTTTGATCTATTAGAAGAGGAGATATTTGAGATGGTTAAAAAACTAAGCCTAAGTGATGAACAAA
>CBFHVJ010000091.1:0-3765 GCA_965659435.1 uncultured Arcobacteraceae bacterium
AACTTTACCACCAAGGTATAGATTAAACCCTATCTCATTTTCTAGTTTAGAAACAATAAAACAACAATCGTGACCATAAATATTACAATCATTTACATCTGTCCCTAAAATAGCAGTATTAAATTTTCTTGGTAGTGCCCCAATCCATTCTTCTTTTTTTAAAAATATTGATTGTAGTTGATCAATAATTGGTTTACATTCAATAATATTCTTATCACCTAGTCCATCAAAAGATGAAGTAATGATATTTCTGAAATTGTCAACACCTGTTTGAAATGTTGTGATATCAACTGAATCTAATTCTTTTAAAACAGTAGGTAGATTTTCTAACTTTAAAAACCTAAATTCAAGTTGTTGCCTAGTTGTGATATCTATATAGTTTTCACCATATTGTTTTGATATCTCTCCTAGTTTAATTGCCTGAATTGGAGTAATTTGTCCTGCTGGTATTCTAATACGAAGCATAAACTTTCCATCTTTTTTTAAAAATAGTCCAAAACATTTTAAAAAATAATCTCCATCCTCTTTAGTTAAGTTATCTAATCCATTTGAACATATATTTTCAAGTTTTTCATAAACACTTAGGGGTGTTTTTAATTCTTTTATCTTTTCTATTTTATTTTGTTTTTTATTTCTATTATCAAAAGCTTGTTGTAAAACTTCCATTTATATCTCCTTCAATATTGTTTTAAATTTAACTACATCACCAAACACTAAAATTGCAGGTCTTTCAATATCTTTTGAGACTAGTTCTAGGTTTTGAAGTGATGATGTGATGACAGTTTGATTTTTTCTACTTGCATTTGAGATAATTGCACAAAGCTTATTTTGTGGTATTTTTAATCTTTTTGATTCTTCTACTATCTCTTTTACACGACTAAGTCCCATAAGAACTACAACGGTATGATTTTGTTTTGATAATAAATCAACCCAATCAAGGTTTACATTATTATCTTTTAAATGGGCAGAAACTACAGTGAATCCAGAGGCATAACCTCTTGCAGTTATAGGGATGTTTGCAGTTGAACAAGCACTAATTGAAGAACTAATACCAGGTATAACTTCTGTGTTTATATTTTTACTTACAAGTTCTTGTAGTTCCTCTGCACCTCTTCCAAATACAAAAGGATCACCACTTTTTAATCTTGCTACAGTAAATCCTTGTTTGACATAGGAGATAATTAGTTTATTTATCTCCTCTTGAGATTTTGAATGAAAACCTTTTTGTTTTCCTACATATACTTGTTTAGTTTTGGAAGGGATCTCATCTATGATCTCATCACTTATAAGATGATCATATAAAACAACATTAACTTTTTTAATGATGTTATATGCTTTAATTGTAAGTAGTTCAAGATCTCCAAGACCACAACCAACAAGATAAACTTGTGTATTATTTTTCATCTTGAACCTTTATAATGTTTACTGCACTATGATTATAGTCTGGTTGTAAAGATTCTTTATCTAAAAGGTCATTTGTAAGATAGTTTATCTTTCTATTACTAATGGGTACAAAGATATTTTTTTGTTGTATATTTTTTGTTATTAATACTTTTGAAATAATAGAGCCTCTAGAAGAGATTATTTTAATTTCATCACCATCTATAAGGTTAAGCTCTTTAGCATCATATGGATGTATTTCACAGAAATTGAGCTTTTTATATTTTAATAATTTTGAAGATGATATGGTTTTTGTTCCACTATGCCATTGATCTCGTGTTCTACCTGTTAAAAGAATAAATGGATATTCTTGTGATGTTGATTCACTTAATGATCTATTTTCAACAAAATGAAGATTTGCTTTTTTGTCTTTTGTTAAAAATTCTTTTATATTTTCTCCCCAAACAAAGGGTTGATTTGACAATGTATTATATGATGCTTTATGAATGTCCATATAAAAGTTTAGTTTTGTCATCTTTTGATATTCTTCAAAAATATCTTGAGGGTTTTGAAAGTTAAAGTTATCTGTAAACCCTAACTCTTGTGCAATTAATTGAAATATTTTCCAATCAGGTTTAGAGTCTTCTAAAGGGGAAATTATTCTTTCTTGTTTTGTGATAGTTCTGTCTAGATTTGTTTGTGTTCCTTCTTTTTCACCCCATGGAGTAGCAGGAAGCCTTATATGAGAGAATTTAGAAGTTTCACTATGTTCATAAGCATTGATCTCAATAACTAATGGTATTTCTTGAATTAATTTTTCAACCTTAGTTCTATTTGGTAAATGGTAAATAGGATCTGTATGGGATATGATTAAAATATCTAAATCCGCATCTAACATTTGTGTTGCCGTTAACCCTGGTTTGTTAGTGATTTTATTGGTTTTCCAAAATTCACTTACTTTTTTTATACTTTTTTCATCAAAGCCAAGATGAACTGCTAACATAGTTGATAGACCACCAACTTCTCTACCACCCATAGCATTTGGTTGTCCAGTTAAACTTAAAGGTCCATTTCCTTCTATAAATATTTTTCCAGTTAAAAGGTGAGTATTAATAAGACTTAAGTTTTTATCCACACCTTGAACAGATTGATTTAGTCCCATAGTCCAAGCTGTGATTATATTTTTGCTATTTTTATATATTCCCCAAAACTCTTCAAATTGTTGAGCTGTTAGTCCTGTATTCTTAAGCATTTTAGACTTTGATAAGTTTTTAATTTTATCTTTTAGTAGTGTAAAATTATTAATATACTTTTTTATAAATTCTAAATCATATAGTTTTTCATCGATAAGATGTTTAGTGATAAGATTAAAAAAGTCAATATCACTACCAACAGCCAAAGGTATATATAGATCAGCAATTTTTGCAGTTTCTGTAAACCTAGGATCAATAACAACAACTTTTAAACCCTTTTTTTTAGCTTTTTTAATTTTGTTATGAAATACTACATGTGATTCAGCAGTATTTGCACCAGTTAATATCAGAAGATCAGACTTAAATATATCATCCATTCTTAGAGGTACAAAATCTGCACCAATAGATTTTTTATAAGCTACAACTGAACTAGCCATACAAGTACGACTATTTGTATCAATATTATTAGTACCAATAAATCCTTTTGCTAATTTATTTGCTATATAGTAGTCTTCTGTTAGTAATTGTCCAGAAAGGTAAAACCCTATTTTATCTTTTGACGTTTTTTTAATACTCTTTGCAATTTTATCTATCACATCTTTCCAAGATGTAGTAGTAAATCTTTCATGTATATTATCTCTTTGTTGAGGTTTTAAAAGCCTAGTTGGAGTTTGTATCGTAATTAGTTCACTTGCACCTTTTGAACAAAGTGCTCCTTTATTTATAGGGTAAGAAGCATTTCCACTTAATTTACCATCTATATATTCAAGTCCACAACCCACAGCACAATAGCCACATACAGTTTTAGTCACTTTATATTCCTTTATAAGTTATCCTATTAGATTAGTAGAAATGTAAAATGAATGAAATAGTATTTATGGATATAAAATATACAATTAATATGTTTACTAAATATTCAATCGTTGTTATACTTTCTGCAGTAAATCATTTTATAAATAAAAAAGGAGATAATATGATTAAACAAACATTGAAAATAGGTTTGGGATTATCTTTAGTAGCATCAACTTTATTAGCTGCTCCAGAAAAAACAAAGTTAAAGATTGGATTTATTGCATTAACTGATTGTGCACCATTAGTAATTGCTAAAGAAAAAGGTTTTTTTAAGGCCGAGGGTCTTGATGTTCATGTTACAAAAGAAGGTGGTGGATGGCCAGGTATTCAACAAAAGGTA
>CBFHVJ010000092.1:0-3748 GCA_965659435.1 uncultured Arcobacteraceae bacterium
TTGTTAATCTATACTTCCAAAAAAGAATTTTGTCTTTATCAAATTGGTAATAAGCTTTTTTATTTGAATCATTTAGATATTTAAGTGCTAACTCTTTTTGATCGTATATTATTGCATTTAAAGCTAGATAAAATAAACTTAGATGAGATAATTGATTCGGTTTGTATTCAATATTTAAAATTGATTTTTGTAGTTTATCCAAAGAAGGTGTTGTAACTATAAGTTTTAATGTTGTTTCAAATTTTTTATCATCAAGTAGTCTATTAATTGTACTTTGAGGCAAAGGATAGTTGAATTTATTAATTCTATATTTACTACCACATTGATTAAATGTATCAAAAAATGTCTCTTTTTTAGATGACACTAGCTTAGTAAAAGGGATAGTTGCATTTAAGATTTTTAATCTATCAATTGTATCAGGGTATTTATTCTCTAAACTATTTATTGCTTGTTCTAGTTGGTCTGTATTTAACTTAGTTGCCTTATATGTACTCATACCAAGTTCTATACAATCTGCACTTTTATTGATAAGTTTTGTAGCACTTAGTCTTCGACAAGAGATCACTTCACTAGTCTCTTTGTGTTTTAATTTTTTTGCATATCTACTAAGAAGTTTATAGTTAACACTTCTAGCTTGTCCTAGAGCTTCAATTGCCTGATTTGGTGTAATATCTTGATCAAGATATTGCCATATATAAAAATCCTTTGCAATTGTACGAGGTTTACTTTTCAGCCATTGCATCGTTATATCTGTACTACTTAGAAGTAGTGTAGGTATTAAAGTGATTAGTAATAATAATTTAATAATATTCATACATACATTATACTAGAATTTGTTTATGAATTGGAAAACAGTTATTGAAAATGAACAAAATAAAGATTACTATAAAAATTTAGAAAAAATAATAGATGAAAAATATACTTCATCTATTGTATACCCCTCAAAAGATAAAATATTTAATGCTTTTGAAGTAACACCAATTGAGAATTTAAAAGTTGTTATATTAGGCCAAGACCCTTATCACCAGCCTTTACAAGCACAAGGACTAGCCTTTTCTACACCAAAAGAGATTAAAAATCCACCATCAATGGTTAATATTTTAAAAGAGATTGAAAGTGAATACTCGACTCCCTCTCAATGTTTAGATGGAGACTTAATACCATGGGCAAAACAAGGTGTTTCACTTATCAATACAATATTAACAGTAGAAGATTCAAAACCAAAATCACATCACAAAATAGGATGGGAAATTTTTACAGATAATATAATTAAATATATATCACAAAACTGTGACAATATTGTATTTTTACTTTGGGGAAGTAATGCTATAGTAAAAGAGAAGATTATAGATACAACAAAACATCATATTTTAACAGCACCACATCCAAGTCCTTTATCTGCGTATAGAGGTTTTTTTGGATGTGATCACTTTAAAAAAACAAATGAGTTTTTAAGCTCAATTAATAAAAAACCAATTCAATGGTAAATTTTTTACATCATCCCTGAAAACAGTTTTGTAAGAAATGTTTCAATAAATACCAATGCAAATATAACAATAATAGGTGAAAGATCTAATCCACCAAATACAGTAGGTATAAACTTTCTTATAAGTCTATATGCTGGTGATGTTATTCTATCTATCATTTGTACTATTGGATTATATGGATCAGGTTGTACCCATGAAAGTAGGGCACCAATAATAACTACCCACTTATATAAACTAACTACGCTAATAATTACAACTGCAAAACTACTTACAAGTGCTTCTATCATACTATTTCTCCTATATAATTCTTAATTAATGGATATATCTTATCCATATCTGGCCCACTTTTTTCTTTAGTTAAAATATATCTAATTGCTGTTGTAAGTTGATCACCTTCTAGTTTTGTATTCTCACAAATAAATTTTTCAAAATCATTATACTCCGCAATATAGGGAGCTTTTGAGATATATTCTTTAACTTGTAAAAAATCATCTTCTAAAGCATTTTTATCTGTAAAAATCATATCAATTTTATTTTTGATCTTTTTGATTGTGTTATGGTCATCAATATATAGTTTTGCTAGTTTTCCAATATCATCATCTGCATAACCTAGTAGTTTAGATAGTCTTAAATTATCAAATTGTTTTATATATTCTTTATTTAAACTATTTAGCTTTTCTAGATCAAATTCTATAGACTCTCTAGATATATTTTCAACATCAAACCACCCTATAGCTTCTTCAAGTGTAAATATCTCACCAGGAGTAGTTTTAAGGCTAATTAATACTAAATAGTTTGCAATAGCTGCAGGTAGATATCCCTGTTCAATTAAAGCATCTACGGTTGGCGCTTTATCGATATTAGAGATTTTTGGTACATGTGAATAATTAATCTCTTTGTCATAACCTAAGGTTTTCCTAATATGGATTTGTTTAGGTGTGTCATCAATATAATCCTCATCTCTAATAACTGTAGATATATCAAAAATCATATCATCCACAGCTGTTGCGTAGTTATATGTTGGGGATTTATCTTGATTTAAAATAACAAAGCTATCCACTTCATAAGGAGTATATTCTAAATCACTATGAATACCATCTTTGAAACCTATAGTGTTTTCTGGTCTTTTGATTCTTACGGTAAAAGGTGCGTTACACTCAAATTTAGCTTCATCACTGATATTTAAACAAAAATCTGTATATCTATATTCAGTACCAGCATCTTTTGCTTTTTGTTTATCAAGTTCTAAAGCATCATCTGAACAAAAACAGTTAAAAGCTTTTTTATCAAGAAGGAATTGCATTGCCATTTGTGTATGGTATTTAATATTATTACTTTGATGAACTACTGATTTATAATCAATAGAGAAAAGATCCAATGTTTTTAAAATATCTTTATCTTTTCCCTCAATATTTTCTTCTTTATTAGAATCATCAATTATTACCATAAGGTCTTCATTTAATTGTTTTGAAACTATATAATTAAATAGGGCAACTCTTAAATTACCGATATCCATATCAGATGTTGGACTTGGTGCAAATCTTAACAAATTTATTCTCCTTTGATTGTTTGTTTTGCTGTTACTATTGAAAAACTTAAGTTCTTAATCTCTTTATGTTCTTTTATAAAACTATTAAGATCTTTTAAATTTAACTCCTCTATAAGTTGTAACTCTTTTTGTGGATAATTCTGATCTAGTCCTTTATAATAAAGGTGAAATGCTCTATTTTGTCTTTGTGAGAATGTTTCTGTTCTTAATGGTTCTGAACCCATAAGAAATTTTTTAGCAGCTTTAAGCTCCTCTTTTGAAACACCATTTTTTACAAAATTTTTTATTATCTTAATTACTAGTTTTTGTGCTTTCTCTTGATTTTCAATTTTTGTTTGTAGATAGCCACTAAAATATGAATGAGATCTATTATTAGATATATTTCCATATGCAGAGTAAGCTAAACCATTTTTAACTCTTATCTCTTCCATAAGACGGCTTCCAAATCCACCACCACCTAAGATAAATGATGCAACTTTTGCTTTGTAAGCATCTTTACTATCGTAGTTTATATTAAAATCTGATCCAAAATATACATAAGCTTGTTCTGTTTCTTTATAGATTATCTCTGTATTAGTTTGAGATGAAACATTAATTTTATTGAGAGAAGTTTTGCCTTGAGAATCAAATCTTGATACAACTGGAGAAATTTCTTGTTTAAATTCTTTATATTTGATGTCGCCACCAGTTACAATAATTAGATTATCTAAAT
>CBFHVJ010000093.1:0-3716 GCA_965659435.1 uncultured Arcobacteraceae bacterium
AAAAATAGTAGGTTGGGTACAGCTGAGGTAACTCAACAACTTAAAGAGTATTTTCCTAATACTGTTATAGATCAATTTGATAGAGATAAAGTAAAGACAGATAAACAACTACGAGATATACTAGAAAAGTTTAATAAAAACAAAATAGATATATTAGTTGGTACGCAGATGCTTTCAAAAGGGCATGACTATCATAATGTAAATTTAGCAGTAGTACTTGGAATAGATTCTATTTTAAATATGGAAAGCTACAAAGCAAGAGAAAGAGCACTTTCATTAGCTATTCAAATTGCAGGACGAAGTGGTCGTAAAAGTAGTGGAGAAGTGATAATACAAACTCAAAATAGAGACTTTTTTGAATACTATTTAAAAGATAGTGACTATGAAGAGTTTTTAAATGAAGAGATGAAATTTAGAGGTAGTTTATATCCTCCAAAAGTGAGACTTGCAAAAGTAGTTTTCTCTCATCAAAATGGTTTAAAAGCTCAACAGGAGATGATAAAATATAAAAATATGATTGAAGTATCTTTTAAAAATGTTCAAGTATTGAAATCAGGGGAATCAGCTATATACAAGATAGCAAATAAGTATAGATTTGAATTATTATTACGATCTAGTAGTATCAAAGAACTATTACAGTGTTTACATAGTATCGATTGTAGTTTTGCTTTTGTTGATATGGATACCTTATCTTAACTGATAATAAACATATATTTTAACTTTTGTTTTCTCTTTTGGTCGTGGATAGTCTTTATACGCTAATTTAATTGTTTTGATGGTGTTTTTATCAAGTGTCCTATATCCAGATCCATTTGTAATTTTAAGATCAGTAATATCACCATTTGGATATAAAAAGAATTGAACTATATTCATACCTTGCTGTTTTGTCTTAATAGCTATTCTAGGATATCGAAGATATTGTTGTGTCACTCTTCCTATATTGTTTATATTGTCATTAAGATATTTTTTAGTCTCTTTAGAAAATTTAAAATACTCTTCACCATAAAGTTTTAGATAGCTTTTAGTTACTTCATCAAGTTTTTGTATCTCTTTTAAATCTTCTTTTTTAGTTTGTTCATAAATCTCTTTAGCGGTTGGAACTTGTGGTTTTGGAGCTTGTTTTACAATAGGTTGAACTATTGCTTTAGGTTTAGGTCGTTTCACTACTTTTTTAATAACTTGCTTTTTGGGTACTTTAATAAACTTTTGTTTTGGCTTTGGTTTTGGTTTTTCTTTTACAACTTTAGCTTGTTTTTTGATAATAGGCTTTTTTGCTTTAGGTTGGATAAGCTTTTGCTTTTTAGGTTCTACTAGCTTCACATATTTTATCTTTTGATAACCTATTTCTTCAAGCTTAGTAGCTGTACTAACCTTTGGTTTATTATCTAATATAACCTTACCATTAAAATAGTATAGTGTTAGGAGATGAACTCCTAACGATAAAGCTATAGCAATAAAAACTTGTTGCAAACTGAGACTATACTCCCTCAGCAATCATAGCATCAGCTACTCTTTTAAAGCCAGCAATATTAGCTCCATCTACATAGTTACCTTCTACACCATACTTCTTTGCAGTGTTATGAGCATTTTCACAAATATTATACATAGTTTCTTGAAGCTTTAGTTCTACTTTTTCTGCTGTCCATGGAACCATAGAAGCATTTTGTGCCATTTCAAATTCACTAACAGCAACACCACCAGCATTTGCAGCTTTTGCAGGAGCAAATAAAATAGTATTTTCATGGAATAGATCAACAGCATCTTTTGTACTAGGCATATTTGCACCCTCAGCTACTACAGTACAACCATTTTTAATTAGATTCTGCGCATCATTTAATGTAAGTTCATTTTGAGTTGCACAAGGGAATGCTGCATATGAAGGGATATCCCATACTGGATGAGAATTTTCTGGATAGTTTTCAATAGTTGTAAAAACAGCATCTGGATAAGTTTCTAGATATACTTTTAAGTATCCTCTTCTTTTTAATTTAATCTCTTTAATAAGATCTAAGTCAATTCCTCTTTTATCATAAAGTGTTCCCTTACTACAGCTACAGCTAACAGGAATAGCACCAAGTGCATAAAGTTTTTCCATTGTATATATTGCAACATTTCCAGAACCACTTACAGTACAGATTTTTCCTTCAAGTGATTCTTTCTCTTCAAGTTCTAACATCTTTTGTGTAAAGTAAACTAAACCATACCCTGTTGCTTCTGGACGTTTAAGTGACCCACCAAACATATGTGGTTTACCAGTTAGGATTCCATCATATGTAGAAGTGATTTTTTTGTATGCACCAAAAAGATAACCTATCTCTCTAGCACCCACACCAATATCACCTGCTGGTACATCTATTCTAGGCCCTATATACTTATGAAGCTCAGTCATAAATGACTTACAAAACCTCATAACCTCCATATCTGATTTACCTTTTGGATTGAAATCACTTCCACCTTTACCTCCACCAATAGGAAGTCCAGTTAGTGAGTTTTTAAATATTTGCTCAAAAGCTAGAAAATTTAGTACATCTTCATTTACACTTGGATGAAACCTTAGCCCACCTTTATAAGGCCCTAAAGCATTATTAAACTGTACTCTATATCCTGTATTTACTTGGATTCTATTATTGTCATCCATCCATGTAACCTTAAACTTAACCATTCTATCAGGTGTAAGAATTCTCTCTATAATAGAGTGTTGTGCATAACGATCATCTGATTCCAAAATTGGTTTAATTGATAGTAGTACCTCTTCAACAGCTTGAAAAAATGTAGTATTTAATGGACAATTAGTGTGTTTTAACGATTCAATGATATCTTCAATTGATGGCAAGTTTATTCCTTATTTTTGATTATAATGATAATCATATCATATATTTGATAGAATCTAACTATGATAGGTGTAAACACAGATATGGAGTTTATGGAAGAGCAAAAAACATGTTCTTATTTTGAAGATAGACTTTCCGATACTAGATATAGAATACAGCATGATTGCAGTACATTTACAGCATATAGTTTACTAGAACGGGGCTGGAGAAGATTCGGAAAAATGAGTTTTGTTCCTGAGTGTATTGAATGTAATGATTGTGTGAGTATGAGAATTGATGTTGAGAATTTTGAGTTTTCAAAATCTGATAAACGGGTATTTAATAAAAATAAAGATACAAAAATTTATATACAAGAACCCTCTGTTAGTTTAGAACACTTAGATCTTTACAATAGATACCATGAATATATGCATGGTAAAAAAAGTTGGAAATTTAATGAAATTTCTGCTGAAGATTATTATAGTTCCTATGTAGACGGTGCCAAAGAATATGGTAGAGAGATTTTATATATGAGGGGTGACAAGCTTGTAGCTGTTGCTTTATGTGATTTTTTTGAAGAGGGTATATCTTCTGTATACTGTTTTTATGATCATGATTATGAAAAGCTATCACTAGGTAGATTTTCAATTCTTGCACAAATTCAAATAGCAAAAAATCACAATATCCCATATATCTATCTTGGATACTGGATAAAAGATCACTATAGTATGGGATATAAAGAGAAATATCAACCTTTTGAATATCTAGTAAATAGACCAAAACTAGATGAAGAACCAATTTGGAGTAAATATGAATGAAGAAATTGTAGAAAATAGCAAAGCATTTGAAACTATTAAAGATAAACTTGCAAATGAAGAGAGACTACTTTTAAGATTAAAGAGCTTT
>CBFHVJ010000094.1:0-3636 GCA_965659435.1 uncultured Arcobacteraceae bacterium
CTAAATGTTATGAGGATAAAGGATTATTAGCAGTATCTAAAGAACTTGATGATACAAATAAGATCTATGAAGAGAAAGTAGAAAGATTTTTAGAACTTGAAGAATTAGTAGAAAGTTTCAAATCATAAAAAAAGGAAAACAATGAGTTTAAAAGAGCAGTTAAAAACAGACCTAAAAGATGCGATGAGAGCAAAAGAGCTTGTAAAAAGAGATACTATTAGATCAATCAATACAATGATCAAACAAATTGAAGTTGATGAGAGAAAAGAGTTAAGTGATGAAGATGTAATCACTTTAATTCAAAAAGGTATCAAGCAAAGAGAAGAAGCAATTGTTCAATATAAAGAGGCTGATAGAGAAGATCTAGTTGAGCAAGAAAGTGCTCAAATTGATGTATTTAAACAATACCTTCCAAAACAACTTACAGATGAAGAGTTAGAAGCTATCACTAAAGATATAATAGCTCAAGTAGGTGCCCAGACGATGAAAGATATGGGTAAAGTTATGCCTGCACTTAAAGAGAAAGTGGGAAGTAGTGCTGATGGTAAACGAATGAGTGGAACTATCAAAGCTCTTTTAGGATAAAAAATATTGCAATTTGTCATATTTTTTAATTAGTTTAGAAAAAATAGTTAGAATCAATTTATGAATATGACAAAACAGCAAGAGGAGATAATCTCCTCTATTAATAAATACAAAACTATAAAAATAAATGCTTTTGCTGGTACTGGAAAAACATCTACCCTAAGGCTAATATCTCAAAAAGATTCTGAAAATAAAGTACTTTACTTAGCATTTAATAGTGCTATTAAAAATGAAGCTACAGGGACATTTCCTACAAATACTCATATTAAAACGACACATGGGTTAGCTTATAGTGCTATCAAACAAAACACTACTTTAGATCTTGATAATCTTACATACTATAGAGCTATAGATATATCTAAAAAATGTCATATTACATATACCCAAGCAATTACTGCTTTAAAGATCTTTGAGGGATTTTGTAATTCATCTAAAGAGGCAATCACAAAAGATGATATAGAACACTCAACTGCTAAACAGATGTTTGATTATATGATGATTGGATCGATGAAGCCTACCCATAGTTTTTATTTGAAATACTACTTTTTATTACTTTCAAAAGATGAGATTAGACAATTTAATTATGATATTGCGATGTTAGATGAAGCACAAGATACAAATGAAGTCACTTTAGCAATTTTTGAACTACTAAATGCAAAGACTAAAATCTATGTAGGAGATCAACATCAACAAATATACTCTTTTAGGGGAAGTAAAAATGCTCTTCAAAAGATAAAATGTGATAAAGAACTTTTTTTATCATGTAGTTTTAGATTTAATGAAGATGTAGCACAATACGCAAATAAACTATTAATAAATTTTAAAAATGAAGATGTACTTATTGAATCATTTAATAATGATATTAAGCCTATAATTTCAAAAGGATTTATCTCTCGAACAAATGCAACACTAATATCAACAATTGGTAGTAGAATAGATGAGAGAAAACCTTTTGTGACTATACGTGATCCTAAAGAGATATTTAGTTTGACTGTTGAAGTTTATTATGCTTTAAATAAACAAAAAAATAAAATTGTAAAAAATAAGTTTTTAAAAGATTTTAAAGATGAAGATGAGATATCAGATTATGCGAAAGAGGTTGATGATTTTGAATTAAAATCAGCACTTAAAGTAGCAAAAGAATATGGTGAGAGGGTATTTGAATTTCAAGATATAGCTCAAAAGTTTTATAATGCTTGGAAAAATAAAGAATCAAATGGATTTAATAAGAGATTAAAAGAGATACTTTTTTTGACAACTGCTCACACTGCAAAAGGTTTAGAGTGGGATGAGGTAACAATAGCAGACGATTTTACAGATTTTGCAGATTTGATTGTTGATCTTGGATGTAATTCAATCAAAGATTATAAAGAGCAACTGCCTATATTAAAAAATCAAGAGCTAATTGATGAATTTAATCTTTTTTATGTTGCCATTACAAGAGCAAAACAACGATTAGTAAAAGATAGTGAAAATTTTCACTATCTTATGTCAAATAACCTCGATAAACTTATCAATAGAAGAATTAAAGATACTCAACAAGATATTAAATCTATTGGAAAAACAAAAAAAGTAAAACTTACAAAGCTAGAAAAAGAAGATAAACAGAACTTAAGACAATCGAAAAATATTTCATCTGGAAAAGCTAAAAATAGTGGACTAAAATGGTCTTTAGAGGATAAGATAAAAGCTAAAAATATGTATAGAAGAAACTATACAATAGATGAGATATCAAGAAAGCTTGAAAGAACCTCTAGTGCGATTTTAGGAGAGCTATTTAAAAGTGAAGTGATAACTAAGGAAAATCAGTTACAATTGAGCCAATTAATCAAACAGGATCCAGTAAATGCAAACATCAAGAGAATATCTTAATACCAACGAACCAATTAATTTATTTTTTCAACAAAATAAAGATGACTTTATAGTTGAAGAATTACAAAATATCAAATATTCTACAAGAGGTAGATTTGCAATTATTAAAATTAAAAAAGTCAATATGACTACATGGGATATGGTAAAAGAGTTTTCATCACAACTGAAAATAGAGGAACGACTAGTAGGATATGCAGGATTAAAAGATAAACATGCAACTACTTTTCAATATCTTTCTTTTCCAGCTCAATTTGCAAAAGAGATCAATAGATTTAAGCATAAAAATGTAGAGGTTTTAGAGTTAAACTATTGTGATACTGCCATTAAAAAGGGTGATTTAGTAGGTAATAAGTTTACAATTAGACTGCATGATGTTTATGAGTCTGATCTACCGTTTTTGTATCAAAATCTTTCACATATACAAAAGCATGGTATCCCAAACTATTTTGGTTATCAAAGGTTTGGATTTGATGATAAATATGAACAATCACAAGCTATAGCATATGGTGAAGAAAGTACAGAAGATAAAAAATTAGAACATATGATGGTTTCTATTTACCAAAGTTATATCTTTAATTCTTGGCTTGTAAAAAGAGTTGAATTATCAAGAGAGCAAGGGCTTAAAAAGCTTCTTGAACTTGATGGTGATATTTATGAAGATAAAACAAAACAAGTTGTTACAGGGTTGATGCCTGGAGCTAAAGTACCTCGATCAAAAGGGGAAGCTGGTGAACTAGAAGCTCAATTTGATGATCCTTTTGTTGTTGATTTCAAAGGCTTTAGAAGAAATGCATGGATGAAGGCTACAAATATTAAAAACAAATTTGAAAAAGAGACAGGTAGTATGATGTTAGAGTTTGAACTTCCATCAAGCTGTTATGCTACAGTAGTAATTGAGGCTTTAATAAATAAAAATTTAGATTATTAATCTTTCAATACAATTCCAAGAGGAAGCTTTGATTCTAAAATATCAAACTCCTCTTGAGTTGCCCCAAGTGTTAAAACTACATTTGATGTAAATTCTTTATCTGTAATAGATATATTATTTTGTTCAAGAAGGTATTCAACTTGTCCAAGCATATCATAGTTTAGAGTGATATTCTTTGTATCTAGTTTTCTATATTCTTTTAAAGTACTTTGTTCTATTACTTTATTTACGGCATCTCCATAAGCTCGTAC
>CBFHVJ010000095.1:0-3580 GCA_965659435.1 uncultured Arcobacteraceae bacterium
CATATGCTATATGTATAAGGTAACATTATCCTACATTAATATAAGGAGAAATTATGTTAATAGAGATTTTTGAAGACTATATTCGTAATAAAAAAGACCTTCGCCAGTATGTTCAAGTAAGAAAAGAGATCAATGAACGAGGTGAGTTTAATGATTCTGAACTTATCAAAATTCAAGAACACCTAGAAGAACTCCAAAAGCTAAATCCTGAAATATATACTAAGATGTATGCTGTTCTAGAAAAAGTATATGAAAAAGATGTAGGTAGTTATATTGACTATCCATTAAATTTTGCTAGAGTTATTTTAAATATGGATCATGCAAAATCATTAGAAGATATGTATAATACTTATAAAGCTGAATTAAAACACAGATATCAAACGATATATTAGTAGGTACACAGTGAGCCGCGTTTTGTCGTGGACAATAATTTATCTAGTTTTTAGGTTACCCTAAAAATCTTGCGAAGAGGCTTCAACTGTGAAGTTTTTACCACCCTCTTCTTGCTACGGGTTGGGTTTACAAAGCACTTATGATTACTCAAAAGCCTGGTAGTCTCTTACTCTACCGTTTCACCTTTTCCATAATAAATTATGGTAGTTTACTTTCTGTTGCACTATCCCTTAGGTTACCCTAGCCATTAGTTAAATGGAACCCTACTTCACTGTAGCCCGGACTTTCCTCTTAAACTTTAGAAGTTCAAGCTATTGTCAAGTGTACCTGAAGAATATTATCTAAAACTATCCAAGTAAATCCTGAATAACTGTCCTTCGTTTTGTTGTTTCTATCCTTTTACAGGCTGTTGCGAAAGCTTCCTCTTCACCTACAACATAACACATATTTTTAGCTCTTGTAATTGCTGTATAAAGTAACTTTGTATTATGCATGATAAAATGACTAAATGTCATAGGTATAAGTGCTGTATTATACTCCATACCTTGAGTCTTATGGATAGTTAAACAATACGCTAAATTTATAAGATTTTGTAACTCATCAAAATCATAAAATACTACTGTATCATCATTTGGGTAAAGTATAATAGCCTTACTCTCTTCAAAATCTAGTTTGATTATCATACCTAGCTGACCATTGAAAATTCTTTTTTCAAGATATTCTGTACTACCTTCTCGGTACATCTTCATCGTCTGAGCTTTCATATTTGTGTTTTTGATATGGATAACTTTATCAGCTAGTTTATACTCATAGAGTCTTGTTTGTACACTTTTTCCACGATTTGAATTAAACAGTGCTTGAAGATGTTTATTAAGGTTTTCAACTCCTAAAAGTCCACCTTTCATAGGAGTAATAACTTGAAATAATGTCAGAAATCTTGATATTTGTTTATCTTTAATAAGATTGTATGACTCTTTTAAATAATTACTACTGGTATTCAAAATAGCACTTAGTATCTTATCTGTATTTAACTCTCTTACATTTGAAAATTCATTTGCATTCATCACAGCTTTTGAACCATAATAGTTATCTATAGATACATCTTCAAATTTAAAGTCATCATATTTTTCTTTATAGTTAGGAACTTGCCCACATCTAATATCATTTGCAATCACAGCAATTGCTTGATGTTCATTTTGTCTATAGATTTTTGTCAATTTACAAACTGGTGCTAATTCAAACTTAATTGCATCTGCAAGTATATCTCCTGCACCAATAGCAGGTAACTGTCCATCATCACCAACTATGATAAATACTGTATCATCTTTGATTTTTGAGATGATTTGATAAAACATCATAGAGTTTACCATAGATGTTTCATCTAAAAGTACCACTTTATAATCCAAATAATCTTTCTCTTTAGAACTTAAAAGAAGTGATTGGATAGTACTACTTTTATACCCTGTGGTGTCACTAATTCTCTGAGAAGCAATACCACTTAATGCAATACAATGTATCTCATCATATCCATACACCTCTTCAAGTAGCTCTAAAAGTGCTCTAGATGATGTAGATTTACCAGTACCAGCATAACCTACTAGCATCAAAGTGTTGTTTCCATCATTTATCAAAGATACCGCTTTTTTCTGTTCAATACTTAGTGTAAATCCAAGAGTTTCCTCTTTTTTAGTGATATATTTGTCAAAATCCTCTACTATTTTGTGTTTTGGAGATTTTGCTCTTTTTTCAAAGAATTCTATAATATTTTTTTCAGCATGGTACAACATACTTGGAGCATATCTATGTTGGGTAGTTTTAAAAATATCATTATCTCGGATCATCTGGTTAAGACAATTCTCATAAAGTCTATTTTCCTCTTCAAAGCCAAGAGTATCATCAAGAAGCAAAAAGAGTTTTTTCTTTCCTATAGAACTATTTCCATTGCTTTCACAATATTCATTCATGATATAGTTTAAACATGCAGAGATTCTAAAAGGTGATTTTATATCAATCCCTATCGCTTTTGCAATCTCATCTGCTTTTTTAAATCCTATTCCCTTTATCTTTGTTAAGATATAAGGGTTTTGTTCAATTCTTTCTATAAGATTCTCAGCAGCTCCAAATACTTCATATATTTTAGTGATAAGATTGCTTGTCACACCATATTTAGAAAGATATGAGCCAAGCTCTCTCATATGTTTAAACTTTTGCCAACTATTTACAATAGTTGTAAGTTTTTTCTCTTTGATACCTTTTTCATTCAGTAGTTTATTTGGATCATTATCCAAAATATCTACAAGTTCCTCTTCACTATACTTTTGTAACAAAGCTTTAGCGACATTTTTCCCTACACCTTTTACAATCTTTGTAAGGAAGAAATATAGTTCTGCTTCTTGTACTTCAAGTGTTGTAAACTCAAACTGTGTTCCATATTTTTTATGAGTTGTCCAATCACCACTCATAATAATCTCTTCACCTACTAGTTTATTTATATCTGCATCAAAATAATTTCCACAAATCTTTTGATCATTTTCTAGTACTGCTATACAGTAGCCATTTTCACTATTTGTATAAAGTACTTTTTTGATTACACCTGTAAGATTAAAAGTTTTTTTATTTGCCATAATAACTAGTACTAATATCCATCATTAAATTTATGTTTTGAGTGTTTGTCTTTTTTATATGTAGCTCTATTTTTTTCTTTATGAAGTAAGTTTGCTTCTTTTAATAAAGTATCTCTCTCTTTTTGAAAATCTTCACTATGAACATCTATGTAAGATAAGATTAGGTTAACAAACTCTTTGAGTTTCATCATATAACCACTATCAAGTCTTACAGCTTCTACTTTCTCCACATCTTTAAAGTTTTCTACCATTTTAGCTTTAAATTTTTCAAAATCAAACTCTTCATCTTTGATTAAATTTATCGCTCTTTTTACAAACTTTTCTAATGCTCTAATATATCGAAGCCGTAATGCTTTTTCGTTTAGTGGTTTTTTCCCAATCAAAACTCATCTATCCTTATTAATTTTGATGATTATATCTAAAATAGGTTATTTTTTAGAAAATATTGCAATTTGCAAACTTTTAATGCTTAAAATATTATAAATTTCCAAATATGTGTAGATTTGTAATCTTTTATTAAGACATATTCATGATATAATCTTTTTTTATAATTTATTAAGTAA
>CBFHVJ010000096.1:0-3561 GCA_965659435.1 uncultured Arcobacteraceae bacterium
AGATTGTACCACTTACACTATTTACACCATTATTTGTAGTGATTTTTACTGTAACTTTATTTTTATATCCACTATTGTTTGGCACTTGATCAGCGATTAGTTTGATCTCTTTTTGTTCAGCAACAAATGTAGCATTAACATAGTTGATCTTTTCTGTGCTTAGAGCAGTAGTTAATGCTCCAACAGTAGCAAAAGTATTTAGTGAATCTAAATAATCACCAATTTCACCTTCTGCTTCAATCTTAATAGATTTAATTGCAGACTTGTCCATTTGAGAGAGTAAGAATCCCATTTTTTGAGTAAGCTCTAAATAAGGCTTAACAAACGATGGAATTTTTGTTTCATCAATTGGTAAATTAAGAGCATGTGGATAGCCAATACCTCTTGCAGCTTCAATAGCATTATTTGCAGCTTGTGTTGCAATTTTATATTGAGACTCAACAGTATTCGCACCTAAGTGAGCAGTTACTGTTACATTTGGAAGATCTAATAATGGATGATCTGTAGCTGGTTCTTTTATAAATACATCAATACCAGCCATAGCAATTTTACCTGATTTAAGGTTCTTTACTAAAGCTTCTTCATTGTATAAACCACCTCTTGCACAGTTGATTAAAATCACACCATCTTTCATCTTAGCGATCTCTTTTTCATTGATCATATCAAGAGTTTCTTCATTTTTTGGTGTATGGATAGTAATAATGTCACATGCTAAAATATCTTCAAAGTTTGTAGTATATTCAATACCTAGGTCTGTAGCTTTTGATGCATCGATGTAAGGGTCATAAGTAACTACATCCATTTCAAAAGATTTTGCTCTTAGTGCAACTCTATGTCCAATATTACCAAAACCGATAACACCTAACTTTTTACCATAAAGCTCTTGTCCATACCAATCTTCTCTTTTCCAGATTCTTTGATCTTTTAATTGAGCGTGAGAGTAAGGGAGTTTTCTCATACATGCTAGTAGGTGAGTCATAGTAAGTTCAGTTGCAGCGATAGTATTTGCAGTTGGAACATTCATGGCAATAACACCTCGTTTGCTACATCCTTCCATATTTACATTATCAACACCAACACCTGCTCTTACAACAGCTTTAAGTTTTTTTGCAGCATTTAAAAATTTTTCATCTACATCTGTTGAACTTCTAGTTATACATACATCAGCGTCTGCGATTACATCTAATAAAGATGTTTTATCAATGTCTGCTGCGTATACGTAGTTTATATCCGAAGTGTTTTGTAGAATTTCTAATCCACTTTCATGGATATGGTCACATACAACAACTGTGTGTTTATTCATGATAGTTTTTCCTTGTTTTAAAGAATTGTTTTTTAGTAGAAGGTATAGCCCTTAAAGCTATACCTAAAAAATTATTTTTTTAATTGATCTTTTAGTAAATCACCAAAAGTCATTGATGAATCATCATTAACAGATTTTAATAGTTCTCTTTCTTGTTGAGATTCTAATCTTTTAATAGATAATCTAATTTTATTTTTTTGAGTATCGATATTAGTGATTACAGCTTCAACTTCATCACCTACATTTGCTTCCTCTTGTTCAAATGGACCAAAATCTTCAGTTCTAACTAAAGCATCGATATTGTCATTTAATTTTACAAACATTCCGAAATCTTTAAAGTCTTTGATATTACCTTTAACGATTGAACCAACTGGGTTCTCTTTTTGGAATTGTTTTACTGGTGAATCTGCTAAAGCTTTTGTAGATAAAGAAATATTTTCTTTATCTGCATCAATTCTGATGATTTTAACTTCAACTTCATCACCCTTTTTGTAAAGTTTTTTACAGTTTACAGAGTTGTCCCAGCTAGCTTCTTCATTATGAAGTAGACCATCAACTTCACCAAGGTTAATAAATGCACCAAAGTCAGTAACAGTTACAACTTTACCAGTGATTACATCACCAACTTTATTGTTTTGTGAAAATTGAGTAAAAGGTTTTGGAAGAAGAGATTTTAAACTTACTCTTAATCTTTTTTTATCAGCGTCTAATTCAATAACTTGTACATTGATCTCATCACCGATATTTAAAACGTCTTTAGGGTTTTTGAGATTTTTGTTCCATGAGATTTCAGAGATATGTAAAAGACCTTCTACATCATTTCCTAAATCAACAAATGCACCATAAGATTCGAAGTTAGAAACAGTTACACCAATAGTATCACCAGTTTCTAATTGATCTTTCATCTCTTCCCATGGATTAGCAAGACAAGCTTTGATTGATAATGAGATATGTCCTTTTTCTGAATCATAGTTAAGAACTTTAACTTCTACATTATCTCCCTCTTTATAGTAAGAAGATGGATTAACAGGTCCTTTGTAACTAATTTCATTGTAATTACATAGTCCATCAATTCCACCAAGGTCAATAAACATACCGTAGCTAGTGATTTTTTTGATTGTTCCAACAACTGGGTTGTCATCAGCCATGATTTTTTTGATAGTTTCTTCTTTAGCGGCTTTTTTACCTTCGATTAAAACTTTTCTAGAGATAACAATAGAATTTTGCTCTTTGTTTACTTTTAAAACTTTAGCTTCAATTTTTTTACCAATTGCATTATCAGCTTTTAAATAACCATGACCCATTGGCATGAAGTATTCTAAACCATTTTCATCTTTAACAGTGAATCCTGCTCTTTTCTTAACAGCAATAACTGTACCAGATACAATAATATCTGCTGGTTCTTCTCCATGCTCTGCAAAGAATGCATCAACAAGTTCTTTTTGTAAAACTTTTTGATGTGAAATAGATGGTCTTTCACCTCTAAATCCACTCATCATTACTGGTAATGTATCACCTACATTGTACTTTAGCTCACCATTTACTGTGATCTCATTAGCATTGATTTTACCTTCAATCTTTTGACCAACATCAACTAGTACATCATCACCATTAATCTCTACGATTACACCATCTACTACAGTATTTGTTTGTGTTTTCTTTTCACTCTCCTCAAACATTGCTGCAAAGTTTTCATCTTCACCAATTTCGATATCTTCGATTCTCATTATAACCCTTTTACGTATACGTTTTAATATTAAGGGCTTATTGTATCGAAAAGTTACTTAAATTTTCTGTATTTTATCTACTACTTTTTGTATGATCCAATCAGGTGTAGAAGCACCAGCAGTTACTCCACATAGATTTTTATTTTGAAACCATGATAGCTCTAATTCTGTTTCATCTTCAATTAAATAGCTACTACTGCATTGTTCTAAAGAGATATTAAAAAGTTGTTTAGTATTTGAAGAGTTTTTTCCACCAATTACAATCATAATATCAACATCGTGTGAAAGTTCTCTTGTAGCATCTTGGTTTTCAAATGTTGCATCACAAATTGTATTGAAAACTCGAACCTCTTTATTTCTTAAGATAAGAGAATTGATTATCTCAAGGTACTGTTCTTTTTTTCGTGTGGTTTGTGCGATTGTTGCAATTTGTTCATTTTTAAATTTAACTGATTGTAATTCTGAAGGTTCTAGTACAACATATACATCTTCTTGATCTTTTGCATAACTTTTTACACCCTTAACCTCTGG
>CBFHVJ010000097.1:0-3542 GCA_965659435.1 uncultured Arcobacteraceae bacterium
TTCTTTATTTGTAAAGGCTAATGTTTTATCATCGATAGCTTTTTTAATCTCATCTAGCTCTTTTTGAAGTACAGAAACTCTTAGCATAAGTGTTTGGAGTTTTTTATATTCATCATATTTTGGTTTTAAAGTTTCTTCTTTTGTAATCATATCTAAATGATATTTTTCGTCATAAGTATATTTTGAAAGTTCTTCAAGCTCTTTTTTGTTTTGGATACCTTTTGTTTCTACCTCTTTAAAATAGTTATTTGCTTTGAGAAGGTCTTTTTGTTTTGTTTCAACAATTGTGACTTGTTTATTTAACTCTTGAAGCTGTGTATCTAGTTCCTCTTTTTGCTTATCAAATGTTGCTTTTGAGCTTTCTAGTTTTGATAATTCAAGAGTTTGTTTATCTATTCTCTCTTTTTGTAAAGTCTCTATTGTATTTGATAAATTTGCTATTACTTTATCATACTCTTCTAAAAGTGGTCGTGTACAAGTTGGACAATTTGAACCTTTTCCAATATCTTGAATTTGAACAATCTGAGCTTTTGTGATGTCGATAAGTTTTTGCTCTCCTGATATTGAAGAACTGATAGCTTTTATTTGAACATCAAGCTCTTTGATGTTGGTTTGAAGTTTGTCCACTTCATTTTTAACCTGCTGTTGTTTTAACTGTAAAGTTGCAAAATCTTTCATTTCAAGCTCTAGTGCAGCAATATCATTTTTAGCTTTTGTGTATTGTTCTCTAAGTTGTATCTGTTCTTTATTTAATCCGTCTTTTTTAAGCTGTATCTCCTTAAGTTGCTGTTGCTCTTTTAATTTTAATTGCAACTGTTCAAACTCAATTTTTACAGGCTCTAATGTAACTAACTCTTTTTGTTTTTGCTGTAACTCTAATAGCTCAGATGAAAGTTTAGCTTGATTTAGTTTTTGAGATTCAAGAGTATTTTTGATAAGTTCAAGTTCGTTTGTTAGCTTTGTCTTATTCTCTTTTGTCATCTGTAAAAGATCTAGCTCTTTTTTAGCCTGAGTCTCTTTTAGTTTGAGAGTTTCTAGCTCTTTTGATTTTGCAGTTAGACTTGTAGTAATGAGAGTTTTATTTTCATTATGTGTTTTTATAGCACTCTCTTTAGCAATAATCTCATCACTACTTAGTAATACCTCTCTAAAAGCATCTATCTCTCTTTTAAGGCTTCTACTTTTTTCAATTAGCATAGTTTCAATAGCATCAATTTTCTCTAACCCAAGCAACTTTCTAATCATCTTTTTTCTATCTTCAGGTTTGAGGTTACTAAGGCTTGTAAGCTCTTTTTGAGAGGCAAATAGAGTATGCATAAAGGCGTCTTTACTCATCTTTACAAGTTTTACTATAGAGTTTGTAACCTCTTTTGCACCTGTTGTTATAAGTTCTTCGTTTTTATAGAATTTTGCATTAGCTGATAGTGCTTTTCCTCTAAATTCTCTCACAACTTTGTAAGTAAGTCCATCAAATTCAAATTCTAAAGAGACACTTACAGGCTCTTTTTCACTCACACTTGAATTTCGTATAAGATCCTTTGAACCTTTAGTTTTTAGTTCCCCATACAGTGCAAATAAAATAGCTTCAAAAATTGTGGATTTTCCACTTCCATTTTTACCTATGATTCCAACTAATCCTTCATTAAATTTGAAACTCTTTTCAGTATATTTTTTGAAATTTAATAAATCAAGACTATTCAGTATCACTGTACACCTCTTCGTAAGTACTAAATAACTCTTGCACCTTTATTTTTAATCTATCAAATTCTTCAGATTTGCTATCTTCTTTAATATGCTCTATAAAGTAATCTTCAAGTGAAAGAGATTCAATATCATCAATTGTTTTAGCATCACTTGATGTTTTAAACTCTCTTTTGACATTTACATACAGAGCAAGTTCAAAAACTTTTTTTATATCAGCGGTGTTTATATCTATTGATTGCATAGTAGTTAAATTAATAAGTTTTACTTCACAGATAGTATCTTTGATATTTGATAAATCTAGTGCTTCAATAGATGCTTCTAAGTTCTCACAATCAATTTGAAACTCTAAAATTGGTCTGATTTTAATCTCTTTGTATTGAATAGTTAATGTATCTTCAAGGCTAATAAGTGCAAACCCTTTTGAATTTCGTTTGTCATTAAGACTAGTTCGCTCTGTACTTCCACTGTAGTAAACATTTTCATGCTTACCAACTTTTCCAAAACCATGCCAATGTCCAAGAGCTACATAATCCATCTTTTCAAAAATATACTCTTTATCTGTTGGATAAACCCACTCTCCAAACTCTTGCATGAGATACCATGCACCAACGCTACAGTGCATCATCATGATGTTTTTCTTACTTGCATCAATTGACTCTTCGCAAAGCTCTATTTGAGAGAGAGCTTTTGTGTCATCATTCATGTGTGGCAGACAATGAAATACTATATCTTCAAACTCTACTTTTTTATACTCTTGATTATAAGAAACATAGATGTTTTCAAAGTTTTCAAATATTTTTAAAATGGGACTACTAAGATTAGTTCGTGGAGTTGAGTGATTTCCTGCAATGAGGATAAATGGAATATTTAGAGAATTGATAATCTTAAATTGCTCCAGGGCAAAAGTAATTGCACGATTGCTTGGACTTGTCCTATGAAACAAATCCCCTGTATGAATAATATAGTCAGGTTTTATCTCTTTTATTTGCTCTACAACTTGAGAAAAAGCATCATAAAAATCAGCTTCTCTTTGGTTTATATTCTCTTCGTTGATGACATCTAAATCATTAAACCCTAAGTGGGTATCACTAAAGTGTACTATTCTCATTAAACTATGCCTACTTTTTATTAAATGTGTGATTATTTACATCACTAATTCTACAATAAGTAAATCACATAATTTAGTGACTTACATTACAAAGCTAAAATAGTTTGCAATTTATACCTTTAAAAAATTTCATTTGAAAGATGATATTATTATGTTAAAAAATTAATCTATTTTACTGAAAATAGACTAAGGTTTCGTTTTAAAATAAAAAAAATTCATAACATTGATACTATTTTTTATTACTAAAAATCACAGTACTATATATGCCCCATAATTTTATCTAATGTATATCTCATATCCTCATCTAAATCCATATTTTCCATCATCCAGTTAATATATCCGATATCTTCATCGCATACCTCTTCAATGTTTCGTCCTTTATACTTACCAAATTTGAATGTTTTTACAAAAATAGGCTGTAAAGTTAGCTCTTCCAACTTTTTCATTGGATTAATTCCAGGAAACTGCTCTTTTACAATTGAAACTAGTTTTGATAAAAGTAATTTCATAACTAATACATCGCCAATAGCATCATGAGCTTTTATAGTGATATTGTGTTTTTTTGCCTCTTCTGTTTCATCTTTATATAGCTCAAGAGAGTATCTTAAATACTGTAATCTATGATAAGGAGAATCTAGCAAATGCCTTGAACATCTAAGTGTATCGATTAGTGTGTATTGATTGACAAATCCCTCTTTTTTAATCATACCAAGGTCAAATGGCAGGTTGT
>CBFHVJ010000098.1:0-3539 GCA_965659435.1 uncultured Arcobacteraceae bacterium
CCTCTTTTGTAAGTGCAAAAGAGGTGTCTGCTTTTGGTGCAGGTGATATCTCATCACCAAATCCATATGGTTTGACATCTACAGAAAAACATATCTTACATAATAAAAATAAACTTGATAAATTTGATACTAGTGTAAAAACTGTAAAAACTACAATTGAATCTTTATCGGAAAGAATTGATGGATTAGAGTCTATATTAGAAGGTGATAGTAAGAAATTACATGATAATGTGAATAATTTAAATCAAGTTACTCAGACAACTACTTTACATTCTAGACAATTAGAACAGTCGAAAACAGATACTGCACAATTAAGAGTTGATCTAGATAATATAAAGTTAGTAATAGAAAAACTTTTAGAAGACCAACAAATCATTATACAAAATCAAGAAGGTTTAAAAAAAGATTTTCATTTATTAAAAAAACATCAGGATAGCTTAACTAAATTAGTTAATAGTATCAACTCAGTATATGTTTCTCAAAATGAGTTAAAATCCAACATGTCACAGTTTGTGACGAAACAGCAATTTGATAAACTAGTATCATTAATTGAAAAAAAGAAAAAAAAGAGTTCATCAAAATCGAAAAAACAGATGATGGAAGAAGCTAGATCTTTATTTAAAAAACAATATTTTACAAAAGCAATTCCTATCTATGAGGAATTGATACGGTTAAATTATAAACCAGCTGAATCTAACTATACATTAGGTGAGATGTGGTATGTAAGAAAAAAGTATAAAAAAGCGATCTCGTATTTTAAGCAAAGTGCATTATTGTACGATAAAGGTTGGTGGATGCCAAATTTATTATTGCACAGTGCAATATCTTTTGAGAAAATCAACGACTTAGATAATGCTGCAACATTTTACAGCACTTTAATTGAGATATATCCTGATTCAAAGCAGGCAAAAGAAGCTCAAAAAAATATTTCAAATCAATAAAAAAGGAAAAAAATGAAAATCGAAAATAATATGGTAGTAGGTATTGAATATACTTTACAAGATGCAAATACAAAAGAACAACTAGATACAAATGTTGGTCAAGCACCATTAGAGTTTATTACAGGTAAGGGACATATTATCCCAGGATTAGAATCTAATCTAATTGGTTTAGAAAGTGGATCTAAAACTGATGTAATGGTTATGCCAGCAGATGGTTATGGTGAAATTAATGAAGAAGCATATCAAACTCTACCAAAAGAGCAATTTGCAGGTATTGATTTAGTTGAAGGTATGACGTTATATGGTACAGGTGAGAATGGTGAGACTGTACAAGTAAATGTAAAAGAAATTGCTGAGAATGAAGTAACAATTGATTATAACCATCCAATGGCTGGAAAAACTTTAATGTTTACTGTTGCAGTTATGTCAGTTAGAGCTGCAACTGAAGAAGAGGTCTCTATGGGTGTAGTAGGTGGAGCTGCAGCTGCAGGTGGATGTGGATGTGGAAGTAATGATGGAGGTTGCTCAACTCATGAAGAGCCAAAAGAGGAAGAAAAAAGTGGATGCTGTGGCGGAGGTCACTGTAGCTAATGAAAAAGGTAGCTTTTATTTTTCCAGGACAAGGTAGTCAGACTATTGGAATGGGGAAAGACTTTTTTGATAATAGTGAAATAGCAAAAGAGATGATTTCAGCTGCAAGTACAAGGCTTGGATTTGACTTTGAAGAGCTATTATTCACTGAAAATAAAAACATAGGGCAAACTCAATATACACAACCTGCTATTCTTTTAGTAAGTTGTATTGCACTTGCAGTTTTTAAATCTAAATCTGATATTAAACCTGAATTTGTTTTAGGACATTCCCTTGGGGAGTTTTCAGCACTTGTTGCAAGTGGAGCTATGAATTACCTTGATGCTGTTGAATTAGTTTATAAAAGAGGTCAATTTATGAATGAAGCATGTGCAGGTGCTGGTGCTGGAATGATGGCTTTAGTTGGACTAGATGATGCAACTGTTGAATCAATGACTGCATCTCAAAGAGAAGATGGAAAACTTATTTGGGCAGCAAATTATAATATGGATGGTCAAATAGTTGTAGCTGGTAAAAAAGCTGATTTAGAAAGTTTAGCTGATACTTATAAAGAAGCTGGTGCAAAAAGAGCATTAGTATTAGATATGAGTGTAGCAAGTCATTGTGAACTACTAAATAGTGCAGTTGAAAAACTACAACCATATTTAAATGAATATTTAAATGAAAACTTTGAAACATCAGTAGTTTCTAATGTTACAGCACAGCAATATAATACTAAAGAGGATGCGGTTAGTTTACTAGGAAAACAATTAGTTTCACCAGTAAAATATAAACATTCTATTGTAGATCATGCTTCATCTTTAGATGCTATGATTGAATTTGGAAATGGGGCAGTACTAAAAGGTCTTAATAGAAAGATTATTAAATCAGTACCTACTTTAAATGTATCAGATATGACTACTTTAGAAAAGACATTAGAGGCACTTAATGACTAAATTAGCTATTATGGGAGCAATGGAAGAGGAGATAGAACCTCTATTAGCAAACTTTAATAATATTAATGTAGTTGAATTTGCCAATAATAAGTATTATGAAGTAAACTATAATGGTTTAGATATTGTTATTGCTTACAGTAAAATAGGAAAGGTTTTTTCAACTTTAACTGCAGCAACAATGATTGAAAAGTTTGGATGTGATACTTTATTATTTAGTGGTGTTGCAGGTGGTATAAATCCTGAATTAAAAATTGGTGATTTAATAGTTGCTAATAAGCTTTGTCAACATGATCTAGATATTACAGCATTTGGACATCCAAATGGATTTGTTCCTGGTGGAAGTGTTTTTGTTAATACAGATAAAAAGTTAAAAGATTTAGCCTTAGAAGTTGCAAAAGAAAATAATATTAAAATTATTGAAGGTACTATTGCAACGGGTGATCAATTTGTAGCAGATGAAGTAAGAAAAGATTTTATTTCTATTACATTTAAAGCTGATGCTTTAGAGATGGAAGGTGGAAGTGTTGCCGTTGTATGTGATGCTTTAAATGTTCCTTATTTAATATTAAGAGCTATTAGTGATACAGCTGATATGGATGCAGGGTTTAATTTTGATGAATTTTTAGATAGTTCAGCAAAAAACTCTGCAAACTTCTTAATTAAAATAATTAATAAACTACAAAACTCTTAATTTAACTTAATTTTATATCCATTATTATGGATATAAAATTAAATATTTCCCTTTTTTATCACAAATTAATAATTAACTACCTTTTATAGAAAAAATTAAAAAGAATCTCAAAATTTATTTCTAGGAAACAAGTACCACGAGATAGGACTTTCTAAAGATACGTCTTTATAATAGATGAATATAATAAGGTTTTTTCCAAAATTTAAGCAAAAAGCACTTGACAATAAAGAGAGAATTGTCTATAATTCCATCCACAAATCAAGGGACGCAAGTCGAAATGAGATTGTGAGTTATTTTAAAATTTAAGGTTTTGTAATAATCTTTACAAACCAAATAGTTTAATTCCGAGTCATCTGAAAAAGATGACTATAAAATATAGAG
>CBFHVJ010000099.1:0-3530 GCA_965659435.1 uncultured Arcobacteraceae bacterium
CATATAGCATATGTGTAGCATTAGGAATTTATTAAAGATGTTTTTTTACTATTGATGTATTGTAGTCATGTAGATGTTGTTTGATAGCATTGGCTGATAGTTCCTCTTTTTCTTGGGCATCTATCCATTGTTTTGGGCTATAGTTTGATATATCATCGAAAATAGAAAGTATAAGCTTTCTGTCAAGATTTTCTTTCTCTTTTATACAAATTCTCCCTTGATTATCTGCATCACTAAAAGTAATAAGCTCTTCCAAAAGCTTTCTGTCTTTCCTAAAAGATTCAAAGAAGCTTGCTATTTTTGATGATTTCATCTCAAAGAAGGTATATATTTTGATATGGTTCTCTATAAGAAATAGCATCCTTTTTTGCATTTTTACAGGTAATTGCATATCTATAAGGGGTTTCACTAACTCTACTTTATCATGTTTCGAAGAGTTCCCATATGTCCTGTAACAATGAGGTTTTGCTATATCGTGGTAAATAGCTGTTAGTTTTAATAAAGGTGCTTGGTCTGAAAGATTTTTGAGTACCATCATAGTATGTTCAAACAGTGTACTTTCTAGATGATAAACAGAACCTTCCTTTAGTGTCGTAAGTTTATGAATAGATGGAAAAATTACATCTAGTACCCCAAGCTCAAAAAGTGTTTCAAAAAATATATGAGAATTTTCTAATTCTAGCACTTTTGATACCTCTTTATAAACTCTATCAGGTTGTAGTGATTTTAGTTCATCTTTCATATTGAAAACGAGTACCTTAGTTGTATGATCTATTTTCCAACTATATCCATATTTAGCTCTAATTCTTGCTAGTCTTAATACCCTTACAGGGTCTTCAATAAAGGCTTCTGATGTATGTTTTAGAGTTTTCTTTTTTAAATCATCTTGCCCATTAAAAGGGTCAATAAAGGTGTCATTTTGTTCATCATAAGCTATACTATTGATAGTAAGGTCTCGTCTTTTTAGATCCTCTTGAAGAGAAATATTTGATACATCCATTTGAAAACCATTGTATCCAGAGGATATTTTTTTCTCAGTTCTTGCTAGTGCTAGTTCATCACCATCTTCAGTGATAAATACAGGAAAGTCTTTCCCTACTTGTTTTAAATGGGAAAAATCTTCAGCTGTATATCCAACTGCTACATAGTCTTTATCATAGTTTGGTTCACCCAAAAGTGTATCTCTAACAGCTCCACCAACTAAATATATCTTTTTATCAATCATACGATATTGTATCGCAAATGATATTATTTTATATTATGTATGTATTACTTAGATATCATCTTTAAGAAAGTCTTGTAAAATTTTAGCATGATCAAATACGAGTTCTGTAAAAGGTATTTCATCTAAGTTGTAAATATAAACCTCTTTTGCATCATCTGCTGCTTTAGGGATACCATATGATTTACAAATATACACTGCTGTTACTGTATGAAATCGAGGGTCTCTTTTAGGATCGGAATAAATTCCTAGTAAAGACTCAATCTCTACATTTAAAGAAACTTCCTCTTTCATCTCTCGAACCAAGGCATCTTCAAGAGTTTCTCCAATATCTACAAAACCACCAGGTAGTGCTATACCATATGGAGGATTAAGCCTTTGGATAAAAATAATACCTTGAAAAACTTCTTTTTTGTCATAAAGTTTTATTATTCCATCAGCGCTTAGATGTGGTGTTTTTATCATTTCTTTTCTCCCGATTCTAAAATAGCTTTTCTCAAGTTTACATTGATTCTAAATATATGGCTACTTACTCTATAAAGCCATCTTAGTGCTTCAAGCTCTTCTCGTGTTTGCTTAATATTTATTTGTTTATTGGCTACTTTTTTAGTAATGCTTTCTCTAAATGGTTGGATATTTTCTTTTATATTATAAGCAACAGTTTTACTGATATCTCTGGCTTTATTATAGTCATTAGTTTCTAGTGCGTCTAAAATAGTTTGAATACTATCTTGAAGTAATGAAACAGTAGTTTTTAACTCTTTTGTGTGTATAGCTTTTAAGGCTCTAGATCTGTCTTCATAGCAACGCTCATGAAGTCTATTTATATGATCAAGCGAGTGTACAATAGCTATAAGGTAATTATTCTCTTTATCATCTTGTGAGTTTTTGACAATTTTATCTATATAGTTTTGTGTGTGTACAATAGCGGTTTTTAATTCTACAATATCAATATCACTTTTTTGTGAATTATCGAGTAATGTATTGATATATTTAAGTAGTAGAATAAACTCTTGCCGTATATTAAATAAACTAGTATCTAAGGCACTATAGGTCTTTTTAGAACTAATACTATCGAGTTTATGAATAAAATCAAGTTTATCCTCTTTAAATATATTTTTTATCATCTTTCCAAAAATATTTGCAAATGGAAGTATAAGTAAAACACCTACAAGATTAAAAGTAGTGTGAAATACTACTAGTGCAATCTCTCCATTTTCAACAATAGAACCAAACTGGAAATAGTTCCATAGATCTATAAAAAATGGGATAAATAGAAAAGCACCAATTGCTGTAAAGATATTAAATATAACATGGGAAAAACCTGTTCTTTTAACATTTACATCTCCACCAAGTGTAGCTAATGCAGCTGTTAAAGTTGTACCTACATCCATACCTATTACAAGTGCTGCAGCTTGTTCAAAATTTATAAGGCCAGTATAGAGTATAGTAAGTGTAGTTGCTACACCTGCACTTGATGATTGTGTAATGATTGTAAATACAATTCCAAGTAAAAGAAGTTGTAGTAAACCTAATATACTATTATCTGGTAAAGATGAAGGGTTGATAATACTTTGAAGATCAATCATACCTGTTTGCATAGTAGAGATACCAACAAAGATTAGTCCAAATCCAGCTAGTGCAAATCCTACATCTGACCAATAATTTTTAGCAAAAAGTTTTAATATAGCACCTATAAATACAATAGGATATGCCAATGTTCCAAGTTTAAATTTAAATCCAAATAGTGCAACAATCCATCCTGTGATTGTTGTACCAAGATTTGCTCCAAATATTATCCCTAAAGCTTCACTAAAACCTATAATACCAGCTCCTACAAATCCAACGGCCGCAACAGTAGTAGCGCTTGAAGATTGTAAAATAGCAGTCATAGTTGCTCCACTTAGAGCTCCACTATAAGGACTTTTTGTTAATGATAACATGGTTGTTTTAAGATTGTCACCAGCGAAGCTTTTTAAACCACTAGTCATAATGATCATACCAATTAAAAATATACCAAGCCCACCAGTGGTAATCAACATCACTTTCCCCATATTAATCATTATTTTTGTATAATCTATACAATTATACAACTAAAAGGAACTTTTATCAAATCATTTGAAAGATTAAACTTAAGTAAAAACATACTAGATGCTATTAAAGATCAAGGGTATGAAAACCCAACACAAATACAAAAGAAAGTTGTCCCAATTGCCAATAAAGGGATAGATGTTATAGGTGCATCAAAATCAGGTACTGGTAAAACTGCATCATTCGTATGGCCAATGTTAGAAAAAATATCTAAAAT
>CBFHVJ010000100.1:0-3503 GCA_965659435.1 uncultured Arcobacteraceae bacterium
AAAAAGGAATCTAAATGGCCTTAAAAGTAGCGATCTCTCACAAAACAGAATATAAATATGATAGAAATATTTCACTTTCACCTCATATTATAAGACTAAGACCTGCCCCACATAGTAGAACTCCAATCGAAGCATATTCACTAAAAATTAAACCAGAAAATCATTTTTTAAACTGGCAACAAGACCCATTTGGAAACTACCAAGCAAGAATTGTTTTTCCTGAAAAAACTAAAGAATTTTCAATTGATGTTGAAATAATCGCAGATTTAATTACATTAAATCCTTTTGATTTCTTTGTTGAAGATAGTGCAAAAGATTTTCCATTTGAGTATAAAAAAGAGTTAAAAAAAGAGTTAAAACCCTATTTAAAAGTTGATGAAAAAACAAAAATATTAAAAGATTTTGTAAATAAAATTGATAGAAAAGAGAAACCTATTATTGATTTTCTAGTTGAAGTAAATCAACTAATTTATAATCATTTAAACTACACAGTAAGATTAGAACCAGGTGTACAATCATGTAAGACAACACTAACAAAGAAACTTGGTTCTTGTAGAGATTTTGCATGGCTATTTGTTCAAGTTTTAAGACACTTAGGACTTGCTGCTAGATTTGTATCAGGATATTTAGTTCAATTAACAGCTGATGTTAAATCACTAGATGGACCAAGTGGACCAGAAGAAGATTTCACAGATTTACATGCTTGGACAGAAGTTTATATTCCAGGTGCAGGATGGATTGGACTTGATAGTACAAGTGGACTATTTGCAGGGGAAGGTCACATACCACTAGCTTGTACTCCTCACTATGATAGTGCCCACGCTATTGAAGGATTTAGTGATAAGTGTGAAACAGAGTTCTTCTTTGATAATAGTGTTACAAGAATCTTTGAATCACCTAGAGTTACAAAACCTTATAGACAAGAGCAATGGGATGCTATTTATGAACTTGGATTTAAAGTTGATAAAGATTTAGAAGAAAATGACGTAAGACTTACAATGGGAGGTGAACCAACTTTTGTATCAATTGATGATATGGAATCTGCACAATGGAATAGTGAAGCAGATGGACCTCATAAAAGAGAATTAGCAAATAATTTATCTAGAAAACTTCTTGATTCAACTACAAATGGGGGTTTACTACACCATGCACAAGGTAAATGGTACCCAGGTGAGCCACTTCCTAGATGGCAAACTACTGTTTATTGGAGAAAAGATGGAAAGCCTGTATGGGAAAATCCAGATTTACTAGCTAATATGAATAAAACTTATCCATATACAACTGAAGATGCTAAGAAATTTTTATCTACTTTATCATTAGTTTTAGGGGTAAGTGATGAAAATATAATTCCAGCATATGAAGATCCAATTTATTATATTATGAAAGAAGCAGAGCTTCCAATTGATATTGACCCACTAAAGTTTGATCTAAAAGATCCATTAGAGAGAAGGACTATTGCACAAAAACTATCTCAAGGATTAAATGAAGAAGTTGGATATGTTTTACCTCTAAGTTTTGGTACAACTAAATGGATTACTTCTCAATGGGAATTTAGACGTGGTCATCTTTTCTTAGGTGCTGGTAACTCTCCACTTGGTCTTAGACTTCCACTAGAATCATTAATGGTTAAACCTCAAGTAGAATTAGAGCAAGAGTTTGAAAATGATTTATTTGCTTCTTATCCAGAGCTTGGAGAATATATCTCTAAAGTTCAGAAAAGAGCTAAGAAGATGAGTAAAAAAACTACAATCAAAAACAAATACTCTGCATTTGTAAGAACTGCTCTTTCAGTTGAGATTAGAGATGGAAAACTATGTATTTTCTTACCTCCAGTTGAAAAAACTGAACCATTCTTAGATTTAATTGCTTCTATTGAAGAGACGGCAAAAAGATTAGATATAGCTGTAATTATTGAAGGTTATGAACCTCCACATGATTTAAGAACAGATAGAATCAAAGTTACTCCAGACCCAGGTGTAATTGAAATTAACATCCAACCAGCTCACTCATGGAAAGAGTTAAGTGATAACTTACTAAATCTTTATGAAGATGCTAGACAGTGTAGATTAGGTACTGAGAAATTTATGATTGATGGAAGACATACAGGAACTGGTGGAGGTAACCACGTAACTATTGGTGCAGCTAAACCAGAAGATTCACCACTACTTAGAAATCCTCAGTTACTTAGAAGTCTAATTACATTTTGGCAACATCACCCAGGATTATCCTATCTATTCTCAGGAGCATTTATAGGTCCTACTTCACAAGCACCTAGAGTTGATGAAGGAAGAATGGAAAATCTATATGAGTTAGAGATTGCTTTCTCTCAAATTCCTGAAGAGGGAGATGTACCATTTTGGTTAACTGATAGACTGTTTAGACATATGTTGACAGATATTACAGGAAATACCCATAGAAGTGAATTTTGTATAGATAAACTTTATTCACCCGATAGTTCTACAGGAAGACTTGGTATTTTAGAGTTACGTGCTTTTGATATGCCACCTCACTCACAAATGGCACTTTTACAGATGTTATTAGTTAGAGCTTTAGTTTCATGTTTTTGGAAAAGACCATATAAACATGATTTAGTTAGATGGGGAACAAGACTACACGATAAATTCCTACTTGAGCATTATGTAAAAGAGGATTTAAGAAGTGTTGTTCAATATTTAAATGATGAAGGTTATGAATTCAAACTTGATTGGTTTGACCCATTCTTTGAGTTTAGATTCCCATTACATGGTATGACTATGGTTGAAGGAATGCCTGTTGAGATAAGATCTGCAATTGAGCCATGGCATGTACTTGGTGAAGAATCAAGTTCTCAAGGAACTGCAAGATATGTTGATTCATCAGTAGAGAGATTACAAATTAAAATTGAAAATTTTAATGCTCAAAGGTATGTAGTTTCTTGTAATGGTGTGCAAGTTCCATTAAGTGCAACTGATGTTGAAGGAGAATACGTAGCAGGAGTTAGATATAAAGCTTGGCAGCCATGGTCAGCGCTTCATCCAACAATTAAAGTTGATACACCTTTAACTTTTGATATAATAGATAAATGGAATACAAGATCAATTGGTGGATTTAATTACTTTGTTTCACATCCAGGTGGAAGAAGTTATGATACATTCCCTGTAAACTCTTATGAGGCAGAATCAAGAAGAATTAATAGATATTGGGACTTCAATCACTCTCAAGGTACTGTAGAATCTCATCAACCAGAACTTGGAGGAGAGAGTAACTCTATTTTTGCTTTTGAAGCAAATAGAACATTATCTATTAAAAAAGGAAGTAAAAAACTTTACTTTAAAGAGATGCCAAAAAATAAAGAGTATCCGCATACATTAGATTTAAGACAAAGGTGGATAAAAAAGTAGATGTCAATTTTTGATAGTTGTAAAGAAGAGTCATCATTTGATGAAATGTTTGATAAAAAATGCAAAATAAGACCCCATTGGACTGATGTAATAAACGGCTTAGAAAATGCAGGTATCAAACAA
>CBFHVJ010000101.1:0-3492 GCA_965659435.1 uncultured Arcobacteraceae bacterium
ATTATTGAATCAAATATAGTCATTAAATAAAGCCTTTTAATATATGATAATTGTAATTTTGGCTATTATATCAAAAAAAGTTGTCAAGGGGATGACATATTGAATAAGAGTACTCTTTCAAATATTGTTTCGGTTTTAGTTATTGGTATTGGTGTTGTTTTAAACAATGAGGTTATTACTACAGTTGGATTATTTGCTCTAAGTGGAGCATTGACAAATACTATCGCTATTCATATGCTTTTTGAGAAGGTTCCATTTCTTTATGGAAGTGGTGTAATTGAAGATAGGTTTGAACAATTTAAACTATCAATTCATACTCTTATCATGGAGCAGTTTTTTACAAAAGAAAACTTTGAGAAGTTTTTCAAAGATGAGTTTAGTAGTGATGATAAACATTTTGATTTTTCAAAACTTATTGAGAAAACAGACTTCACACCTGCATTTATCAGTTTAAAAGGTGCAGTGATGGAGTCTAGTTTTGGTGGTATGCTTGGTATGTTTGGTGGTGAAAAAGCACTTGAACCTTTACAAGAGCCGTTTACTGCAAAGATTAAATCAGCTATGACAGATATCGTTCATACTCAAACTTTTCAATCAACTTTACAAGAGACACTAAATCAAAGTGATATAAGTGATGATATCTATAGTAAGATAGATACAGTTGTGACAAATAGACTAGATGAACTTACACCTAAAATGGTGAAGCAAATAGTTCAAGAACTAATCAAAGAGCATCTTGGATGGCTTGTAGTTTGGGGTGCTGTATTTGGTGGAGTTATTGGGTTTATTGGAAGTTTTATAATCTAGTATGAAAAAAGTTTTATCAGATACACTTATACTTTTTACAAATGAAAACTATCCTCATAGGTTTAATAAAAAGAGTAAAAAAACAAATCAAGTGACTATAGGAATAGGGGGAAACATAGGAAATACAATCCGTATTTTCAATAAACTATTTCATGCATTAAAAACTGATGCTAGATTTGATATAGTTAAAACAGCTCCTATTCTTAAAAATCCACCATTTGGATATCTTGAACAAAATTATTTTTATAACTCTATTATCGTTTTAGATACAAACCTCTCTCCAAAACAATGCCTAAAAGAGTTTCAAAGATATGAAAACAGATTTAAAAGAAAAAGAAGTTTTCAAGATGCACCAAGGACGCTTGATATAGATATTATATTTTTTAATAGATCTAAAAGACCATTATTTATGGAAAGTGAAATACTTACTATCCCTCACAAAGGATGGAAACAAAGAGAGTCAGTGACTATTCCTTTAGAGTTTATATAAATAATGCTACAATTCTAATCAATTTTTCATAAGGTAAATTTATGGATACAATCCAAAATAAATCACTAACAATGTCAATACTTGTGACACCAGATATGGCAAACTTTAGTGGAAATGCACATGGTGGACAAGTTTTAAAACTTCTAGATGAAGTAGCTTATGCATGTGCTTCTAGATATTGTGGACACTATGTAGTGACACTTTCTGTAGACAAGGTACTTTTCAAGCATCCTATTCCAGTAGGAAGTTTAGTGACATTTCTTGCAAATGTAAACTATACTGGTAAAACATCTATGGAAGTAGGTGTAAAAGTTGTAACTGAAGATATCCGAAAACAAACAGTGACGCATACAAATACATGTTATTTCACAATGGTTGCAGTTGATGATAATAAACAGCCTATAAAAGTACCACCTTTAGTACTAGATACTGAAGATGATAAAAGAAGATTCCATAATGCTCAAAAAAGAAAAGAGCTTTTTATGGAAGAATCAAAAATGTTAAAGAGTTAAATAATGAATAAACAAAAAGTAATAGTAGGTATGAGTGGTGGAATTGATAGTTCTGTAACAGCATATTTACTTCAAAAAGATGGGTATGAAGTTGAGGGAATATATCTAAAGCTTCATGAGACAGTAGAGGGATATCATGAGAAAAATATCCAATCAATTGATAAAGTTTCAAATTTTTTAGGTATTAAATATCACGTAGTTGATATGACTGAAAAATTTGAAAAAGAAGTATATGATTACTTTGTAAAAAGTTATATAGATGGAATCACACCAAATCCATGTGTAAAATGTAATAAAAATATTAAGTTTGGATCGTTGTTTGATGAAGCAATGAAACTTGGTGCAGATTTTTTAGCTACAGGACACTATGCTAAGACTGATGGTGAGTTTATCTATTGTGCCGAAGATGATACAAAAGATCAAAGCTATTTCCTTGCACAAGTATCACAAGATGTACTTAAAAAGCTTATTTTTCCTATGAGTATTTATAAAAAAGAGGATATTAAAAAACTAGGTAGTACTTTACCTGCATTAAAAGATATAGCTTCTGGTCAAGAGTCACAAGAGATATGTTTTGTAGAAGATACTTATGTTGAGATATTAGAAAAACATGAAAATATTGATATGCCAGGAAAAACTCTTGATAAAGATGGAAATGAAGTTGGTCATCATAAAGGGTATATGCATTATACAGTAGGGAAAAGAAGAGGATTTTATGTACATGGTGCGCATGAACCTCACTATGTATTATCTCAAGATAAACAAAACAATACTATTACAGTTGGTCACAAAGAAGATCTAGCAATTCATGAAGTAGTAGCAAATGAGCTGAATATGTTTATAAGTGATACAAACTTTACTTCAAATGTAAAATTACGTTTTAGAAGTAAAAGTGTTAGTTGTGATGTAGAGATTAAAGATGAAAAAGCATATATAAAATTAAAAGATCCTGTTTATGGTGTTGCTACTGGGCAAGTTGCTGTTTTTTATGATGATGACAAAGTTATTGGTAGTGGCTTTATTATTGATACAGTTTAAAGTAAGAATTTGATAAAATTCGCATAATATAAAAGGGAGTTAATTATGAATGGATATAAATTAGTATCAGGAACTGCAAATCCTGAATTTGCTAAAAAAGTAGCTGATTATCTTGGTCAAGACTTAGCTGATGTAACAGTAAATAGATTTAGTGATGGTGAGATCAATGTAAATATTACTGAATCAGTTAGGGGAGATGATATCTTCATTATCCAACCAACTTGTGCACCAGCAAATGACAATTTAATGGAACTATTAATCTTAACAGATGCTTTTAAAAGAAGTAGCGCAGGTGAAATTAATGCAGTTATCCCATACTTTGGTTATGCAAGACAAGATAGAAAAGCAGCTCCTAGAGTTCCAATCTCTGCAAAACTAGTTGCTGATATGATTGAAAAAGCAGGTGTAGATAGAGTTATTACTGTTGATTTACATGCTTCTCAAATTCAAGGATTCTTTGATATCCCAGTTGATCACTTACTTGGATCAATGTTATTTATCGATTACATCAAAGCTAAAAAGCTTAAAAACCCAATCATTGCATCTCCAGATGTAGGTGGGGTAGCAAGAGCTAGAACGTATGCTGAGAAGTTAGGGTATGATCTAGTAATTGTTGATAAAAAAAGAGAAAAAGCAAATGTATCT
>CBFHVJ010000102.1:0-3435 GCA_965659435.1 uncultured Arcobacteraceae bacterium
AGTTTTGGAATTTTAATATCACGAATTTTAGGTTTTTTTAGAGACCTATTAACTGCTTCAATACTTGGAGCAAATATCTATAGTGATATCTTTTTTGTAGCCTTTAAACTTCCAAACCTTTTTAGAAGAATATTCGCAGAAGGTGCTTTTACACAGAGTTTCATCCCAACTTATGCACAATCAAATCATAAAATACAATTTTCAACCATACTTTTTTCACACTTTTTAATCTTTCTAATCAGTCTTAGTTTAGTTGTAACACTATTTAGTTCCCTTATAACTAAAGCTATTGCAGTTGGATTTGATACAACTACAGTTGATCTAGCAGCACCACTTGTAGCTATTTGTTTTTACTACTTACCCCTTATATTTATAGTAACTTTTCTTGCAGCACTTCTTCAATATAAAAACCATTTTGCAACCACTGCATTTAGTACTGCTTTATTAAATATATCACTTATTATAAGCTTACTTATTACTGCAAATCTTGAGAAATATGATATTGCATATTACCTTTCTTGGGCCGTTGTAATTGGAGGAATGCTACAAGTAATAGTACATTTAATAGCTATTAAAAAACTAAAAATTAGATTTTTTACCTCTGAAATATCTAGAAGTAAACAAAAGTTTAAAAATAGTAAATTTTACAAACAATTTTATCCAGCTGTATTTGGTAGTAGTTCAGCGCATATAGCTGCATTTTTAGATACTTGGCTAGCATCTTTTCTAGTAAGTGGTACCATTAGCTACCTTTATTACGCAAATAGAGTATTTCAACGTCCCCTTGCACATTTTGCAATTGCAACATCTATTGCCCTATTTCCCACTATTGCAAAAGCATTAAAACAAAATGATGAATATAAAGCTCTAAAGATATTAAAAAAATCATTTTTTATACTTTTAGCTCTTTTATCCATAGCAACATTGATTGGAATTATTTTTAACCAATTTATCGTTGAGTTACTCTTCCAAAGAGGTGCTTTTACACAAAGTGATTCTGATGCTACAGCACTAATACTGACTATGTATCTTATTGGTCTTGTCCCTTTTGGTATTGCTAAGATATTTTCACTTTGGATTTATTCAAAACACCAACAGTTAAAAGCTGCAAAAATCACTGCTATTTCCCTTGCTTGGAATATTGTATTTTCACTTGCATTTATTATTCCATTTGAAGCTGCTGGATTAGCATTTGCAAGTACATTAAGTGGTTTTATTTTACTTCACTTGACACTTAAAGAATTTGGCTATAGCAAGTTCAAAAATAACATCCTATATTAAGCCTTTTTTTAATATAATATCCCTAAATTTAGAAAAAATTATTAGGATATCTTTATATGATTACTTGGATGCAAAGACATAAAAAATGGTTAGTTATTACAATCTGGATAAGTACAATTGCTTTTGTTGGTGCTGGGTTTGTAGGATGGGGTTCATACCAATTCAATAAAACTGGTGGAGATATGGCAAAAGTTGGAAATACAACTATTACTGTAGCAGATGTTCAAAACCAATATAGAAATCTTTACGGTCAATATAAAGATATGTTTGGTGAAAACTTCAACAATGAAATGGCAGAGAAACTTAATTTAGAAAAAGCTGCTTTTGATAGTGCTGTAAAAAATGCTACATTAATTAACTTTGCAAAAGAGATCGGACTAGATGTTACAGAAGAAGAGGTAGCAAAAGAATTAGTACAAATCAAATCTTTCCACAACAAAGAAGGGAAATTTGATAAAAATATTTATATTACTATTTTAGGACAAAATAGAACAACTCCTGTAGAATTTGAAGCAAGTATCAAACAAGATCTTCTTATGAATAAAATAAAAGCTATCATTGTAAAATTTGCAGAACCTACAAAAAATGAACTTGAAGATATCCAAAAAGTTTTATTTGCTCAAGATAAATTAAAAATTCAAGTTATTGATGGATCAAAACTACAAGTTAAAATCGATCAAGATGCTATGAAAAAATTCTGGGAAGCAAATAAAAATAACTATCTTTCATCAACATCTTATGAGATTGAAACATACACAGTTGATATCAAAGAAGATAAAAAGCAAAGTAAAAAAAATGCTCTTAAAACATACTTAAAACTAAAAAAAGGTGAAATTAAATTTCAAGATAAAACAAAAGTATTTGATGATAAACCAATCTTTACAGCTGAAAATATGGTAAAAATTCAAGAAGCTGAACTTGGAAAAGTGTTAAAACCATTAGAGGAAAATGGAAAATATATTATTGTAAAAATTTTAAGAAAAATTAACCCTGAAGCTCTACCATATGACCAAGCAAAGTCTTCAGTAAAAGTTGACTTTGAAAACCAAGAAAAAGCTGTTTTATTAGAAAAACATTCGCAAGATGCACTTACTAATTTCAAAGGTAAAGATATTGGGTTTGTAAGTAGAGAATCTATTGATAAAATTAGTGGACTTACAAATGAAGAGGGTATTCAATTCTTAAATCAACTATTTTTAGCTACAACAAAACAAGGAATTATTTCTGTTGGTTCAAAATCAGTAATTTATGAAGTAGTAGAAAGTAAATTAGCAAATTACGATTCAAACAAAGATCAAGTTATTGCATCAACTTTAAATAATATCAAAACACAAAATGCGCTAAATAATCTGCTAGAACAACTTTCAAAAAAGTATGAAATGATCAGATACTAGAAGGGATATATAATTGAATAACCTAACAACTTTATCAATTGACATTGGAACATCAACAATTGATGCAGTAATTGCAACAAGAAAGAAAAATGGCACTATCAATATTTTAGGTACTGGTACAGTTAAATCTGAAGGTTTACAAAAAGGTACTATTACAAATATTGACCAATTAGGAAATTCGATTAAAAAAGCTGTTCAATCAGCAAAAAGAACTTCTGATGAACAGATCACTAGTGCTACTGTTTCTATACCTAGTTCTTATACAAAAACAATTAGAAGTAGTGGTTCAATCATTATTCCAAATGGTTATATTACAGAACACGAAATAAAAAAAGTTTTAGAAACTGCATACCACAATGCAAGTATGATTCCAGAATATGAAGTGATTCATGTATTGCCAATTTTCTTTAAAATAGATGATGTACAAAGTGATTCACCAATTAATATGACAGGTTCAAGACTAGAAGTTTCTGCAAGTATTGTTATTGCTAAAAAACCTGCACTTGTAAATATTGCAAATGCATTAAAACCGAGTAATTTAGATATAGAAAACTATGTATTATCTGGTTATGCATCAAGTATATCAACACTTCAAGATGATGAAAAACAATTTGGTACATTTATCTTAGATATGGGTGCAAGCTCTGTTGACATGACACTTTTTAGTGGTAAATCAATTTTATATAATGACTTTTTACCTATTGGTTCACAATATATCACAAATGACATCTCTCAAACATTTAATACTCCACAAATAGCT
>CBFHVJ010000103.1:0-3431 GCA_965659435.1 uncultured Arcobacteraceae bacterium
CTTATATGCTAATCTCTATGATTTTATGGGGGTTAGTATGGAGTGGGGTAGTACAAATACCATTTATGAATGATATGCTTACATGGCATATTTATGAGATGTTGTTTGGGGTTTTAACAGCAGGTGTGATGGCATTTTTAACCACAGGTTTACCTGAACTTTTTCCCGGAATGGTGCCATTTGTAGGAAAAAGATTAAAATATATTGTGATTTTATGGGTATTAGGTCGGGTTTCATTTTGGACCATTGATATTACAGGTGTTTGGCTTACTGCTATTTTAAATGTATCTATGATGCTTTGGCTTATATGGTTTGCAAAAGATGTTGTGTTAGATCCATTACAAAGACATGCAAGTTTAGGATATGCACTTGTGACAATTTTGGCAATTGAAATTTGGTTTTTTGCTTCACAATTAGGATATGTTACTACAGATTCAATGAGTATTTTAAAAGTAGCACTAGGAGCTATAATTGTTCTAGTATTATTAGCTTTAAGGCGAGTTAATATGGAAGCTGTTAATGAACTAATGGAAGATAAGGGTATTGATGATATTTATGTGTCACGACCACCTTTAACAAACTTGGCAGTATTTTGTATATCTGTTTTCACAATTGTTGAGTTTTTATATCCAACAAATACAGCACTAGGATGGATAGGCTTAGCTACAGGAGCATCTATATTAGCAGTAACTGCTGATTATAAACTAGAAGATAAGTTTATTTTAAATCTAGGATTTGTAATATATCTAGGATTAATTCCAGTGATGCTTAGCCTTGGATATGCACTAATGGGTTGGGATATTTTAAATAATGACATTGATGGTATTAATCACTTTAGACACTTTATTACTAGTGGTGGGTTAGGACTGGCTTATATAGTTATTATGATGATTGTAGGATGGATACATACAGGAAGACATTTAACAGTAAATATCTATACAAATTTAATGATAATTTTAATTGTAATTGCAACATTAATGAGATCGTTAATACCGTTTTTTACAGACTATTCACAAGAGCTTTATTTGTGGTCAGCTATAATATGGGCAATACCATTTGCAATATATATAAAAGTATTTTATGGCTTTTTATTATCACCTAGAGCAGATGGGATAAAAGGATAATTATGACATATTTGGCATTCCATTTAGTACATATATTTTCAGTATTTATTTATGGTGGCTTTTTAATTACAGATAATTTAATCTTAATGAGAATGCAAAAAACACTATCTAAAGAGAAATATGATGAGGTTAGAAAGTATTTTGCAGCTTTTACAAAAGTATTAGTACCAAAAGCACTTATTTTAGCTGTAGTTTCAGGACTATATTTAGTACATGTGAATTTTGGAACAATTGCACCAGAAGGTCTTTCCAATTTTCAAATATTATTATTAATAAAAACATTTTTAGGTGGCTGGCTAGGTCTTAGAGGTATTTTACAAGTGTTTTTTGGAATTCAACCATTTGTATTTAAATCACATAGATTTCCCTTTATTTTAGTAGTAGTTATTATCTTTATTTCTCAATTAATGTTTACTATTTGACACAATACTGATAATAATTATCATTTTTAACCTTGTTTAAGTTGATAATCGTTATCATTTTGAAAATATAATATATTTAGGATTTTTATGAAATTATCAGAATTAAAAAAAGGGCAAAAAGCAATCGTTAAAAAAGTTGATTGTAATGAAGATTTAAAACAAAGATTCTTCTCTTTTGGAATAATAAAAGGCGCAGAGATTTCAGTAGATGAGATCTCTTTTGCAAAAAATACTATGGCTTTTGATATTGAGGGTACAGAGATTGCAATTAGAATTGAAGAAGCTCAACAAATAGAAGTGGAGTCAGTGTAGTGAAACCAATTAAAATAGTATTAGCTGGTCAACCAAATGTAGGAAAATCTTCACTTATTAATTCTATGACTGATTCTAGACTTAGAGTTGGTAACTTTTCTGGGGTTACAGTAGAAAAAAGTGAAGTGTGTTTTGAACACCATTGTCATATGTTAGAGATCGTAGATCTTCCTGGAACTTATTCTATTCATGGATTTTCACAAGAGGAAAAAGTAGCTAGAGATTTTTTACAAAATGAAGAATATGATGTGATTCTAAATGTAGTTGATTCTACTCATATTACAAGAAATCTTCTTTTAACTTTAGAGCTATTAAATATGAACAAAAAAATGGTTATAGCTTTAAATATGATCGATGAAGCACACGAAGAAGGGCTAGTAATTGATGCAGCTCAAATTGAGGCAATTACAGGAATACCAACTGTTGCAGTATCTGCAAATACAAAAGAGGGTATTGAAGAGCTTTTAAACAAAGTACATGATTTAGCAGATGACCTTGAAAGACCAAAATCAAATATCTCTTATAGTGATATTATTGAAGAGCAAATTTATACTATCAAAAACTTTTTAGATGAAGATGACTATTCTTATAACGATTTAGATTCTAGAGAGATGGCTATTAAGCTTTTAAATGAAGATGAAAAGTTTTATCAAGAGATTCATGACAAGCCAGTATTTATGGAACTTCAACCTCTTTTATTGAAATGTCATGAAAATATACATACATATTTTGATACAAAAAGCCATAATGACATTCAAGCAATAGAACACAATGCAATTGCAAGAGGTATCAAAGCAGAGACTGTTGATTGTAAAACACCTAAAAATAAAAAAACAATCACTCAAAAAGTTGATGATATTTTGATCAATCAATTTGTCGGTATTCCTATTTTCTTATTTTTAATGTGGGGATTATTCCAGATCACATTTGAATGGGGATCTATCCCTATGGATTATATTGATGGTGGAATTGTTTGGCTTCAAGAAGCAGTAGGAGCTAGTATAGCTCATGAGGGACTACGATCGCTAATTGCTGATGGTATTATAGCTGGTGTTGGAGCAGTGTTAATGTTTTTACCAAATATTGTGATTTTATATATTGGTATTGCTTTACTGGAGACAACAGGATATATGTCTAGAGTTGCATTTTTACTTGATGGATTCTTCCACAAATTTGGACTTCATGGTAAAAGTTTCATTCCTCTTGTAACTGGATTTGGTTGTAGTGTACCTGCATATATGGCGACAAGAACATTAAAAAATGAGAAAGATAGATTAATCACACTATTTATCATAGGATTTATGTCTTGTGGTGCAAAACTACCTATCTATGTACTTTTTGCTGGAGCATTCTTTGCAGCAGAAGAAGCAGGAAATGTATTATTTTATATCTATATAGCAGGTGCTTTACTTGGACTAGTGATGGCAAAAGTATTAAGAGTATTTGTATTTAAAGGTGAGGATGAACCATTTGTAATGGAGATGCCAAAGTATAGACTTCCAAGTATGAAGCTGATCTATACGATAGTTACTCAAAAAGCTTGGTCATATTTGAAAAAAGCAGGTACATTTAT
>CBFHVJ010000104.1:0-3123 GCA_965659435.1 uncultured Arcobacteraceae bacterium
TTTTGTCATCCATTGAACCATCTAATAATTTTTTTTCCATTATATTATACGTTTTAATAAAAGAATCTTTAGAATTATCGCTCGCACTTTCAGGCAATGGTGGTACAAGTATTTCCATAATTTTTCTTAAAACTTCAGCATCTATATCATCTTGTACATTTTCTTTAAATTCTTTTGTCACAATATTAATAGATTCAAATACTAAATCTCGTATCATAGATTCAACATCTCTACCTACATAACCAACTTCAGTATATTTACTTGCTTCAACTTTTACAAATGGAAGATTCATCATCTTTGCAAGTCTTCTTGCTATTTCAGTTTTACCAACACCTGTCGATCCTATCATAAGGATATTTTTTGGCATAATCTCTTCTTGAAGCTCTTTATCCAATTGCATTCTTCTGTATCTATTTCTTAAAGCTAATGCGATAGTTTTCTTAGCATCATTTTGACCAATTACATAATCATCTAAATATGCAACTATCTCTTTAGGAGTCATATCCATCTATTTCGCCTCTTCTAATTTTAAAATTTTTATATTTTGATTTGTATATATACATAATTCACCAGCTGTCATTAGCGCTTCTGTTACTAATTCCTCTGGTTCTAAATTTGAGTGTTTTTTAAGTGCACGAGCAGCAGCTATTGCAAAGTTTCCACCACTTCCAATAGAAGCTAATGCTCCATCTTCAGGTTCAACTACATCACCTGTACCACTTAAAATAAATATATGTTCTGCATTTAATACAAGCATCATAGCTTCTAACTGTCTTAAGTGTTTGTCTTTTCTCCACTCTTTAGAGAAATTTACAACTGCTTTAAGTAGATCACCTTTTGAGTTTTCTAAGTGATTTTCAAACATATCAAAAAGATTAAATGCATCTGCTGTACTTCCAGCAAAACCTGCTAGTACACTTCCATTTACACCAACTTTCCTGATTTTTGTGGCATTATTTTTTAATACAGTATTACCAAACGTTACTTGACCATCACCACCAATTACAGCTTGACCATTTTCAGCTTTAAAAGCTAGTATCGTAGTAGCATCAAACATCTATTGTTGTCCAATCACATCAATCTTTGCAGTGGCATGAATCCCATGTCCAAGTTTACAGTCAACTTCAAAAATTCCTGGCATCTTAATTTTTGCATCAAGGTGAATAGCCTTTTTATCTAAACTAATACCAAATTCTTCAAATACTGCAGATATCTCTTTATTTGTAACACTTCCAATTAGGTGTCCATTTGCTCCAACTTTATGTTTTACAGTAAATGATGAACTTTCAATTTTCTCTTTTAGGTCATTTGCAATAGCAATCTCTGCAGCTTCCTCATCTTTTAGTCTTTGTTGATCTGCTGCCCATTCTTCTAATACTTCAGGAGTTGCAGCTTTTGCTAAACCTTTTGATATTAAAAAGTTTTGTCCATATCCTGGTTTTACTTCTTTTATCTCACCAACTTTACCTAGTGACTTTACATCTTTTATTAATAATACTTTCATGATATATACCTTTTGATTTATACATTTTATTTAAGAGGGATATTGTACAATAACTTTTGTGAAAAGTACTATATGGAGAGTAAAATATCTATTATATAAATGATGAAGTGATTTCAGACAATGATATACTAACAAATCATATCTATCCAAATATGGATGAAGACTATTATCTAGCAGATGATTTTAGTCCAAACTTTTATATTAAGTTAGCAAAAGCTGGTTTTATAAGTACTACTACACCTTATCGTGGAGAAACCTACTTACTACCTGAAATTCAAAAACAATATGCAGTTTTAGATTTCAAAGATCTACATATTACTAAAAAAACAAAAAAACTACTTATAAAAAAACAATATACTATCTCTACAAATACAAAACTTAATATTTTAATAAGAAAAATTCAAAACCACCATCAACCTTCATGGATATCTTATGAGTATGCAACACTTCTTCAAGGCTTAAATAGCGCAAATATAGAAAACTTTAAACTTTTTAGCTTTGAATTAAATGATATAAATAATAATTTGATTGCTGGAGAAGTTGGATATATCATAGGAAGAACATATACAAGTCTTACAGGCTACTATGATAAAAAGTATAGTGGATATGGAACCCTACAACTTGTACTTTTAGGTGACTTTTTAAAAGAAAATGATTTTGATTTTTGGAACTTAGGACATACATGTCCAGATTATAAACTAGAACTGGGTGCAAAAATATATTCAAGAGAAGATTTTCTAAAAAGGTGGCATAAGAGTAGTACTCTTATGCTATAATCTAAAAAATATAATCAAATAGTTGAGGAACGAAACTAAATGAAAATGATAGATACTATCAATGAAAGAATTGAAGAGATTACAAAAGAAGTTATGGCACTTGTGGATGATCAATCAATATCTTTAACTGAGAAAAACCAACAAATGCAGCCTTTAGTAGAGGAAAAAAAAGTTTTAGAACATACGCTTGTATATCTAGAGAAAATTAAAAGTACTGACTACAAAGGTTTATGTCACGGTGGTTGATAGATGAAATTAAATTGTGATATGGGTGAACATTTTGGTATATGGGAAAATCAAAATGACAAACTTTTAGCACCCTATATCGATATAGCAAATCTTGCATGTGGATTTCACTCTAGTGATCCACTTAATATGGACAAAAGTGTAGCACTTATTAAATCTTGTAAAAAAGAGATAAGTGCTCATCCTAGCTATCCTGATATTGTAGGATTTGGAAGAAGAAGTATTAACTGTAGCTATGAAGAGATCAAATCTATGATCTTATATCAAATTGGAGCATTAGAAGGTATCTGTAAAAATCATGAATTATCTATTCAATATGTTAAACCTCATGGTGCCTTATACAATGATATGATGAAAGATATCTCAATCTTTGAAGCTATTGTTGATGCTATATCAAATTATGATAAAAACTTAAAGCTTTTTATCCTTTCAACTTCTAATAACAATCAATACCAACAAGTTGCAAACCAATATGGAATTGAACTACTTTTTGAAGTATTTATGGACAGAAACTATACTTGTGATGGATACCTAACAAAAAGAGATCAAGAAAATAGTGTCATCAGTGATATAGATGAAGTTTTAAAAAGATTAAAT
>CBFHVJ010000105.1:0-3042 GCA_965659435.1 uncultured Arcobacteraceae bacterium
TGAAATGGAGTATCTATCTCTTTTATTTTTTTATCTTTTATAAACTCAGAAATAGTTTGAATTATATGCTGATAAAATATCTTATTTTTAGCACGCTGTACTCTATAGTCATGCATTATTTCAAGATTACGTACTAAAGCTTCTTTTTCTTCTACTTTTAAAGTTGACTTTTTATATGCTAGTTCAATCTCTTCCCTCAAGTGTTTTTCATAAGCTTCAATCTCTTCTAGCATAATATTTTGTAAGTTAGGATGGTATTTTGTAATAATATTTTGCATCTCATCATCAGTTAAATTATGTTCTCTAACACGGTGAGAATAGTTTCCATCATTTTTATAATCTTCATCCATAGATTCTAAAATATCAATTGCATAGTGTAAATATACATACTTATCTTCTTTCCCATCTTTAAAGTCTACACCATGATGAGATATTATTGGTCTAGGTCCTGCATATTTTAACTTCATAATTTATCCTTTCAAAATTACACAAGCTTCTTTTGCATGGTAAGTGATAATAATATTTGCACCAGCTCTTTTCATAGATACAAGTTTTTCCATCATCACTCTTTCATAGTCAATCAGTCCATGTTTTCCCGCTAGTTTTAACATAGCATATTCACCACTTACATTATATGCAGCAATTGGAAGGTTTGTATTGTTTCTAATATCTCTGATAGTATCTAAAAAACTTAATGCAGGTTTTACCATAAGTATATCTGCACCTTGTCTTTCATCTTCAAGTGATTCTTCAATAGCTTCAAGTCTATTTCCTACATCCATTTGGTATGTTCTTCTATCTCCATAGCTTGGAGTTGATTCTGCAACATCCCTAAATGGTCCATAGAATGCACTAGCAAATTTTGTAGAATAAGACATAATTGGAAGGTTTTCAAAACCATTTTCATCAAGGGCTTTTCTTAATACTTCAATAATACCATCCATCATACCACTTGGTGCAATCATATCAGCACCAGCTTTTGCATGTACGATTGCTTGTTGTGCTGATATTTCTAATGTTGCATCATTATCTACACTTTGCGTTTTAGGATCGATTATTCCACAGTGTCCATGGTCTGTGTATTCACAAAAACATAGGTCAGTTGCTATATACATTTGTGGGTATTTAGCTTTTATAGCTTTAATAGTTCTAGAAATAAGTGATTGATTACATAAACATTCACTTCCTACACTATCTTTAACATCAGGAATTGCAAATAATAAAACAGAGTTAAGTCCAATTTTTAACATCTCGCCACATTCAGTTACTACATCATCAATATCCATTTGAAATACGCCTGGCATTGATTCAATTTCAATTTTTTCAAACTTTCCCTCTTTTACAAAAAGTGGGTACATGAAGTCATTTGTAGTTAGTGTTGTTTCTCTTACTAGATCTCTAATAGTTTCGTTTGTTCTAAGTCTTCGAAATCTTTTAAACATATTATTTGCCTTTTTCTGATAGAATCTGCGCTATATTAACAAAATAGGGATTAAATACTTATGATAAAGCCTAGTAAGGTAGAAATAGAAGTATCAAATGTAGCTAAGCTTCCAACAATACATGGAGAGTTCTTTATTCAATCTTTTAAAGAGGGGATTAAAGAACATTTAGTAGTATTTACAAAAGATCTACCAGAGGTTCCAACAGTTAGAATTCATAGTGAATGTTTAACTGGAGATGCTATAGGTAGTATTAAGTGTGATTGTCAAGCACAGTTAAACTATGCATTAGATTTTATAAATGATAACTGTGGAATGGTTATATATCTTCGTCAAGAGGGAAGAGATATTGGACTTTTAAATAAAGTTAATGCTTATAATCTTCAAGATCAAGGATTAGATACTGTTGAAGCAAATCATCAACTAGGTTTTGCTGATGATGAAAGAACATACGAAGTTGTAGATTTTATATTTAATTACTATAAAATTAATAAAATCAAGCTACTTACAAATAATCCATTAAAACTAGATAGTTTAAATGTAGAGATTGTTGAAAGATTGCCAATTATGGTAGGACAAACACTTGAAAATGAGAACTATCTTAGAGTAAAAAAAGACAAAATGGACCACCTGCTATAGTGAAAAATGAAATTGAATTACTTGGTTTAGAGTTTGATACAAAATTTTATAATAGATGTGAACAATTTGTTGAGCTTTTACAAAAGTGGGGTAAAGTACACAGTTTTACAACACAATTAAGTACAAAAGAGATAGAAGAAAATATTATAGATTCTATCTACCCTTTAAAATTTATAGAGGATTTTAATAGTTTTGCTGATATTGGTACTGGAGCAGGATATCCTGGATTATTATTGGCTATTGCAAGACCTAATGTGAAGTGTTACTTAATTGAGCCAAGGATAAAAAGAGTTGCTTTTTTAAATTTTGTGAAAAGTGCTTTGGGTTTAGAAAATGTTACGGTGATTGGAAGTAGAGTAGAAGAGTGTGAAGGTGTTAGTGTTGAACTTGTAACATCAAGAGCAGTAACAGATACAAAACTTCTAATGGACTTAACTCAAAACATCTCAACATCTTCCACAAAATATCTTTTTTATAAAGGTAGTTTGTGTAAAGAAGAGATTAAAGAATTTGATGATTTAAATAGTTTTCAAATTCTTCCAGTTGGTGAACATAGAAACTATTTATATATAAAAGGTGATATAGATGATAATTAAAGTTGCTGTACTTTTAATAGTAATGTTTCTTGTATATATTCTATTTTTCAAAAAGAATAGAGAGCAGGATATTAAAAAGAATAAGACAAATGAAAAAAAGAAAGATACAAAAAATATCTCAGATACAATGATGGAATGTCCGACTTGTAAAGTATTTGTATCTAAAAGTGAAGCTATTTTAAGTAATGGAAAATACTTTTGTTCAAAAGAGTGTTTAAAATGATTTTAGTAAATGATAGTAACAATATTGGATTAGAACCATTTATATCTATAAAAAACTCTATTGATATTGCTGATACTAAAGCTAATAGTATTGTTAGGTTTCAATTTGATATTGAACTAATGAAATACTGTCAAGAAAATAA
>CBFHVJ010000106.1:0-2992 GCA_965659435.1 uncultured Arcobacteraceae bacterium
GTATAAATATGGTAATAGATAAAGAACAATCTATATTTGCTAACTTTAGTAAAGGATTTTTAACTCCAGCAATTGATAGATTTTTTGAATCAACATGGATAAATAATGGTGGTAATTGGACTCAAACAACTACGTTTAATGGATTTATAGATGCAACAGAAACAAAAACTGTCAATTTAGGGTATAAGAAGAAAACAAAAAGTCATACACTTGATATTACTGTATTTAGAACAAATCTAACTAATGAGATGTTTTTAAATAAATTTGGTGGAGGACTAGGATTAAATAGAAATATAGATAAATCACATAAGTATGGAGTAGAACTATTCAATAAATATAAAATTAATGAGAACTATTATACATCTGTTAATTATAGTTATATTATTGCTAAAATAGATCATGAAAGTACTTCTGGTGGTTTATATGACAATAAGTATTTACCTGGCGTATCAAAACATAATCTTGTATGGAATTTAGGATTTAGTAGAGATAAATATTCTACAATTTTAACACATACCTATAGAAGTGAAGCATATGCTATGGAAGATTTTTCAAATAGCTTTAGTCAAAAGCAAGATGCGTATAATAGTACAAATTTATCTATAAACTATAATCTAAATAAGGATCTAGAATTATTTGCTAAAATAGAAAATATCTTTGGTGTTACAAATGGTTTATGGTTAAGAGATGATGTGATTTATCCATTAAACTATGAAACAACGTATTATGCTGGAATGAAATATAAGTTCTAATATGAAAATAATAAATAGAGAATTCATAAAGTACAAATTTTTTAATTCACTATTTCTAGGTATTTCTGTGGGGAGTATATTTACAATATACACTCCACTTTCTCCTTCTATCTACTCACTTGGTGGAGTGATACTAGCACTTGCTATGCTTTTTATCGCAAAGTTATATTCTAAGATTTTAAATATATATTATTTTTTTAGAATATCACTTTTTGTAGAGATAGTACCACTTTTACTTGTAGGCTATTTTCTCCTTTTTTCATATAGTTATATGACTGCATTGTTTGTATATATAGGGTATCAGATTACTTTTACATTTGGTTCATATTTAGTACGTGCAGAAACTGTTTTACTTAGTAGAAGTAAACTACTTACATTTCTAGATGTGACAAAACAAAAAGGATACTTAGTAGGTATGGCAATATCATTTATTTTCTATAAATTACTAGAAAACTATTTTGGTATTACAAATAGTCAAGAGCAAGTATATGGTATCCACTATATATTACTTATTATAGAGGTAATCACAATTGTTTATCTCTTAAAATCGTTTAAAAGGTATTAGATGTATAGTCAATGGCTAAAAGAGCATGCACAAAAACATAAAGAGGTTGTAGATAGATTATCTCATCTAAATGATGATGAGGTTATTGAGTACTTTAGATTTGAAAATATGGTTAAAAATGAACCTGATTTTTGTCCTCTTTACAAAAATAATCTCAAGTGTCATGAGATGGAAGAGCTTAATTGTTATTTATGTGCTTGTCCAAACTTTAGAGTAAATAGTACGAAAAGCTATTGCGATATCAATAGTAAAGATGGTGGAAGTGTTACAGATAAGAATGGTTTTGTTCATCAAGATTGTTCACAGTGTTCAGTTCCACATAAAGAAAAGTATATTAAAGATAAGTTCTCAAGAAATTGGGAAGAAATCATGCATGATTGTGTTGAAATATCTTAATTTTGATATCAATCAAGTATCACAGATTTAATATACTATAATATGTGAAAAATATATAAAAGGAAAACCATGGATAACAAAGAGGGTTTTGAGCAAAAAACATTAACTGAAAAGATAAATCTAATAGATGAGGTTTTAGAAAAAGAGATTAGAAGTTTTCTTCAAAGAGACAATGGTGACCTAGAACTTATAAATGTTGTAGAAAAAAATGAATATGTAATGGTATATATAGAATACCAAGGTGCTTGTGTAGGATGTTCTTCATCTGGTGGAACGCTAAAGTTTATGGAAAATATTTTACATAATCATTTATCTACTAGTATTAGAGTAGTTTCTGTATAGAGGGATTAAAACCCTCTATATTTCATAGGTATTACTACCTCTTCCCCTAAGATATTTGCCATATTTAATTGCTCAATTAATTTAGCTTTATCTTTTGGAAGTGTACCTTTTAGATGGATTGCATTTGATGCATGATTTGATCTAAATATTATTTGATTTATAGGATTGATATTTTCTATAAAAAGTCTTTGTTCTTCAAGCATATCATAATCACTTGATGCAAAATAATCCCTAAAATTTTTAAAGAAGTTTTCTTTTATACTATCATCAAGTCCAAGTTGTAAAGTGGATAGGTATGTCACTTGTGTATTATTAATAACATGAGCACTTTGAAGTATATGCTCTCTTGAATATGCTATTCCGCCTAATCCTAAAATAACAGTAGCAGATACTTTAAATCCTAGATTTGTAGCCTTATTAAGAGTATCTATGATCTCTTGTGAAGTCACACCTTTATTGATTTTTTCAAGAAGGGTATCACTTCCTGTCTCTATACCATAGTATATAAGTGTAAGTTTATTTTCTTGTAATTTTAGTAGTTCTTGATCACTTTTTTCTAAGATATTTTGAGTAGAACCATAAGTAGATATTCTACGAAGTTTTGGAAACTTATTTTGGATATATTGCAAAATATCTATTAATGTATCAGTTTCTATCCCTAGCACATCTCCATCAGCTAAAAATACTTTGGTAGCATCTGGATCTTGAAGTGAAAAGCTATCTATTTGTGTGTAGATATCTTCAAGTGTATGAAGTTTAAACTTCTTTGTTTTGTACATAGAACAAAAAGAGCATTGATTATAGCTACAACCATCAGTTACTTGGATAATAACACTATTTGCTTCAGCAGGAGGTCTATATAAAGGAAAAGTATATTGTTCCATTATAAATTCTTCTTGATAGTTTCTACAGCTTCTAGAGCATCTTTTACAACATA
>CBFHVJ010000107.1:0-278 GCA_965659435.1 uncultured Arcobacteraceae bacterium
CTTGAAAATACTTCTGAATTTATTAATCCTAGTGCTGTTGATCCGGCTACAATAATTCATACTGAGAAAAATTTATTAAATAACATTTTATAACTATTAAAAAATATAGTATTGATATAAAATAAATAAAAAAGAGTTTTATTTATGAAAAATGCAATAGTTTTAATGAATATGGGTGGTCCAAATAATCTAAGTGAAGTTGATACATTTCTAAAAAATATGTTTAATGACAAATACATTATAGGTGCTCCTCAACCAATAAGATCAATGATAGGTTG
>CBFHVJ010000107.1:288-2906 GCA_965659435.1 uncultured Arcobacteraceae bacterium
GTATTTTATGTTATGAGGTATACTCCACCATTTGCAAATGATATTATAGGAAAACTTACTAATTATTCAAATATATATGCTATACCTATGTATCCTCATTATTCATCTACTACTACAAAATCATCAATTGAAGATCTTAAAAAAGAGGCTAAAAAATATGGCATTGAAGAGAAAATAAAAACACTAGATAGCTATTATGATGATAAGTTATACAATAAAGCTATTGTAGAAAGAATAAAAGAATCTTTAAAAGATGATAATAGTGAAGAATTTACACTTATATTTTCAGCTCACGGATTAACACAAAGAACTATAGATAAAGGTGATCCTTACCAAAAACATATCTTAGCTAATGTAGAAGCTGCCAAAAAAGAGCTAAAAGAACAAAATATAAAATTTAAAAATATTGAAGTAGCATATCAGTCAAGATTAGGACCTATGGAGTGGTTAAGACCATACTTAGAAGATAAACTTGAAGAGATAGTTGAAAATAATAAAAATGTAATAATTTATCCAACATCATTTACAGTTGATAACTCTGAGACAACAGGAGAACTTGATATAGAGTATAGAGAGGTTGCTGATGAATTAGGTTTTAAAGATTATAGAGTGGCGAAATCTCCAAATCATAATGTTTTATTTTTAGAGTGTTTAAAAAATATATATGAAAGTATAAGGTAGTGTTATGAAAATAGGTGTATCATCTTGTATATTAGGAAATAAGTGTAGATATGATGGAAGTGGATGTAAAGATAATTTCGTAGTTAATGAACTTTCAAAACATTTTGAACTAATAGGCTATTGTCCTGAAGAGCCTATATTTGGTACACCAAGAGATACAATTAGACTTGTGGAAGTTAATAATGATATACGGGTACATATTGGAAAAGATGCTACTGATATAACTGATAAAATTGTCAACTCTTCAAAAATATTTGCAAAAAAAGCAAAATATGATGATCTATGTGGCTTTGTCCTAAAATCAAAATCTCCAACTTGTGGACTTGAACGAGTAAAAGTATATCAAGAGAAAAATGCACCTAGTGAGAAAAAAGCTGTAGGTGTTTTTGCAAAAGAGTTAAAAGAGGTTTATCCATATCTTCCTATAGAAGAGGAGGGGAGACTAAATGATCCTTGGCTTAAAGAGAATTTCTTGATGCAAGTATTTGCATATGGTGATATAAAATCATTTTTAGAAAACAAGCCACAGTTTAAAGATCTTGTAGAGTTTCACACATCTTATAAATATCTTATATTTGCTAAATCTGAAAAATCTTATAAAGCTTTGGGGAGAATAGTTGCAAACCATGACAAAATAGAGTTATCAAAAGTTCTTAAAGTGTATTATGAAGAGTTTGTAAAAGCTATAGATGAAAAAAGCACTATTAAAAAAACATATAATGTTTTACTTCATATTATAGGTTACTTTAAAAAGCTTATCTCAAAAGATGAAAAAGAGCATTTACTAAGTGCTTGTGATGAATATAAAGAAGGTATCATTCCTTTAATAGCAGTAACAAAACTAATAAACCTTTATGTTAAAAGATTTGATCATCAGTATTTAGGAACACAAAAGTTTCTTAAACCTTATCCAAAAGAGTTGAGTTTAAGAAGTGATATAAAGGCATATAAGTAGTGAAACAGATACTTTGGTTTAGACGCGACCTTAGATTAGAAGATAGTGCTATACTATCATACGCAAAAGATGAAGTACTACCTATATTTATATTTGATAAAAGTATATTGGAAAAACTTCCAAGTGATGATAAAAGAGTTACATTTATATATCAAAGTATTTTAAATCTTAAAAAAAAGATTCAAAACATAGGACTTGATCTAGCGATATTTTACGGTTATCCAAAAGAGATATTCCAAACACTTCAAAGTAAATATAGTTTTGATGAAGTTTTATGTTCTTGTGATTTTGATAGTTATACTATAAAAAGAGATAAAGAGATAGAATCTATACTTCCTATGAAAAGATTTTATGATAGTTTTTTAATCCATCCAGATGATGGATTAAAAGCTGATGGGACACCTTATAAAGTATTTACACCTTTTTATAAATCATTGTATCCTTTTTGGAGTTGTGACAAAATAGAAGAGTTTAGTATCTCAAAAACTACTATTAAATTTCAGTTTGATTATAGTTATATCCCTGCACTTGAAGATTTGGGCTTTAAAGAGCAAAACTTACCGAGCTTTTTAAAATTAAATGCCAATGAGCTGATTGATAATTTTATACCAAAACTAGAGACTTATCACGAAGCTAGAGACTATTTTTATATGGATGGTACATCAAATCTTGCTGTTCCTTTAAGATTTGGTCTCATCTCACCTAAGCAAGTATTTAATAAAATAAAACCATATCCAAATTCAGAATCTTTTATAAGAGAACTATATTGGAGAGAGTTTTACAACTACATCTTATACCACTATCCTAAATCACAATTTGAAAATTTTAATGAAAAAAATATAAAGTGGAATGAAAATAAAGAGCATTTTAAAGCTTGGTGTGATGGAAACACTGGAGTACCGATAATAGATGCAGCTATGAGACATCTAAATGAAACAGGTCTTATGCACAATCGTCTACGTATGGTAGTAGCATCATTTTT
>CBFHVJ010000108.1:0-2876 GCA_965659435.1 uncultured Arcobacteraceae bacterium
TATTAGCCTTTTGTTTTGTGTCATTATCTATATAATCTTTAATTGCACTTCCAGCTACACCTATTACCAATAATGCTACTGATGAGATGATAATAAATTTATATTTTTTATAAATTCTTTCAAATTTAACAAAACCTTCTAAAAACTGTTCTTCTGTACTAATCTCTTCTTTAATGTAGTTTACATTATCTTTTAAACTCATAGTTTATTACCTTCTTATAAATCGTTAAAATTGATCAATTATATTGAATAATCACTTACCCTATGCTGATAGTAAGAGCTATCTCATTACATATAGGGAAATGCTTACACTTCACACAATCAGCCCAAATTTTATGCTCAGGAATAAGCTCTTTATTAATCTGTATAAATCCAAGCTTTTCAAAAAATTTATCTTGATAAGTTAAAGATAAAACCTCTTTTATATTTAACCTTTTACCCTCTTCTAAACATTTAGAAACTAATCCCTTACCTAAAGACTTTCCACGATACTTTGGAGATACTACTAGACTTCTAACCTCTGCAAGGTTTATACTATGGATATGTAAAGCAACAAATCCAGCAAGTTCTCCATCTATTTCAACACAAATATATGATCTAATAGTTGTCGCTATCTCATCATCACTTCTATGTAAGATAATTCCCTCTTCAACCTCTTGCTTTACAAGAGATTGCATATTAATTATATCAGCAACTGTAGGTCGGAAATAACTTATTTTTCCCAAGACACGATACCCTTGAATACAAAATCTGATATAACTCTTTCTAGGTCATGTACACCACGTTTTTTCAAATTTGAGATAAAAATACCATTTGGGTTTTCTCTTTTTAATTTAGCAAGATCATTTTGTTTTAGTTTATCAATTTTTGTAAAAGCATTAACAACAATCTGATCACCTTTTTTAATACTATTTAAAAAGTCACCTACACTGTTATCTATAGCTAGATTTTGATGTCTAGCATCAATTAAATGAATATAGATTCTAATACTTGCTCTTTTTTCTATAAATTGAGTTAGTTTAATATCCCAATCTTTCTTCAATGACTTAGAAACTTTTGCATAACCAAATCCAGGAAGATCAACAAACCTACATTTAAACTTTTCTTTCTCTTCAGTTTGATATGTAACATCAAAAAAGTTAATCAGTTTTGTTTTACCAGGAGTAGAAGATGATTTAGCTAGTCCCTTATGATTTGTTAATGTATTTAAAAGGGAACTCTTCCCAACATTACTTCTCCCTAAGAAAGCAATTTCTGCTAAGTCTGGGCTCGGTGAATCAACTATACTTTGTGCTGATTCTAAAAAGTGTGCATCTACTATTCTCATTTTTTATCCGTATCTAATTGCATTATAAATCTGATTGGCTTTTTCTTACTACCATCAACCTTTGCTTCACCACTAATAGTGTTTATATAAATTTTATCACCATATAGTTTTTTAGCATCTTTTTTATCTTCAGCATATCCATTTCCAGTGATGATATATTGATTTTTTAAAGGATTATAAACTACTTTATCACCTTTACAAATAAAATGTTTTTCAGCTGTTAAAATCTCTAGATATACCTTTCCAGTTGCTGTATATTTTATAGGCTCTTTTTTATTTGTTTTTTTATTTTCTTTTAAATTTACAACTAACTTATCAGCATTTAATTTATCTTGAACTCTTTTCATTTTAACGTCACCATTAAAAACAATTAAGTTCTTTTTATGATCTGCAGAAAAATTAATTGCATCAATTGTTAATCTATTTTGCTCATTGGCAAATAAAGCAACACTTACTAATAAAAAAACCATTAATATTTTTTTTAGATTCATTCTGTCCCTTTCCCTTGAATATCAAAATGTGTATTCTTTGCTTTAATGATATCTCTTTTTGTATCTAAATACAGATCAGTCCCTACAAGATGATTCCCTTTATAGTTTCCGCTAAATGCAACATCATTAGTAGCTATTTTTGTCTTTGTATTATAGTTTAACTTTGAAGTAGTTAATGATACATCATGACCTCTATCGTACTTCACATCACCAATAAGCTCAATATTATCTTTTTGTTTTAGCATATACTTTGCACTTAAAACATTATTTAAATTATCATCTTTTTCTACTCGTGTAACAATTACACCATCTTCTAATACTTCTGCTTCTTTAAATTTAGAGAACTTTTTTGACTCTATAATTCTATCAACATTTTTTGCATTGATTGAATATACTACTGAGTTTTCTACTATCATAAATGGTTGCTCTTTTTTCTTTACAACATCTGTTTTTGTATCTATATCAATAAATATAACAGCCACAACTGATATAAGAAGAATATAGAAAAATTTATCTATTGCCATACGCCAACAAATTCTTCAAAGATATCATCATTTTTACAAATAATTTCAACCATTTCTCTTACAGCACCATCACCACCATTTTTACTACAAACTATTTTTGCTTGATCAACAATATATTCAACTGCATCAGCAGGTGCAAATGATAATCCAACACCATTTAACATCTTTAAATCATTAAGATCATCACCAATAGCAGCAACTTCACTCAATCTAATATTTTCCTCTTTACAAATCTCTTGTAAAACTTCAAGTTTATTATGGATACCTTGATGAAGATGATTTATACCTAGTTCTTTTGCTCTTTTTTCTACAAGTTTTGACTTTCTACCTGTAATAATTGCAGCTTGTCTATCAAGCTTTTTTGTCCATGTTGCTATTGCTAAACCATCTTTTACATTAAAGTTTTTTAATTCATTACCATTTTCATCATAGATAATTTTTCCATCTGTTAATGTACCATCAACATCTAATACAATTAATTTAATCATAATTTATAATACACCTTTTGTACTAGGGATTCCAAGCTTTTTATTT
>CBFHVJ010000109.1:0-2789 GCA_965659435.1 uncultured Arcobacteraceae bacterium
AGAAGAGATAGAGAACTTAGCAAAGCATTTAAATTTAACAGTTCAAGAGACAGCCTATAAGTATCTATTTAAAGCAAAATATAAATTCTCAATTAAAGAGGTACAGATATCAGAAAATAGTTTTAGATGTGTGTTTTTTGATTTAGAGAAAAAACAATGTAGTATCTATGATGCTAGACCAAAACAGTGTAGAACATTTCCCTTTTGGGATTATTTTAAAGATAAAAAAGAGGAGGTAAAAGAGGAATGTCCAGCAATAGTCGATCTATAGTTTTAGTTATTTTACTTTTACTTTCATCTTTAAATATTACTGCAAAAGAGAATAATCGAAAGATTAACGATACTGCATTGATGTTAATAGCACTTGACTATGAAAATAGGGGCGAGAAGAAAAATAGTAGAGATACTTTTATGTATCTTTTAGATCAATATAATGAATATGAGTATTTAAAATATGCATTATCTCTTAGTTTACAGATGAAAGACTATGATACTATTTTGACGTTATCTGCAAAATACAAACATATTTTTGAAGAGCATTATGAAGATATAGCAAGATTAGAGATTATGGGGCTAATTAAACAAAAGCAACTAGATATCGCACTGTTATTTTCTAAAGAGCTATTAGAGAAACATAGAAATGCAACAAACTACGAAAATATAGGCTCTATACTTTATTCTCAAGGAAAGTATAAAGAGTCGTTGCCTTATTTTGAAAGTGCTTATGCTGAAAAACAAGATAGTAAGAGACTTTTGAATCTAGTTAGTGTTTTATATGCATATCTTGATAAAAAACAATTAGCAATCTCTTATTTAGAAACATATCTAGGGCTTCATGGATGTGAAATAGAAGTATGTCAAAGGCTACTAGTATATTATCAAGAGCAAAAAAATCTTGATGGTATGGTTTCTATTTTGAAAAAAATATATAAAAAGTATAAAAAAGAGGATAAAAATCATCAATCATTAGATAAAATAACAAACACAATTGTTGAGATATTGAAGATCAAAGATATTAAAAATGCTATCCAGTTTTTAGAAGAAAATAAAATATATGATATTAAACTTTTAACTTTATACCATCAAACAAAAGAGTATAAAAAAGCATTAGCATTAACTAGAAAGCTTTATAGAAAAACAAAAGATAGAAATTATCTTGCTCAGTTAGCCATTTTAGTATATGAGTCAACAGAGGATAAAAATAAAGTTTTACCAAATGTAGTTGCAAATTTTAAATTAGCACTTAAAGAGTTAGATAATCATCAGTATCAAAACTATTTTGGTTATTTATTGATAGATCATGATATTGATGTAAAAAAAGGGATCTTCTGGGTGAAAAAAGCCTTAGAGAAAGATCCAAAGAATATCGCGTACAGAGACTCACTTGCGTGGGGATATTTTAAATTAAAACAGTGTAAAAAAGCTGAAAATATTATAGATCAACTGGTATTAGAGGTTGGTTTACAAGATAAAGAATTAAAAAAGCACTATGATATGATAAAGGGATGTAGATGATTTTAGATGAAATTATAAGAAAAACAAAAGATGATTTAGAGAAGAGAAAAAAAGATTACGGACTAGACTGGTTGGGGAGAAGTTTATCATATAATCCATATCCACCAAGAGATGTGAAACCATACCTAAGAGCTACAGAAGATGAACCTGTAAGAATTATTGCTGAGGTTAAAAAAGCTAGTCCTAGTAAAGGGATTATCAGAGAAGATTTTGAGCCTGTATTGATTGCAGATCAATATGCAAAAGGTGGAGCAAATGCAATCTCTGTTCTTACTGAACCACATTGGTTTAAAGGTGACCTAGAGTATTTAACACAAATCAGAAGATATAATCAAACTCCACTTTTAAGAAAAGATTTTATTGTTGATAAGTATCAAATTGTTGAAGCTTTAGTTTTTGGAGCAGACTTTATTTTATTAATTGCAAAAGCATTAAGTACAAAAGATTTAAAAGAGTTATATGAATATGCTTTACATGTTGGCTTAGAAGTACTTGTGGAGATTCATGATAAAGAAGACCTTATGAAAGCTATGAAATGTGGTGCTACTATTATTGGGATTAATCATAGAAACTTAGATACTTTTGAGATGGATATGACACTATGTGATCAGCTTATTCCAATGATTCCAAATGGAAAGATTATTGTTGCAGAAAGTGGAGTAAGTAATAGAGAAACTATAGAAAGACTTAGCTCTATTGGTGCAGATGCATTTTTAATTGGTGAACATTTTATGAGACAAGGTGATAAAATCACTGAAGAAGTGATTCATCTTAAAACTGGGAAATAGGAATTATTATGGTAGAAACTAAAAATTATAGTATCCTTTTTATTAAAGATGAAAGATCAAAATTTGATGAGAAGACAAAAGCTTTTGATCAATTTTTCAAACAAGCAGATGTTTCAGATTTTATGCCTGAAGCACTAAAATCATATGAAAAAAACAAACATGATGTAGTTTTAATTGATCTAAGTGCTGATCCAGAAAAAGTAGTTGGAGTGACAAAGATTAAAAGAGAGAAACAAGACCAAATTATATTTGCTCTTATGGATCCTAAAGATACTCAAAAGTTATATAAAATTGCTGATTCTGGAATTCATGCTATTGAATTAACAGCAGATCAATTTGATAAAGCTTTAGAGATGATAGCTAATTTTGATCCCGTAACTCAAAGCTAAAACACCTAGTATTATTTACTAAGTGTTTTTTTGCTCTTTCTCTAAAAGAAGAGTTAATTTTCTATCAAGTTCGTTCATTTGTTCTTTAATTTCATGA
>CBFHVJ010000110.1:0-2724 GCA_965659435.1 uncultured Arcobacteraceae bacterium
TTCAAGCTCCTATCATATAAAAGAGGAAGGAACAACAAAAACTGGTAAATCAAGATTCATTCCTTTATTTGATCCATTACTATCTTATTTAAAAAAGCAAAAAATAAGAACGGGAATGAGAACCTATGTATTTTATAGTGATTATGGTAAAAATCTAGTTGCTTCTAATACACGAGAATTTCACTGGAAACCATTATTAAAAAGAGTGGGTGTTCCTTATAAGGTATTATATTCAACGAGACATACATTCACAACAACTATGTTATCAAGTGGTAAATTCACTTTAAATCAAATTGCTTCAATGCTAGGACATTCAAATATCAATACATTAATTAAGTATTACAATAAATTTATTGAATCTGAAAATGACAAAATCCATACAGACTTTGATGTTTTTTGTCAAAATAATAGTCAAAACATATCCCAAGTAGCCTAAATTTGGGACTTATCTAGTAATAGTTTAATGTTATCAAAAATAAGGTTTTTGTTGTATTTTGAACCACTAAAATAATTTGATAATAGTTTTCCATCACCACCTGTAAAAATTATCTTAGAGTTTTTAGAGATATTTTTAATTGGTAATATGATTGATTGTAATATTGCATAATTGATTGCATCATTTGTAGCTAATGGTAATTGAGATAACTCTACACCACTATCAAAATCAAATTTTAGTTTTTTTGATATCTTAGGATAAATATTTATCAATGCTCTTAAACCTGGTAAAATAAATCCACCTTGATGTATACCATCTTTTATAACATCAACTGTTATAGCACTACCAGCATCTACTACTACGCCATTTGTGATATTTAAGCATCCTACTTGTCTATCTATACCCATACCAGTATATTTCGTATCAAACTTTATATATGGCTTTAAGTCTACAGCACTAGGATATTTTTCTAATAATTTAGTAGTAGCTTTTTTATTTACACTAATAAAATAGATATTGCCTTTTAGTTTAGGGAGCTTCTCTTTATGGGAGATCTTAAAATCTTTATTCTTTGATCTAAAGTGGAATGTTGTATTTCCAATATCACATAAAATAATTTTAGATTGTTTTTTCAAAGACTTTCCAACCATTCTCTTTTAATAATGTTTTAGACTTACTGCAAAGTGGTGAAGAGATAATGAGAATTTTCATTTTATAATTATGATCTTTTAGCGTGATTAACTTGCCTAATAGATCTATAAGATCTAAAGCATTTTTTCTGATAAATCTACTTTTAGAATCAACTTTGAAAACCGCATAATAATTTTTATCAATCCCTACAGCATCATAGATCTCGATTTTCTTTCTAGAGTTTAATTCTTTTGGTTCAACTTTTTCAAATGAACTAAATATGATCTGTTGATCATTAAAAAAGTCAATGATATTTTTCATAAATATAAACTATTTTATCTCTATAAACTTATCATCAAAATATATATTTTTATCAACAGCTACAGCATACTGCTCATTGTCAAAATCAAATTCATATACTGTATGTTTTTTGAAGTCATCTTCTATAGCAACTATAAATCCTTGAGATTCTAAAGCATAAACATAACCATCTGTATGTACCATTGTAAAGAATTTAGCAAATTTAAACTTTTCAGATCCTACTTCATTTAAAGAAGAATCTAATTTAATAATAAAACCATCAATTGTTGAAATATATATATGATCATCTGAAGCTACAACTGAATTAATATCATATGCTTCTGTATTTACTTTAGTATTTCCTAATGATAATATTTTATTACTACTTGCAGCTATTAAATTACCATTTACTACACCTAAATAGATGATATTTTTAATATCACCATCTGTTGAAACAGTAATATTTCTAATCACTTTTTTTGTATCTAAACCAACAACTATTACTTTACCATCTAGAGTTGGGAATAAAACAACATTAGACATAAATTTTGGATTTGCAATTTTAATATCATTTAAGAATGAATGAGAATAATACTCTTTTAAAATAATCTTTTTTGTTGTTGTATCGTAAAGAGCAATAGAATTATCAATAAATACTAATGCTATTAAATTATCTTTTTTTGTTGCTGCTACAACTTCATTTGAAAAACCAACTAAGTTATCTGTATTATCAATAAGAAGATCTTTATTACTAGATGCCAATAATGTACCATTCTCATAGTTTAAAATAGAGAAACCTTCTGGTAGTTTTGTATCTAACTTTCCTGAAGACACTAAAACATTACCATCTTGTAAAGCTACACCTTTTCCAACTTGAAAAGACTTAATAGTTTCATCCATATCTTTTACTACTACGTTGATCTCATCTTGTACATCTTCTGGATCAAAATACTTTTTTGTAGAACACCCAGAGAACAATACAACCGCTAAGATAAAGAAGATTATGTTTTTCACAAATTATCCTATTTCGTAACTAAGTGATGTTTTAAAGAATCAGCAATTTGAGAAACTGGAGATTCTTTTGAGATTAAACTTAAAGTAGCTTTTGCTTCTTTGTATTCACCATTTTTAGTTTGTAATAATGCTTTATTAATTAGTGCATATTCAGACAAAATAAACTCTTGATTTAAAGTTAAACTATTTAATGTAGCCATATCAGATTTCTCTAAAGCTGTGCTATATTCTGTTAGCTCTTTTAAATATGGTGTATCAACTGTAGCACCATCTTGTTTTGTCATAGCCATAAAAATATTATAAAGTTTTTCATTTGAATCTTTTAGTATTGCTAGTGATGCTGT
>CBFHVJ010000111.1:0-2673 GCA_965659435.1 uncultured Arcobacteraceae bacterium
TTTTTAGATCTTTTGAGATATATTCAAGTTGAGCATTTGAAAGTTCAACTTCTCAGTTTCCTCTACTCGCTTTAGTAATGACAGATTTTAAATCTCGAGCTATAAAAGGGATCTCTTTTATCTCCTCTTTGAGTGTTTCTATTATATTATCATTTGCACCTAATGCTTTTGGGATATTTTTTTGCAAGATAGGAAGTATATCTTTTACACCATTGAAATTTTCTATATAAGTTGTACCAAGACCTTCTATAATTGCACTAACTCTTAGTATATAAATAGCATCACTTGGAAGTTTAAATGGGAAGTCTCTAGTTGTTTCTAATACTTCAAAAGCTAACTTTTGCATAGATTCACTACTTAGATTTTCATTAGAAAATATCTCAAACATTTTAGAGCTAAATTGTGCCAACTCAGATACTGGAGCCTCATAACTTATAGTTCCAAGGCGTTTATTTGCATCTATATATGCTTCGTAGTTTTGTTCATTTGCGGCTTTTATAAGTTCAATAATAGCTATTCTTGTATCATTTGGTACTGTTTTTACCATACCAAAGTCTAAAAATACTATTTTTGATTCTTTTGTAATAAGTATATTTCCAGGATGTGGATCTGCATGAAAGTATCCATTTATAAGCATCTGAGTAGTATAAAAATCTACAAGTTTTGCTATAACAGCATTGAAATCAATATTGTGCTTAAAGATATTTACCTTGTCATCAAATCTATATCCCTCCTCAAAAGTCATCACTATAGCGTCATTTGTACAATACTCTTCATATGGCTTTGGAAAAATTATATCCATACCTTCATATGTTGAGGAGAACTTTTTTAGATTTGATAGTTCTGTTATGAAGTTTACTTCCTCTTGTATCATCTTTGAAAATTCCCCTATCACTGTATCTATAGAGTTTTTAGTATAAAATGAAAAAAGTGGTTTAAAAATTGTATTGAAAAAATTTATTATTTTTATATCTGCAAGTACTTGCTTTTTTATACCATATCTTTTAAGTTTTACTGCAACCTTTTTACCATCTTGTAAAGTAGCAATATGTACCTGACCAATTGAAGCAGAAGCTATAGATGTATTATCAAATGTTTTAAATGTATCTTTATGAAAACTTTTATTAAAAACTATATCAAAATGCTCTTGAGTCATCGAAGGTATTTGATCATGTAATTCTTTTAGCTCATCTAAATACTCTTGGGAAAAAAAGTCAGCTCTAGTTGCTAGTACTTGAGCTAACTTTATAAAACTAGCACCTAATATTGTTATAGTTTGTTTTAATTTTTTTGGTTTTAGTGGTTTAAAAAATAGAAAGCTTTTCTTTTTTTTAATAACCAAAAATAGTGTAAGTAAAAAACTAAATACACTATAGATACGAAAGGGTGAATAAAGTCTCACATCAACTCTTATTTTTTATCTTCTTGTATTTCTTGCTTTAACTTTTCTATATCTTCTTTAGTTGCAAGTCCAAGCTCATCAATAACCTCTTTTAAGATAGATTTGATTTTATCTTTTTGTTTATCTTCTTCCTCTTTCCCTTTTTTTTCAATAGATTCTATAAAGCTTTTAGCGTCTTTTGTTTTTATCTTCCCTTCATCTTCAAGCTTTTTTAGCTCCTCTTCAACTTTATCTTTCAGTAGTAGTCCTGCTCCTAATCCAGTATGTATTAACTCTTTTAACATTTTAAATCCTTTTTATTTTAGTTTATACTATTAGTATGAATTTATGTAGTGTTTATATGTAACTTTATACTATTCAATCAACTTAACTCTTAGTTTATTCTTTAAAATGATGTTCTTCACAACATGATTTAAACTCGCCATCAATAGCTTTACCAAAAATATTTAATTTTACATTATGTTTGTATGCTATATTTTCTATTTTTTCTTTATATTTTTTATCAAATGTAAAAAGTATCTCATACTCTTCACCACTACAACCTATATCTTTTTTTATTTTTTTTGTAAGTTCAAATCCAAGCTTATTTTGTTTTGAAAGTCGTGAGAGTTCAAAGTACAATCCATCTGATATATCCATAGCAGCGCTTACATAAGGTGATACTTCATAGAAAAACTTAGGCTTTAGTTTTGGTTTTATAAATTTTGATTTCTTAGATACTTTTTTACCTTCTAGTAAGCTCTCAAGGTCTTTTTTTACATTACCTAAAGTTCCTGTATAGCATACAAGGTGATCTTTTTTAACACCATCTCTTAATGTAGTTTTAGAGCCTTTTCTTACTTTTGATATTATAGTTATAGAGATATCAAGTTTGTTATTTGATATTGTATCTCCTCCTATTATCTCTATTCCAAATTTTTTAGCAGTTCTTTTGAATCCAGATGCTAATTCATCTAGCTCTTTTTTACCATAGCTATTTGGAATAGCAACACTTAAAAGTGCATACTTTGGTTTTGCATTCATTACAATTGCATCACTTATATTTACAAGCATAGATTTTGCAGCTATTTGTTTTAAGCTCATCCACTCTCTTTTAAAGTGTACATTTTCAAAAAAGGCATCCATACTATATACATATCTACCTACAACTGCACCATCATCACCTATATATTTACTTTTTGTGAATTGCTTTATAAAAAAACTCTCTTTATTAAACATAAAATATCCTATTAAAAATCATCAAAATCAATACTCCCTTTTGAATAATTTAC
>CBFHVJ010000112.1:0-2552 GCA_965659435.1 uncultured Arcobacteraceae bacterium
TTTTACACTTGACATTTAAAAGGGCATGGGTACCAACTACAATATCGTATGTACCATCTTCTAAACCTTTTTTAACTGCTGTTTTCTCTTTTGCAGTTGATTTACCATCAAGTTTTCCTAATGTAAAGCCTTTGTTTTTAAATCTCTCTTTTAAAGATGTAAAATGTTGTGATGATAGTAAAGTTGTTGGGGCTACAAAAAGTGATTGATGACCACTTAATGCTGTAGCCATGATATCATTCATAGCCACTTCTGTTTTACCAAAACCAACATCCCCACTTAAAAGTCTATCCATAACTCTACCACTTGATATATCTTTAAAGATCTCTTTTACTGATTGATCTTGGTCTTTTGTATACTCAAAACCTGCTTCATCTTTAAACACAGCAAGTTCATTACTTGAGGTATCAATTTTAATACCATCTATTAACTCTCTAGCAGCTGCTACTTTAATAATATCACTAGCAATAGCAAATAGTTTGTCTTTAACTTTTGATTTTAGTTTTGCAAAGCTTCCTTTTCCTAGCTTATCTAGTACTGCAACCGATCCACTATTTGCAACATATCTATCGATAACATCAATATTTTCAACAGGAACTAAAAGCTTATCATCATTAGCATATAGTAGTATTGCAAAATCTTTTTTTGCTCCCATTACTACAACTGGTTCAATTGATTCAAATTTTGCTATACCATGTGTATCATGTACTACAATATCACCTGGTTTCAACTCATCTAAAACTAATCGTATTTTTTTCTTTTTCTTTCTTTTATACTCTTTATTTAAAGAGACAATCACTTCATCATCTGTTACAAGATTAATAATATATGGTTTTAAAAGATAATTAATATTTTTGTCTAATAAATTAAAGTCATTTGCTTTAATTACAGCTTCTGTTTTAGAGATAACAGTAACTTTTTTCCCTTCATGGAAAGAGATAAACTCTTTTGGATTTGAAGTGATTACCTCTTTACAAATTGAGCTTTGTGGTATTTCAGATATTGAAGTTATTTTCTCTTTTAAATATCTTTTCTCATCAAATATATAAGATTCATCAATCTGATTCTTTCCAAAGCTTGAGATATAAGTATTATCAGTGATATAACTTTTCGCTAAAGAATCTAAATACCAAAATCCAAGGGAATGGATATCTTTTACAAAAGCATCACTTGTACTTAACTCTATTTTTTCATGTATTAACGAATAGTTTTGATCATCAAGTGCTAGAAATGCTGGATCAATTACAATCGATTCTATTTCATCTTTTGATGACTTTTGATTTTCAACATCAAACTCTCTTATAGACTCTATCTCATCATCAAATAAAGAGATTCTATATCCTGATTGACTATCTAATGGTAAGATATCAATAATATCTCCACGAACTGACACTTCACCATTTGAAGTAACAATATCGACAAAATAATATCCCCAGTTATAAAGTTTACTTTTAAACTCTTCAAGATTAATAGTATCCCCAAATTCCAATACAAATTGATCAAAACATTGTTCATTAGGTAAATCAAATGTAATAGTTCGAATAGGAGCGATTAAAACTCTATTTTGTTTTTTATACTGATGAAACTGATGAAGTGTTTTTGTTATCTGTTGAAGTTCTGTAGAAAATGGTAAAAGATCATCAAGGTAGTTTCCTCTAAAGTCTGTTAAAACAAAAGGTTCTAAACCTAAGAATTCACATATATCACTTGTGCTTTGTGATTCTTTATCATCAGCTGTGATAATCACATCACAAGCTGGTTTATTTTTTAAAAAATTGTATAGATTATTCATATATTTAAGAAGTTATTTTTTTATTATACTTACGATTAAAATAGTTGCAGGGATAATAGTAATACCTACTACATAAGACACAGCATCAAAAAGATTATTATTGTTTAGATAAAAGAATCCAACTACTAAAAGGATATATCCAATTATTCTATAAAGAGATGCAAATCCACTTGCACTTTTAATAGTATTTCGAACTGTATCTCTTTTAAGCTTTTTCTTCTCCTCTTTTACTATCTCTTTAAACTCTTCAGTTGTAACTTCAGTTTCTTCTACAATACCATCTTCACTATATAGATCATATGGATCTTCAATTTTATCAATAGCATCATCATCTAATGCTGTTTGGGTGTTTGTATCGAAGTTATCTACTTGCTTTAGTATATTTCTTTGATATCCTAAGAAAGAGCCTATAACAATAACAAAAACACTAATAAAAGCTATTTGAGTATTTAAAAGCCAGATAGTATTACCTTGAAGGATACAAAGAAGTATCACTCCAAAGTCAAGTATTAAAAATACTTTTACATATTTAGAGATGATTGATATAAGACTAGTCATCATCACCTTGAGTACCATGTTGAGCTTTATATTTGTACTTTGGATCATTTTCTAATTCTTTAAATGATTTTTGTGCTTTATCGTACTCTTTTTTTACATTAAGTCCAGCAGCAGCTACACCCCAAAATACACCAAGCCATAAAGTCCATTCGTACCCTGTCCAGCTTTTTAGTAAAAGACCTATACCTACACCAAAAGCAAC
>CBFHVJ010000113.1:0-2521 GCA_965659435.1 uncultured Arcobacteraceae bacterium
ACACTGTACAACAATCCCTGATTCAATATGTGTAATTCTAATGGCTGATTCAGTTTTATTTACATGCTGACCACCAGCTCCACTTGCTCTATATGTATCGATTCTAATATCTTTATCTTCAACTTCAATATCAATATTGTCATCAACTTCAGGAGATACCATTACAGATGTAAATGATGTATGTCTTTTTGCATTTGAATCAAAAGGTGAAATACGCACAAGTCTATGGATACCATTTTCAGCTTTTAAATATCCATATGCATTGATACCACTTACTATAAATGATACATCTTTGATACCAGCTTCATCACCTGCTTGGTAGTCTAAAAGTTCAACTTTAAATCCTCTTCTTTCAGCCCATCGAAGATACATTCTATAAAGCATCATAGCCCAGTCGCAAGACTCTGTTCCACCAGCTCCTGGATGGATGGAAACAATAGCATTGCTTCCATCATCATCTCCACTTAGCATCACTTCAATCTCTGTTTTTTTGATCACATCTTCAAGTATTGAAGCTTCTTCAAAAAGTGTTTCGATTGTTTCATCATCACCTTCATCATTTGCCATCTCATAAAGTTCATTCGCATCGGTTAGTGTTTCATTTGATTTATTAAATTTACTTAATCTTCCAAGAAGTCTATTTTTTTCTTGTCCAATTTTTGTAGCTTTTTCTTGATCAGCCCAAAATTCTGGGTTTTGTTCTATTGCCTCAATCTCAGCTAATCTAGTCTCAATTTCATCAGGTTTTAAGATAGATTCAATGTTTTCTAGCTTTTTATTTAAAGTTTTTAAAAGTTCTGTATATTCGTAGTTATCCATGGATGTATTGTATTTTAAAGTTGTTTGTTTTTTGGTTAAATAAGATAAAATCACCTTATGATTAAGTTGTACCAAGATGAATTTAAAAGTTTAAAGAGTGGGGATATTTTAGAATTTGAAGTAAAAAATCCTGATTATAAATCATTAGTTGATTTAGCACAGATTAATTATTGTAAGATGTTGACCCCTAAGATCATAGATCAACAGATGATTGTTGCAAGATTTCAAAAACTAAATACAGCTAGCTCTTTTCACTTAGAAACTGATGATAAAGAGAAGTATGGAGTTGATTCAACTTTTGCAACAATTGATAAAAATAGTAAAGCTTCATTTTTACACTACTACCTAGAAGCCTTAAAAAATGTAAAAGTTAATAGCAGAACAAAGATTCTGAATCTTGGTGTAAATAGTGGTGAAGAGTTTGATGTCATAAAAACATATACTAAAAACTTTTCAGATTTAAAATTAATAGGGGTTGACTATTGTCCATCAGCTATTAAAAAAGCAAAAGAGAATTTTAGTGATGAAAATATCACTTTTTTAGAAGCAGATATAAATAAATTAGAAGATCTAGGTTTAGATAGATCAGATTTGATCATCTCTATAGGAACACTACAAAGTTCAAACTTAGAGTTTAAACCACTTTTTCAGTCTATTGTACAAAACCATTTAAAAAAAGATGGAGCTATGATAATAGGTTTTCCAAATTGTCGTTGGTGTGATGGTGAGATGATATATGGTGCAAGTCCAAAAAACTATAATTATCCAGAGATGACAGTATTGTATAACGATGTTCAATGGGCAAAAAAGTATCTTCAGCAAAAAAAATTTAGAGTTACAATCACTGGAAAAGATTATATATTCTTAACTGCTACATCTATACGAAAAGATGAGGCTAATTTTTAACTAAAATAAAAGTATAATCGCGACTATGAAAGTAGTAAATGAGATTAGTCAATTAAAACAAGATTTAAAAGAGGTGACGAAAGTTATAGGTTGCCTTGGAGAACAAAGTGTAGGATTTGTCCCAACAATGGGTGCCTTACATGATGGTCATATATCATTAATCAAGCAAGCTAGAGAAGAAAATGATATTGTAGTTGTATCGATATTTGTAAATCCTACACAGTTTTTAGCTGGAGAAGATTTAGATAAATATCCAAATAAAATGGATGCTGATAAAAAGATATGTCAACTTGCTGGAGTTGATTTTCTATTTACTCCTGATGTAAATATAATGTATGAAGATGATGAGGTTCTTGTAAAAGCGCCAAATATCAGAAGCTACACCTTAGAAGGGGAAAGAAGACCTGGACATTTTGATGGTGTACTTCAAGTTGTTTTAAAACTATTTAATATTGTAAATCCTACAAAAGCTTATTTTGGAAAGAAAGATGCTCAACAATTAAGCTTGATAAAACAGATGGTAAAAAACTTCTACATGGATATAAATATCGTTGAGTGTGAGATAGTGCGAGAACCAGATGGTTTAGCTATGAGTAGTAGAAATGTCTATTTAAGTGATGATGAAAGAAAAGAATCATTAAAAATATCAAAGTCATTAAAAATAGCTACAAAACAGATCATGATGGGTGAACTAAGATCTCAAAAGATTATAGAAAGTATGGAGCAAACACTTGATGGTATTGAGATAGAATATATCTCAATAGTAAATAGAGAGTTTGATAAACTTGAAAAAGTT
>CBFHVJ010000114.1:0-2466 GCA_965659435.1 uncultured Arcobacteraceae bacterium
TAAAAAAGAAAATCTTACCAGCAAACAAAGCAAAAGCAAAAATTATCACATTTTGTAATGGATTTAAATGTGAGAAGTCAGATGAGTTAGCAGTACTTTTAATGAAGGATGGTTATAAAAAAGTATATGTGTACAAAGGTGGATATCCTGAATGGAAAAAGAAAAAACAAGCTATTATGGGTCTTGTAAAAGAATGTAAGTAAGGAGAGTAGAGTATGAAAAAAATAGTAAAATTATGTATATCAAGTACAGTTGTAGTATCAACTTTAGTATTTAGTGGTTGTGCTTCATCAGCTCCTACTATAAAAGAGCCAGTTAAGCAGCAAGTATCACATAGTAAGTTAGATATTATATCTTATGATAAAGCAAAAAGAATGCATGAAGCAGGAAGTGCACTGTTCTTAGATGCAAGAGGTGTAAAACTTTACAAAAAAGGTACTATCTTAGGATCTTTTAATATGCCAGTAAAAAGATACAAGAGATTAAAAAGGTTTTTACCAGGTAAAAATGCAAAAATCGTAACATTTTGTAATGGAATTAAATGTGAAAAATCAGATGAATTAGCAGAATTATTAATCAAAGATGGTTTTACAAGAGTTATGGTTTATAAAGGTGGATACCCTGAATGGAAAAAGAAAAAACAACCACTAATGGGTATGGTAAAAAAATGTGACAAAAACAAAGGTCCATATAAACCAAAAAATCCTTTAGTTGAGATTGCTGGAGTGAAAGTACATTTAAGTGCTCCTGGACAAATAGATCAGTTTTGGTTTGCTCCACTAGTAACAAAAGGAAAAATCCCTGCTGGAATTCAGATGGTTGATATCAGAAAGCCAGATCAATTTAAAGAAGGACATATTCAAGGTGCTATTAATGTACCATGGGATAGTAAAAAAGAGAAAATTGATCATACTAAATTTCCTAAAGGAAAGTTAATAGTGTTCTATTGTAATACTGGTATGATGTCTACAGATGCTAGAGTATCTTTAAATGATACACCTGCAGGTGAAAATGTACTATATTTTGATGCAAATGTTAATTGTATAAAAGAGGGTTGTAAATTTGAACCAAATGAAAATTTAGACTAATATAGTTTTAGTTTAGTTCTTTAAAGGGATCTACTTTTTAGTAGGTCCTTTTTTTATTTCTTATTTAAACTTGACAAATATACACTCAAGTGCTATAATTTTATTAGCACTTAAAATATATGAGTGCTAAATTAAGGAGTTTTATAATGAATAGTATTTTTGAAAAATTAACAAATCAATTAAGAGAAACAGTAGAGTCAGCATTAAGTCTAGCTTTACATAATAAAAACCAAGAGGTTGAGGTTGCTCATATAGTATGGGCAATGGTAACAAATACAAATAGTATATTAAATCAAGTATTAAATAAATTAAATATTGACAAAAGTGCAATAGAGCTTGAAGCTAAATCTGTTGCATCTAAATTACCTCAAGTATCTAGTGTATCAAAAGAAAATATAGTGATAAGTAGAAACACAGTTGAGGCTCTACAAAAAGCTGAAGGTTTGATGTCAAGTAGTGGAGATAGTTTTATAGCTGTAGATACATTTATAATCGCAAACTTAGATAATCAAATTGTTAAAGATATTTTAGGAAAGTATGTCGACATCTTAGAAGTTAAAAAAACATTAGAATCTATGAGAGCAGGTGCAACAGTTGATAGTGCTAATGCAGATGAAAACCTAGAGAGCTTATCTAAGTATGGAATAGACCTTAACCAAAAAGCAATTGATGGGGAACTAGATCCCGTTATAGGTAGAGATGAACAGATATCAAGAATGATGCAGATACTTATAAGAAAAACAAAAAACAATCCAATACTTTTAGGGGAGCCTGGTACTGGTAAAACAGCAATTGCAGAAGGACTAGCTCAAAGAATAGTAGATGGTGATGTACCAACATCTTTAGCGCATAAAAAAGTGATTAGTTTAGATATGAGTGCTTTAATTGCAGGGGCTAAATATAGAGGTGAATTTGAAGATAGATTAAAGTCAGTTATTGATGAGGTTAAAAAAGCTGGTAATGTAATACTATTTATAGATGAGATTCATACTATTATTGGTGCTGGTGCATCTGAGGGAAGTATGGATGCAGCTAATATATTAAAGCCTTCATTAGCAAGAGGTGAGTTACATACTATTGGAGCAACTACATTAAAAGAGTATAGAAAGTATTTTGAAAAAGATGCTGCGATGCAAAGAAGGTTTCAGCCTGTAAATGTAGATGAACCAAGTGTCAATGAAGCATTGCAAATACTAAGAGGTATCAAAGAGAAACTTGAAACACACCATAATGTAACAATCAGTGATAGTGCATTGGTGAGTGCCACAAAATTAAGTGATAGATATATCACCGATAGATTTTTACCAGACAAAGCGATTGATCTTATTGATGAAGCCGCGGCTGAACTTAAGATGCAAATAGAGTCTGAGCCTACAGT
>CBFHVJ010000115.1:0-2428 GCA_965659435.1 uncultured Arcobacteraceae bacterium
TTTAATACTATTTCTTTTGCTTTATTTACATCTAAAATATCTATACTACAACCTGCAGCATTTAAATGACCTCCACCACCAAAGTTTTGAGCCACCTTTGATACATCAACAGAACCTTTAGATCTTAATGAAACCCTAGCTGAACCATTAACTATTCTAATAAAAAATGCTACTTTTACTATAGCAATACTCATAACCATATCTAAAGCATCTTCACAATCTCTATTGTGAGCTCCTGTTTCTTCAAACCATTGGGGAAGAGCTATTATAGAAGCTACACTTCCTTCTTTATATAAAGATAAACTCTCCAATACTTTTGGAATAATTCTATATTTTGCTAAAGAGTCTCTTCTTAAAAGTTTATTTGCTATATCAGATGGGTTTGCACCACACTCAACTAAAAAATTAACTTTTTCAAAAGTAACCTCATCACATCTACCTAAACTAAAAGCTAAAGTATCATCATAAATTCCAACATAAAGTGCAGTTGCAGAATTTTTAGTAATATATAATCCATTATGTTTAAAGAATTCAAAAACTAACTCTGCTGTTGAGCTTTTCATACAATCTACAATATTTACATCACCAAAACTATCATTAGATTTATGGTGGTCAAAATTTATAAGCGGTATATTAGGATCAATATCAATTCCTAATCTTTTTTTAGTTCCACAATCTACACTAATTACTAAATCAAAAAACTTAGGTAGTTGATCAGTAATTTTGTCAAACTTTGGAATAAAATCCAAGTTTTGAGGTAAATCTGAACTTACATTAAAAACCTTATGCTTAATCTTATTTTCATAAAATAAATTTGACAAAGCCAATGCTGAACCTATAGAATCAGGGTCAGGATTTACATGAGTTACAATAAGTATATATCTACTTTATTATTAACTATAAAATCCTTCTTCATATTAAACCTTTATTCTTTACATACTACTATTTCAAAACTAACCAAAAGTTAACCACTTCTATTAATCAAACTTCATTGAAAAATCTAACCAAGTAGCTTGATGGATTATACTTCCACTACTAATAGCATCAACTCCCGTTGCAGCGTATGATTGAATAGTTGTTGTATCGATATTTCCACTAGCTTCTAGTAAAACATGGGGGAAATTTTCATCTCTGTATTTAACAACTTCTAATATTTGTTCAGGTTGCATATTATCACACATAATAATATCTCCACCAGCTTTCATAGCCTCTTTTACTTGATCAAATGTTTCACATTCAATCTCAATTTTAGTTACCCAAGAGATTCTTTTTCTTGCTTTTTTAATAAATTCACTTAAATCTTTAATAGTTCTTAAGTGAGTATCTTTAAGCATTAAACAATCATCAAGTCCAAGTCTATGATTTATAGCACCACCTATTCTTGAAGCATACTTTTCAAAGTCTCTAAGTTGTGGTCTTGTTTTTCTAGTATCAAGTAATACAACACCTGTATTTTCAATAAGCTTTGCGTACTTATTTGCACTAGTAGCAATACCACTTGCATGTTGAAGCATATTTAAAAAAGTTCGCTCAGAAGATAATAGAATAGATGCTTTCCCTTCAAGTTCAGCAATAACATCGCCTTTTTTAATCTCATCACCATCATGTTTTAAAAATTTACAGTCAAACTTTTCAGTTCTAGCTAATACTTTAGCATACTGTACACCTGCTAAGATGCCATCACTTTTAGAAATAGCTTTTGCTGTAAATCTACCTTTTGGTGCAACATCAAAGAATAAATCTCCCCTACCATTATCTTCTATAATAGCATTTTTCACGAACTTCTTAATATTAATCATACTTCAAACATCCTTTCTAAAGCAACTTTTGCCCATTTTGCTGTATCTTCACGAACAAATATTTCATTCTCTTTTGAAATATTATCTTCTTTTATTGATTTTAATGTTCTATAAACATCTTCAAGTGTTGTCTCATTCATAGTTGGACATTCAGGTTTAGTTGAGCTTAAGATATATGTATTTTTTTCTCTTAATCTATTTACCATATTAAACTCCGTACCAACTACTACTTTTTGTTCAAGAGGTAAATCTTTGATATAAGTAATAAGTTGCGAAGTAGAACCTACAAAATCAGCTGCATCACAAACACTTGGGTCACACTCAGGATGAACTGCAACTAAAATATCAGGATATTTTTCTCTATAAAATTCAATATCTTCAACATTAAATTGTTGGTGAACAGAACAAAATCCATTATAACAGATAATATCTGCTTCTTTTAAATCCGTTCCATCTCCAACAACTGCAGACTTAAGTCCCATTTGTTTTGCAAAGTTTTGACCTAAACATCTATCTGGAACAAAGAAAATCTTTTTACCAGATTCTAAACCTTTTTCGATGATTTTATAAGCATTTGATGAAGTACAAACTAATCCACCCATTTGACCAACTCTTGCTTTAACAGCAGC
>CBFHVJ010000116.1:0-2347 GCA_965659435.1 uncultured Arcobacteraceae bacterium
TACCATCAACATCTAATACAATTAATTTAATCATAGTTTATAATACACCTTTTGTACTAGGGATTCCAAGCTTTTTATTTTCAGCTAATGCTCGTCTTAAAGCAACAGCAAATGCTTTAAATGTAGCTTCTAAAATATGGTGTTTGTTTGTTCCTCTATCATTGATAATATGACATGTAATACCTGCATTTAATACAAGTGCATGAAAAAATTCTTCAGCTAGTTCAACATCAAACTCACCAACTTTTCCAAACACATCAACAGAATAAACTAAATATGGTCTATTACTTAGATCCAATGCACACGTAGTTGCTGCTTCATCCATAACAACTGTTGCGTTTCCATATCTTTCCACTTCTGCAATTGGAAATATTTCATCTCTTAATGCTTTTCCAATTACAATACCACAATCTTCTACACTATGGTGAGCATCAATATGAAGGTCACCATCACATGTAATATCTAGATCAATTCCACTATGCTTGCTAAAAGCTTCTAACATGTGGTCAAAAAAACCTACACCTGTATTGATATTTGATTGTCCACAACCATTAATATCTAACTTACAGCTAATTTTTGTTTCTTTTGTTTCTCTTTTAATTTCTGTCATATTTACCCTTTTATTGTGCAATGATCATAGCGCCTTGCAGACCATTTTCCTCTCTATAGTTTTTAGCTTCCTCTTCACTTCTAAATCCACTAATCCAAACTCTATTTAAAGATTTTCCATTTAGATGTGTTTGTCGAATCACTACGCCATACTCTTTATCTACAAGATTTCTAAATTTTCTTTGAGTTACTTTTGCACCTTCATATTTACCAAATGCTCCAACTTGTAAGTAGTATTTTCCAACACTCATCGTTTCATTCATTTGAGCTCTTGTAGTAGCCACTCTACCATGGAATCCAAGAATAGTAATCTTTACTTGAGCTGTACCTTTTTTCACCATATCAATTTTATGGGCAGCTGAATTTGAAAGGTCAATGATTCTACTACCTACAAACGGTCCTCTATCATTGATTCTTACAATTGTTGATTTTCCATTTTCAAGATTATCAACTTTTACCATTGTGTTCATTGGTAGTGTTTTATGTGCTGCTGTCATAGCATACATGTTATAAGTTTCACCATTTGAAGTCTTCTTTGCATGGAATTTTGGTCCATACCATGAAGCGATTCCACTAAATTGTTGATTAACTCGAACCATTGTTGGATAGTATTTTTTACCAAATACAACATATGGTCTCATAGTAGCTCTATGCATTGCTTTTGAGTTTCTCATCTTTTGGGGAGCTATATAATTTTCTGTTTTCTTATAGCTCTTATAAACTCCCGATGAGTATATTGTTTTTGTACAGCCACTAAAAAGTGAAATAACTAAAATTAAAAATGTTATCTTAATCATACGTAATAACAAGCTTATCTCCTATATTGATCAAACTATTTGTGATCTTATTATCTTTCATTAATTTACTTAATTTTATTTTATAACTCTTTGCAATTCTTGAAAGAGTATCCCCTTGCTTAATAATATATATCTCATCTTGCTTTGGTGCAAATTCTGGAGCCATTGGAATAATAAGCTTCTGATTCAAAGATAAAATATTTGACTTTAGTTTATTAAATCGCTTAATAAGCTTATAATTTATATTATATTTTTTTCCAATCTTATATAAAGAATCACCTTTTTTCACTTTATGCATCGCATATTTTGAGTCTTGCATATTCTCTATATTTGCTTGAAATCTTGAAAGTCTTGAATATGGAATATAAATATCATACTTTTCACTTTCAGGAGAAATAATACCTTGTTTTATTTGTTTATTAATAGCATGAATCTCTTTATATGTCATACCCACTAAATTACCAACATCTTTTAAAAGTACTCCACCTTTAATCTTTACAGTTACAATAGGGTCACTTATTCCTCTATTTAATAAATGACTATGATCACCACTAATTACAAATTCTCTATTGTTCATTAGACCTAAAGAGATAATCTTTCGAATATACTCTTGACTCTCCCCTGGTAAATATTGTCTTCTTAAACCTTTTTGAAAATGTAGTAGTTCTCTAATTCCTGGTGTATAATTGTATTTTTTAACCTCTTTGTACACCTTATAAAGCCTACTAAATGGAACCTGTTTTCTTTGGTATAGACGAATGATTTTTCTATATTCTCTTGTAGTTTTTGTTTTCTTATTTTCAGCAAGATACATATCTAGTGTAGCTCGAGTTAATGCTTCATAAACTCTACCCTCACCACAATTGTAAGCAATAGCAGCTAAATACCATTTTCCAAATCTCTTTTTTAATGACTTAAGATATTTTACTGCTGCTTTTGTT
>CBFHVJ010000117.1:0-2295 GCA_965659435.1 uncultured Arcobacteraceae bacterium
CAGCAATTACCATTTCAACTCTTGGCCCAAAAACAACATAAACTGAAGCAATTATGTTAGCTCCAGCAAATCCATTTTTATATATTCCATAGATTGAACCTACAGATAAGTTAACATCAACTAAGCTACTTCCATCAAGAGGGTCATATGCAATGTAGTATTCACCATTTTCATTAATATTAACTATATCATCTTGTTCTTCACTAACAATTTGTTTGATACAGTCAAGCTTTTTAAATTCATTTTCAATAACTATATCACTTGCAATATCTAATTTTAATTGAGTATCACCTGTACTATTTTGGTTTTCACTTTTGGCTGTATCACCTTCTTCAATAATCTCTTTAATTTTTAGTGATGAGTTTTTTATAGCTTCAATAATATCTATCATTTTATACCTTTTTAGAATTTTTTTTGATCCAAGTTACTATCTCTTCTGGATCATTTAAATTTAATACATCCATGTTTTTTGGAATATCTTTTTTATCAATTGTGTCATCAATAGCTAGCGTATCACTAACATCAAAATAACGTTCGTCTAATTTTTCTCTTGATACACAAATCCTTGGTAATGGAAGTGTCTTTAATCCTTCAACTAATAAAAAGTCAAAACTATCAAAAATATCAATTAGCTGTGTAATTGTAGAAGTTTCTTGCTTGAAAAAAGTTGTCTTATTTGGACTAACTACTGCAACATCAGCACCTGTTTGAGAAAACTTATAGCTATCTTTTCCCTCTTTATCAAATAATGCTTTATCTTTTGGATCATGCTTTACTATTGAAACTTTAAACCCTTGATCTTGTAAAATATTTGCTACTTTAACTATCAAAGTTGTTTTACCACTATTTGATGGACCTGTAAAAGCTACTGCTTGTCTATTGTTCTTCAAAAGATTTCCTTATGATCTATATGGTCGTATTTTATCGAAAATATAATATAATCCATATTATATTTATAAGTGAGATTTTATGAGATTCAAAACACTACTATTTGCAATAATGATACCAAGTTTAACTATTATTTTTAGTGGTTGTGGACAATCAGCATTTAAAGTTTTTAAACCAGATACTTATACTACAGCATTTAATACAGTATTTGACCCTACAAAAGTATATCAAGATACATTACAATATACACAAAAAGCAGATATAATTAATAGTAAAAACGAGGTTGAAGCAATGCTTCATGCTACATATTTAAATCCTACAGCTAAAGGCTGGGATAATCCATCTATACATAGTTTTATTATTGGAGTGTTTATTGTAAATGATGAAGAGAAAAAATATCTTGATCATGATAGTTATAAACTATTAATATCTAATGTTAATAAGTTTAATATAGAACCACTTGATGGTTCAAAACAAATACTAGGCTCTATTCCTATGGAAAACAGATGGGCAAAATACTATGTAATTCAACTTCCTTCTAGTGAAATTAAGTCAATAAATAAAAATATTACAATTGAATTTTATAATATTAAATCAAATGATAAGGCAAAATTAGATTTTATTATCCACAACTAATTGTTTAAATAGTTGTTCAAAAGTAACTTTCATCCCTAAGTAATTACTATAAATATAGTAATTCGCTAAAACCTTTTTACCATATTTTCTTGTTTCATTGTAAGGTAGAAGCTCCATACTTAAATATGGATCAAATTTATCGTTAAAATATCTTTTTAAAACAATTCTTTTAGTGAATCCTATTCCTCCATTATATGCATAAGATATTAAAAGAGGGTGCTTTAATCTTTTCTCTAAGAAATTTAGATGATGATTTGCATATCGAAGGTTAGTATCTGGATTTAATTGGTCATGAATATTATAAAACTCTTTCAATTCTCTGGCTATTGATTTACTTAAAAATGGCATAATTTGCATCACACCCATTGCATATGCTGTAGAGATTGATGTTGGTATAAAACGACTTTCTTGACGTGCTAAGGCATAAATAAGAGCTTTTCTATTTGTTTGTGTTCCATCCAAAATATCTTCATAAGGTGTAATGAAATAACTATTTTTATATCTATAATATCTTTCACTAATAAAAGCTAAATGAGGCAATGTTTTAGGCTCAACAAGAACATTTTTATATTGATTAAATATTTTTTCATCCATTTTTTTACTATTATTTAAAATAGGAAACCATGAAAATGGAGATGTTGTATCAAAATATATATCTTTTTTATCATTTTTTTGATCAATAGTGTAAAAAATATTTTGTGGTTTCTTATTAAGCTTTTCTAATGCAATTAACGAATAGATATTTGTATCCCAACTTTTAGATAATTTTTC
>CBFHVJ010000118.1:0-2283 GCA_965659435.1 uncultured Arcobacteraceae bacterium
CCATCCTGGGGCGTTGTTCCTAAATACAGTTGCAAAGGTCTAAAGAGAAGCATTGAAAATAACAATTTATTCTCAATGCTTCCCTCTAATAAGTGTGGAATGTTAACCTAAGTATATTTAATATCTAATTAAGCCACTTATTTACAATCTCATCTTTGTTAAATAAAGATGCTTTTAGCTTAGAACACTTCACTACATTTAATAGCTGTGAAGCTGCTATTTCAAGATCATCATTAATAATAATATAATCATATTTATCAATTGAATTGATCTCAATTTTAGAGTTCTTAATACGCTTTTCTATCACGTCATTACTATCTGTTCCTCGAGATGTAAGTCTATTTTCAAGTTCATCCAAAGATGGTGTAGTAATAAACACTGATGTAGTAATACTATCAAGCTTCATACGAATAATATCATGTCCTTGAACATCAATATCAAAGAATACTATTTTTGTCTCTTCTAGAGCCTTTAAAATTGGTTTTAGAGATGTACCATAATAGTTACCATGAACTTCTGCCCACTCAAGAAAATTATCATCTTTGATATCTTGTTCAAATTCCTCTTTTGAAACAAAATAGTAATCAACACCATCTTGTTCACCCTCTCTCATATCTCTTGTAGTTGTAGAGATAGAAAAATGATAATTATCAATATCTTTGTAAACCTCTTTAAGTAAAGAACTTTTACCACATCCACTAGGTCCAGAGATAACTAAAATTGATCCCTTATCTAAAATCTTTTCCATGCTATCCCTTTAGTTTTAGTTTTAAATCTACAATTTTACCAGCAGAAAGTTGATCCACCATATCTTGATTAATAATACTAAAAAGTGGTTTTAATTGCTCAACACTATGTTGACTTAATACAAGCATATTTTCATCTTCAGGTATATTAATAGTTCCATCTTCAATTTCACAGATCACTTGGTCTATCATCTTATCTAGCTCTAAAAGATCATCCTCTTCAATATCTTCAAATTTACTTTCAAAACTTTCATTCTCTTCTATATAGTCTTTTTTTAATGTCTCTTTTAAGGAAATTAGCTCATCTTTATCTAAAGAACCTCCTAAAGACTGTAATGAATTTATATCTATAATAGATTCATCTTCATTACTAGACTCATACTCACATTCTTCTAAAATCAAATCAACATTTGAAAAATTATTTTTTATAATTTCTCTTAACGTAGATGGTAAAAATGGTCTAGGGATATGAAAAACTCTTTGTGGTAATTCAACAGAACTATTAGAACTAATAAATCCTATATTAGATGTATACTGCTTTACTTGATTTAGTCCACTATTAATAAACTCTTCATCAAGTAAAACCATGTCACAACTATTTAAATCCTGAATATCTTGAACAGTCTTTAATTGATATCCTTCATTTTGTAAAGCTAAATTAAAAACTTTAACAACAATATCGCTCTTTGAAACTAGTATTATATTTTTCATTTTAACTTCTCTAATCTTTTTTCATTAAACTTGTATACATGATCACATCTATATGCTATAGAGTCTTCATGAGTCACTATCATAAGACCTGCATTATTTTCTTTTACATACTTTAAAAGTTGATCCATAACTTCATTAGCTGTATCTTTATCTAGATTTCCTGTTGGTTCATCAGCAAAAATTATTTCTGGTTTTTTTGTTAAAACTCTAGCAATCGATAATCTTTGCTGTTGACCACCACTTAATTCACCAATATTTTGATCCATTACAAAATCAATATTTAGCTCTTTTAATAGTTGCTTATCAATCTCTTGTTCAGATATTAAAGATGCTATATCAAGATTTTCTTTTGCATTAAAACCTCTAAATAGATAATGTGATTGAAATATTATACCAAACTGATCTCTTCTAATCTTTAACAGTTTATCATCATTAAGTGAATAAAGCTTTTTTTTATCGTAAATAATTTCACCAGATTCTGGTTTTAATAAAGTTGATAATATATTTAAAAATGTAGATTTTCCACAACCACTTGAACCAATAATAGCTATAGATTCTTGTTTTTGTAATGTTAAATTAATATTACTAAAAAGGGGATAATCAAATTTATGAGAGATATTTTTTGCTTCAATAAGAAGCTCAGATTGGTTGATATCTTGAGCTAGTTGTTCCATATCAACCAATCATTTTAAGTTTACTAAAACTTATTAAGCCATTTGTGCTGCAACTTCAGCAGCAAAGTCTTCTTCTTTTTTCTCGATACCTTCACCAAGTTCGAACTTAACATATTCAACGATCTCGATTGACTCATCACAAGCCTTAATAG
>CBFHVJ010000119.1:0-237 GCA_965659435.1 uncultured Arcobacteraceae bacterium
TAACCAGACTCATCAAATACTTCAGAAAATGAGATATATTTTCTAGTTTTTTCTATACCAAGAATCTTTTTTAGTTTTGGAGTTGTGATTTTAATCATCTTCACATCACCCCAAATATCAGGTTTTGTCATCATTCCGAGCACAATTTGATCAGGGTTTAAACCTAAGAATGTACTCTTTCTTGTAAGCTTTTGCACTATCTCTTGATTTAAACTATTAAGAGGTTTCATTCTTCCC
>CBFHVJ010000119.1:247-2212 GCA_965659435.1 uncultured Arcobacteraceae bacterium
CCATACTTGATTGAGTTACTAACTCACCAAATAGTTTTGCCGTTTCAACTGATTGTGTTTTGTAGTTTTTTAAATACTCTACACCATCTTCTTTTTTCTCTTGTGCAAATGATGGTACACTTAAAGCAGCACTTACAAGTAATACAGCAACCAAAGAATTAAACTGTTTGATATATTGTGTTAGCTTAATAAATCGACTTTTTTTATCAAACATATTCATAATAAGTCCTAGTGTTAATAAAAAGTATCCTATATATGTAGGGATTGTTCCTGGGTCATTGTTTACAGATAGTACTGTACCCTTCTCATCTTGAGTATATGAACTTTGGAAAAATTGATATCCTCCATATTTTAAAGTTGAATTCATGAAGATTCTATAGTCAAATTCTACATTATTCTCTTTATCTATTAGTGTTACTTCACTTGCATAAGAAGATGGTGCCATACTTCCTGGATATCTATCTAACTGGAAGTCATTTAGTCTTATAGCAAATGGTACACTTAGTTGTTTTGAACCATAAGAGATATCAACTTTTATCCCATCTTTAAATGTCAAGTTTCTATGAAGACCTGCACTTCCTCTTTGACCTACAAGTTTTGTAGTTTGTGTTTCATCTCCAACTACAACATTTGTCTCAATAAGATTCATAGTTGCTTGTTCTTTTTTAGCAAATGTGTATTTATTAAGATTAATATTTAACTTTTTACCAGCAAATAAAACATCATAACTAAAAGAGTTGTCACCAATTGCTCCAAACTCTTTTGGGAATTCACTGTAGTATCTTTTTCCATCATGGTCAATAGTTACTTGAAAATATGGTTCTAGTGAGATCATATCACTTTGAGTTTGACCCTCTCTGATTTGCATAATACCTTCATATCCTACATATCTTGTAACACTTGCACCAATAAGCATAACTACAAATGAAAGGTGAAAAATAAATCTTCCATTGATTTTTTTGTACATTTTTCTTTTGTACATAACACCTATTAGGTTAACTATAGCAAGTGTCATCACTGCTTCATACCATAGGTTATTGTACACTAGTACTCTAGCTGTACTTGTACCATAATCGTTTTCAATAAATGTTGCAACAGCTGCTCCACCACCAAGTAAAGCAAATAATACTAACATTGTCCAATATGAGAATAATATATCTGATATCTTTTGATAAATTGTAGGCTTCATAATAAAATTACATCCTTAAAATAATAATGGAAGATTGTATCGAAAAACTATTAACGATATATTAAGATTATTTAATAGTTTTTCTACCCTCTTTTATCCAAGATTTAATACCATGTTGTAAGTGATAAACCTTTTGAAACTGTAACTTTCCAGCTAAAAACTTCCCTACTGTTCCTGTTCTATTTCCTGATCTACACACAAGTATAAAAGGATCGCTTGGATTTTTGATCACTGTTGATAATTGATCTAGCCACTTTTGTACATCATATTTACCTTGTTCATCAAAAAACATGATCTTATGACTTGTAGGAACAACACCAAGTTGTTTCCACTCTGGTGGTGTTCTTATATCAATCACTGGTATATTTTTGTCTATCATCTCTTGAAGTTGGGCTGGTGTAATGTTGTTTAAACTACTTGCTTGTGCTATAGAAGCTAAAAAAAGAAAGAAAATTACTAATTTTTTCATCGATTATCCTAATGTAAATTTGCAATATTATATAATACGCACAATTAAACTAGTAGGATAATATTTGCAAACTATAGAAGATATTCGAAAAGAGCGACAAAAGTGGTTCAATTGGAAAAACATCAAGCCACTTTATGATGCAGTTGAGAAAGTAAAAACAATAGATTTAGATAAAGATATAGATATCACTTTGAGTGACTATGTAGAATTTGGATCAAAAGATGATCTAAATGAAGAACAACACAAAATCTTAGAAGATGCACAGAAGAAACTGATCCCTTGGAGAAAAGGGCCATTTAAAATGTTT
>CBFHVJ010000120.1:0-2137 GCA_965659435.1 uncultured Arcobacteraceae bacterium
TCGATTGATGGTACTAAAAAAGCTATGAAAGAGCTATTTGGTACAGATGTAACAACTGAAGGTAAAGTAAAAATGAAATCACCAGCAATTGCTGAGAATGGTGCAGTAGTACCAGTAAGTGTTTCATCAAAATTAGCTGGTAGAACAGTTGCAATTTTCCAAAGTGCAAACCCAGAGTCTCTAGTAGCAGCATTTACAGTTCCAGCAAATGGAATTATTGATTACTCTGTAAGAATCAAAATGATGTCAACAGGAACAGTAACAGCAGTAGTAGATGTAGATGGTAAGTTATATTCAGCAGCAGCAGTTGTAAAAGTTACAGCTGGTGGATGTGGTGGTTGATTTAACCATTACATTATCGTAATAGAAGAATATAAAAAAATATAAAAAACTAAGAAGGAAATACAATGGGAATTGGAAAAATTAGAATTAAAGCAAAATCTAAAAAAGGTAAAACAACTGTAAAATCAATGATTAAACATGAGCAGTTAAGTTACCAAGAAGCAAAAAGAGCTAAAAAAGAAGCAAACTTTTTAACACATGTAGTAGCAACGATAGATGGTGAGACAGTATTTGAGATGTCAGGAAGCCAATTCCTATCAAAGAATCCATATATTAAGTTCTCATTCACAGGTGAGCACAAAGGTAAGAAATTAGAATTAACTGCACATGATTTATTAGGTGGAGTAAAAACAGCAAAAGGTAAAATTAAATAATTATCTTCTTGATAATTGTTTAGAATATTAAAGGAGATAATATGTTATTAAAACTAGTAAAAGTAACGGCAATTGCAGCATTAGCTACTTGCGCATTAAATGCAGGTGATTTTAATGCTCAAGCAGAAAAAGATAGAAAAGGCTTAATTAAATATATGGAAGATAAGTTTGCTGATCCATTAAAGAACAGATATACATTCTTCCCATATTCTACTGATGATGAATTAAAAAATAATATCATTAGTGGAATTAAGCATAAAGAATTCTCTGAAGGTAACTATGCATTCTCAAAAAATGGTAGAGTATCTTATGAAGAGATCAAAGAGATGCCACCACATGAAGAATTTTCTGAAAAAGGTCAAGAAATCTATGATGGTTCTAAAGCACTTCAAGCATGTTTTCCAGATGTAACTATTGGTGGAGATTACCCATACTTTGATCAAAAAAGAGGAGAAGTTGTTACTTTAACTCAAGCAATTAATGAGTGTATCACTAAAGCTGGTGGTAAAAAGTTAAATGAGAAAAAAGGTAAAATGGCTCATATCCAAGCTTATTTTGCTCAAGCAACTCAAGAAGCTGAAAAAAGTGTAAATATTAAAATTGAATCTGCTGAAGCAGCTGAAGCTTACGAAAGAGGTAAGAAATATTACTATGCTCAAAGAGGGTATTTAAAGTTATCTTGTGCAACTTGTCACGTTCAAGGTGCTGCTCAAAGAGTTAGAAATGAATCTTTATCTCAATTACTTGGACATACTACACACTTCCCTGTTTACAGACTTAAGTGGGGAGCAAAAAGTAAAAATGCTGATGGTTTAGGTACATTAGAAAGAAGAATGGCTGGATGTATTAAAGATCAAGGTCAAGTTCCACCAAAAGCAAGTAGTAAAGTTATGAAAGAACTTCTTTACTTTATGGCTTATATGTCAAACGGTATGCCAGTAGATGGTCCGGATATTAGAAAATAAGAATTGATTTAAGAAGGGATTGAATTATGAAAAAATTATATACTACGGCTTTAGCAGCAGGACTAGCAGTTTCTTTAACTGCTTGTGCTGGAACTGCGCAAACTGTTTCAGTAGCATCAGCAGCAAAAGTTGATGTAAAAGATGTATGTAGTGTTGAGAAACACGGAATTGCAAATGTTATTGCTACAGCAAAAGCTTACAATACAGTTGCACAAAAAGAGGGTGTTGAATTTAGAAGACTAGGTATTAACAATTCTTCTGCAATCGCAGCAGTTGAAGCAGCAATTAAATCTGGTGCTAAAACTGTTTCTCCTAAAGATATTAAAGGTAAAACAAAGCAAAAGTTTAAAACTGACTATGCTGCGTGGAGAGCTTGTAGCTTTGCTGTAAGAGCTTTACAACAAAAGCATGAAGCTGAGTCTACTTGGAGATTAGCAGTACCAGGTGACGGTTTTA
>CBFHVJ010000121.1:0-2070 GCA_965659435.1 uncultured Arcobacteraceae bacterium
AAAGGTAAGAAATTAGAATTAACTGCACATGATTTATTAGGTGGAGTAAAAACAGCAAAAGGTAAAATTAAATAATTTTATTTTTCATCTGTTTTCAAAAAAAGGAAGAGCTTTTTTAGGTTCTTCCTTTTTTTATTTGTAATAATAAATTATAATGATACCATATGTCATCAATGTGGCATAAAAAGTGTTAAAAATACACACATTAAATATACTTATTTTAACTATCAATAATATAAATAACCTTTATATATAAAGGCTTTAGAAGCTATTTTAGTCAATTTTATTAATAATAAAAAAAAGCTAAACTTATATAATAAAAATTTATACAAAAAGTACAAAAAACACTTGACATACATCAAATTTTTTGATTATAATCACTCAATTAATTAACTTTACAAAGGAAATATCAATATGAGTAGTAAATTAAGTAGAAGAGAATTTGTTTATATGACAGCTATGTTAGGAGCTGCACCAGTATTCGCAAACTCTCATACAAGATTAGCACATACAGGAAATAAATCAGAAGATTATTATAAATTAGATTCATTCGGAAATGTAAGACTTATGCATATGACAGATTCACATGCACAGCTTTTACCAGTATACTTCAGAGAGCCAAGTGTAAACCTAGGATTCTTTAGTAACTATGGTGTACCACCACATATCGTAGGTGATAAGCTTTTAGATAGATATGGAGTTAAAGGTAACAAAAGATTAGAGTATGCATTCTCATGTGTTAATTTTGAAGAACATGCTAAAAAAATGGGTAGAGTTGGTGGATTTGCACAAATTAAAACTGTTGTTGATCACTTAAGAGAAAGTTTTGGTAAAGAGAAAACTCTATTAATGGATGGTGGAGATACTTGGCAAGGTTCTTGGACTTCATTACAAACTAGAGGTATGGACATGGTTGGTGCTATGAACAAACTTGGTGTTGATGTTGCTGTTGGTCACTGGGAGTTTACATATAAAGCAGAAGAAGTTCTTAAAAATCTTAAATCATTAGATGCTGAATTTTTAGCACAAAATGTACATACTAAAGAAGATTCAATGATGGATGGTGCTTATGCATATGATGAAGATAGTGGACATACATTTAAACCATATACTATCAAAGAGATGGGTGGAGCTAGAATTGCTATTATCGGTCAAGCATTCCCATACACTACTATTGCAAACCCACAAAGAAATATTCCTGATTGGACATTTGGTATTAAAGAAAATGAGATGCAAGAGATGGTTGATCAAGTTAGAGAAGAAGAAAACCCAGATGCAGTGATCGTTCTTTCTCATAATGGTTTTGATGTTGATAAGAAAATGGCAGAAGTTTGTAGTGGTATTGACTTTATTATGGGTGGACATACACATGATGGTGTACCTGAAGCTGTAGAAGTTACAAATGCAACTGGTGGAAAATCTTATGTATGTAATGCAGGATCAAATGGTAAATTCTTAAATGTATTAGATTTAGATGTTCAAAATGGAAAAATCAAAGACTTTAAATTTACTTTATTACCAATTTTCTCTGACTTAATTCCAGAAAATCCAGAGATGAAAAAATATATTGAAGATGTTAGAGCTCCATACAAAAAAGATTTAGATAGAGTTATTGCTACAACTGATACTACTTTATATAGAAGAGGTAACTTTAATGGTTCATGGGATCAAATTATTTGTGATTCTTTAATTGATGTTAAAGGAGCAGATGTTTCACTTTCACCAGGATTTAGATGGGGAACTACAGTTATGCCAGGTCAACCAATTACATTTGATGATTTATTGACACAAACTAGTATGACATATCCAGAAACTTATGCAAGAGATATTAAAGGTTCTGATATTAAGATGATTCTAGAGGATGTTGCTGATAACTTATTTAATAAAGATCCATTCCTTCAATCAGGAGGAGATATGGTTAGAACTGGTGGTATCTCATACAAAATTGATCCAAAAGCAAAAATGGGTCATAGAATTTCTAATATCACGATGACTAAAACAGGTAAACCTATGGAAGCTAATAAAGCATATAAAGTAGCTGGTTGGTCGACTGTTGGTGCAGTATCTCCA
>CBFHVJ010000122.1:0-2040 GCA_965659435.1 uncultured Arcobacteraceae bacterium
ATCTATAAAAAAAGATTTTTACACTTTAAATATAATGGTAAAGATTTAAAAATAAGAATATATGCAAGAGATAAAGATCTTTTACCTAAAGAGAATCAAAAGATAAAAATAGTTTCAGCTCATAGAACTATTTTTAAATCTCAACAACAAATCACTTTACATAAAAAAAGTGATTATGTTGTTATGAAATAATATCTTTTAAAACTTTGTAAACATTATCTACTGAACTTATTTCACACTTCTCTCTATTTGAGTGTGGGAAATAGATATTTGGTCCTATTGATAATATTTGCATATCTGGATATTTCTCTTTAAATATAGCACACTCTAAACCTGCATGGATAGCTTCAAGTGAAGCATTTTTATTATGTTTCTTATATACCTTTAGTACATTTGTAGTAAACTCACTATGCTCAGGCTTCCAAGCTGGATACTTTCCATCTGTAGTGATCTCAAAACCAAAAATATCTAATAGTACACAACTCTCTTTTTTAATGATATCTAGTTCATTATTGTCCATACTTCTAGCACTAAGTTCTATATTTACACTATCAACAGTTGTAATTACTTTTGCAAGATTAATAGAAGTAAGTACTGAACCTAATTCACTATCATATCCCCTTACACCATTTGCAAATGTGTATATAAAGTTAATAATAGAATCATCAAGTTTTCTATAGTGTTTTGTAGTTGCTTCTACTTTTTCTATTTGCATTTTAGGATCAAGAGAAATAGGCTCACTTAAAGATGCGATAATTGCTTTAGCTCGTTTTGGTATTGAGTTGATTCTCTCACCACCATTAAGCTCTAAAAGATCACCATCACACTCTTTAATAGTTCTAGCGATTAGTTTTAAAGCATTTGTGATATTTTTATCGATATCAACACCACTATGTCCACCATCAAGATTATCAATAGTTATCTCATAAAGTGTTTTGCCATCACTATTTTCAATATATTGGCTTTTTGTATTTGTACCAAATATATCAATACCACCAGCACATCCAATACAAATATGACCTTCCTCTTCACTATCAAGATTGATCATCTTTGAGGATTGTAAAGTATGTTCAATATTATTTGCACCAATTAATCCAATCTCTTCATCACAAGTGAAAAGTAACTCTAAGTTTTGCCCCTCTTCCATAAGGGCCATCATATATGCACACCCTATTCCATTGTCTGCACCTAAAGTTGAATCTTTTGCCATAAGATAACCATCTTGTTCAATAATCTGAGGCACTTTACCATCTACTAAACAAACAATATCATAGTGTGATTGTAAACAATATTCAGGTTTTAAACCCTCTTTATAACACAAAATATTATTAGCATTATCTACTTTACAAATATAGTTATTTTGTTGTGAAAATTCTTGGATATATTTTAGGAAAGGTTGGTGTGTACCACTGCATCGTGGTACACTTGTTAGTTCTTTAAAAAGCTCAATTACTCGCATTGGCTTATACTTTTATTTTAGGTAGGTCTCTTTTTCTACTTGCAAGTGCAATCACTGTAAGCACAAGAGCAGTTAATACATATACCCATGTAGGGATTGGTACAGGATCACCTGTAGCATATGAGTGCATTCCACTTAGGTAGAAGTTTACCCCAAAGTATGTCATTAAAATTGATGAAAAGGCTACTGTTGAGAAAGTTGCAAAAACATATGGTGTGTTTAACTTAGGGATAAATCTAAGGTGTAATACCATTGCATATACAACAATTGCTACATAAGCCCAAGTCTCTTTTGGATCCCATCCCCAGTATCTACCCCAAGATTCATTTGCCCATACTCCACCAAGGAAGTTACCTACAATTAACATAGCAAGACCTATGATTAACGCTGCTTCATTAATAGCTGTAATTTGTTTGATAGTATCATCTACATGTGGTCTTGATTTATCTCTTACTATAAACAATAGTAGTGCCATAAATCCAAGCATACAACCAATTGCTAAAAATCCATATGAACCTGTAATAATCGATACGTGAATAGTCAACCAGTAAGATTTAAGTACTGGTACAAGGTTTGTAATT
>CBFHVJ010000123.1:0-2038 GCA_965659435.1 uncultured Arcobacteraceae bacterium
AAAACTTTGATTCAAAAAAACAGTGTGGTGTAAAACAACACAAGATGTCAAAAAAATGTGGGATGAAAAAGTCACATGATATGCATAAAGGACCAAAACTTTTAAAAACTATAAAAAAACTTGATCTTACAAAAGCACAAAAAGATAAAATCGATACAATACTAGAAGAAACAAGAAAAAATAAGATCAATCCGTACGATGCATTTACACAAAGTTCATTTGATAAAGAGAAATTTGTTAAACTTATGAAAGAGAAAAAAGAAACAATGGCTGCTAAAAGAGCAGAGACTATTGCTAAAGTTTATGAAGTATTAACAAATGAACAAAAAAAGAATTTAAAAACATTATTAGATATGCAAGAGATTATGCATGAGAAGATGATGAAAAAACACAAAAAAGGTGGAAATAGCAATGTTAAAAATTGCGATGGTAGAGGATGATATTGAACTAGCACAGATACTTACAGAGTATCTTGCTAAATTTAATATCGAAGTTGAAAACTTCGAAGATCCATTCCTAGCACTTAGTACAATCTCCTTAAAACACAAAGAGTATGATCTGATTATTTTAGATCTTACTCTCCCTGGTTTAGATGGATTAGAGGTTTGTAAAGAGCTAGTTTCAAAATATGATGTACCTATAATTATATCTAGTGCAAGAAGTGATATTACAGATAAAGTAACTGCACTTGAAATTGGTGCAGATGATTATCTTCCAAAACCATATGACCCAAGAGAACTTGAAGTTCGTATTAAAACAATTTTAAGACGCTTTAATAAAGAGGTAAAACCTACAGATCAAAATACAAAACAAGAGATATTTCATCTAGATGAAGAGAAACAAGAGATTACAAAAAATGGTACATATATCAAGTTTACTGAAGCAGAGTATCAGATCATGGCACTTTTTGTACAACGAAAAGGGTTTGTGATATCAAGATATGATATCTTAGATAGTATTGATATGCTTGATGAAAATAGTGGAAGTATAGCTGTTTTAATCAATCGTATTAGAGCCAAGATTGAAGATGATCCAAAACATCCAAAATACTTTATGACAATAAGAGGGATGGGGTATAAACTAGTAGAATGAGGTTTATAATATTTCTAACTATCGCTTTAAGTGTTTTTGCACTTTTAAATCTTTATATTGTTAAACGGTTTATCAATAAACTTCATATTCAAAAAAAATATCAAAACTATTTAAAACTTTTTTTACTGATTAATTTTATTGGAATTATTGGATATATGTATGCAAGATACAATCCCACTATGCCAAATGAGATTTTCTTTTTACTTTCACTTCCTATAGGGGTATTGTTTCTATTTTTTTGTGTAGCAGTTTTATATGATATCACCCATATGCTCATTAAAAAAGTCCCATTAAAAAAAGAGCGACGAGAGTTCTTTAAAAAGTCACTTGATATATCATCATTTGTAGTGGGAACTGGTTTAGTTGGAAGATCGATATATGAAGCTACTATTTTAGAAGTTGAAGATGTTGAGATTAAACTTAATAACTTAGAAAAAGAGTATAAAGTAGTACAGTTAAGTGATGTTCATATTGGTGGACTTATTACTAAAGATGTGATAGCAAATATTGTAAAAAAGGTAAATGCTTTAAATCCTGATGTAGTTGTAATCACAGGGGATTTAGTAGATATATCTTTAAAGTATGCAAAGCCAGCACTAGAAGAACTACAAAAACTTCAATCAACATACGGAACATATTTTATAGTTGGAAATCATGAATATATCCATGGAGTAGAATCAATCATAGATGAGGTAAAATCACTAGGTATTACAGTATTAGAAAATCAAAATGTATATATAGGCTCACAAAATGAAGGGTTTAATTTATCTGGTGTATATGATGTGATGGGTGATAGAGTAGGGCATCATAAACCAGATTTGAAAAAAGCTCTTGAAAATAAAGATGATCAAAGTCCGACAGTTCTTTTAGCACATCAACCAAGATATATTTATGATGTAGATGATAGTGTAGATTTAGTTTTAAGTGGTCATACACATGGTGGACA
>CBFHVJ010000124.1:0-1921 GCA_965659435.1 uncultured Arcobacteraceae bacterium
CCATAACTATCATGGTATGTTACAGATGTAATTCCAATTTCCCATAATGGAAATTTAAACTCTACCCCTTCAATATTGATAAGATATTCATAAAATCCAACTATAGCACTCATTCTTCTTTTGATTGTATTAGGAGATATTTTGCCATCTCGTAAAAGTTGTTGCAGGTGACTTCTATAAAGATATGTAGGTCTTAAAACTTTTCTTGGAGCTATTAAATAATCAATATTTTCGTTATCGCAGTATTCTTTAAAATGTTTCAAATCAGTTGCTATTGAATCTAGTGTTTTTGGTGATGGTTTTTGATAGTTTTTTAACTTTGATAGTAAATACAGACTACCATGTTTCCAGATGCTTCCATCATCATGTGTCAAAATTGGAAAATGCAAAAAATTATCTAAATCAAACTCTTCATTTAGGATAGATTGATCCTTTGAGATGGGATTAAAAATATCTAATCTTTTAAGTGTTAATTTTTTCATACTGAAAGATTTATTCTTCTATCTCATCAAGTTTTGCTTCTATTTCTTCAATACTTGGGAGTGATGATTTATACTCTTTTGGTAAAATCTCTGTGAGTTGATATTCACTAATTCCTAGTGGTTTATTGATATCTTTTAAAGTATACTCAACCACTGTGTCATTTTTTGATTTGCATATAAGAATACCAATAGTTGAATTATCATCACTTCCTTTAAGTTCACCATCAATTGCTGATGTATAAAAGCTAAGTTTTCCAGCATGTTCTGGTTTAAAGCTTGTAGCTTTAAGTTCCACTACTACATAACATTTAAGTTTAATATGGTAAAAAAGAAGGTCGATTTTAAACTCATCTCCACCAACAATAAGTTTATACTGTCGTCCTACAAATGCAAATCCACTTCCAAGTTCTAGTAGAAAGTTTGTAATATTTTTGGTAAGTGCATCTTCAAGCTCTTTTTCCTGATAATCTTGTGTTAAAGCTATAAAATCGAAATTGTATGGATCTTTTGTAATCTCTTTTGCAAGATCTGATTGAATTGGTGGAAGAGTATTTTCAAAGTTGGTTATTGCTTTGCCATCTCGTCCATAGAAGTTTGATTCTATTTGATGTATAAGAACATTTCTACTGATCCCATTTTTGATGGTATTTTGAACATAATAGATCGCTTCATCTATGTTTTTAATTTTATTTAAAATGATTTGATGATGTCCCCATGGTACTTGAAACAATATGGCAACAAGCTGTTGCCAATTTTCATTTTCAATTTTGGCAGCACCTTGTTGCCAAAATACATACCATTGTCTAATGAACCGAATATTTCGATAAGAGAACCCTTTGAGATCAGGAAATTCAGCTGATAGATCATGGCTTAGTTTCTCTAAAAAACCACTTCCCCATTTATGCTCTTCTTGTTTTTCTAAAATCTGTCCACCTAAATCCCAATAAAATTCAAGAAGTGTTGTATTGACTTTGATAGAGGCTTTGATTTGAGATGAGCGAAAACTATTTTTTAGGGACTCTAACCAATTTTTATATTCTATCGAGACTAATTCTTTCATTTTTGCCAACTTATTTGTAAATATTTATGATTATAGCATTTATGTCCATAATATATAATTAATGATATTCAAAATAAATAAAAAATTAACAAGTAGCAGGTACTAAATTATGCATATCTGCTTCCATCTCATTAAAAATCGGGTCTTTTTTACAAGCTTTTCTTCCGCCCTCTTTCCAACAAGACAAATGCCTTCCAAAATTTTCAGCAGGCATAACATGTTCCCACTCAATTCTTTTTGCTCTTTCATTCTCTTTACCGGATTTTGTAAATGTTTTTCGAGGAGAATAATATTTAGAGTCCTCAATAATAAGTGATTTTTCTTTACCACCTACTCTAGTAATTTCATAAGGATTACCACAATAAAAAGTGATTTGATG
>CBFHVJ010000125.1:0-1858 GCA_965659435.1 uncultured Arcobacteraceae bacterium
ATTATAAATATTTATAAAAGGTCAAATATATGCAAAACTTAACAGGAGCTATGACAGCACTAGTAACTCCATTTAAAAATGGAAAAGTAGATACTGAAACTTACGAAAGACTAATCAAAAGACAAATCGCACAAGGTATTGATTGTGTTGTTCCAGTTGGAACTACTGGTGAATCAGCAACTTTAAACATGAGTGAACACAAAGAGTGTATCGAAATTGCTGTTGCTGCGTGTAAAGGTACAGATACTAAAGTGATTGCTGGTGCTGGTGGAAATGCTACAGCTGAAGCAATCGAGCTTGCTACTCATGCACAATCAGTTGGTGCAGATGCTATTTTAAGTGTAACTCCATACTACAACAAACCAACTCAAGAGGGTCTGTATCAACATTATAAAGCAATTGCAGGTGGAATTGATATCCCTGTAATGCTTTACAACGTACCAGGAAGAACTTCTGTTGATATGACTGCTGATACTTGTGTAAGATTATTTAATGATATTGAAAATATCTATGCTGTAAAAGAAGCAACAGGAAGCTTAGCAAGAGTAATTGAACTTAATACAAAAGCACCTGAATTTGCTGTAATTAGTGGTGATGATGCTATTGATTTCCCATTTATGGCACAAGGTGGTTCTGGTTGTATCTCTGTAACAGCAAATATTTTACCTAACTTAAAATCTGAAATTATCCACTCAGTTCAAAGAGGTAATTTTGAAGAAGCTAAACAAATTAATAATATGTTATATCCATTAAACGATGTACTATTTTGTGAAGCAAACCCTATTCCAGTGAAAGCTGCTATGTATATTGCTGGTCTAATTGACACTTTAGAGTATAGACTTCCTCTAACTCCTCCAACTAAAGAGAATATGAAAAGAATCGAATCAGTTCTTGCAAAATACGATATAGTAAAATAAGGAAATATTAAATGACTAACAAAGGTAAAACACTAGTAATTACAGGTGCAACTAAAGGTATTGGTAAAGCATGTGCATATAGATTTGCTAAAGAGGGAATCAATGTTGCATTTACTTATAACTCAAATGAAGAATCAGCAAAAGAGATTGCTGCAGATTTAGAAGCAACTTATGGTGTAAAAGCTAGATATTATCCATATAATATACTAGAGCCTGAAACTGCTAAAGATCTATTTAAAAAGATTGATGAAGATTTTGAAACTATTGATTATTTCATCTCAAATGCTATGATTTATGGTAGAGCTGTTGTTGGTGGTTATAATAAATTTATGAAACTAAAACCAAGAGGTTTAGATAATATCTATACAGCAACAGTAGATGCATTTGTATGTTGTTCTCAACAAGCTGCAAAAAGAATGACAAATGGTGGAGCTATTGTATCTTTAAGCTCAACTGGAAACTTAGTATATATTGAAAACTATGCTGGTCATGGTACAAATAAAGCTGCTGTTGAAGCTATGGTAAGATATGCAGCAACTGAACTTGGAGAGCAAGGTATTAGAGTAAATGCTGTTTCTGGTGGTCCAATCGAAACTGATGCACTTAGAGCATTCTCAAACTATGAAGAGGTAGCACAAAAAACTGCAGAACTTTCTCCTCTTGGAAGAATGGGTCAACCTGATGATTTAGCTGGTGCATGTTATTTCCTATGTTCTGATGAAGCATCTTGGATTACAGGTAGTACTTTAATTGTTGATGGTGGAACAACTTTTAAAAAATAGATGAATAAAGAAAAAAATCTAAACCTACCAAATACCCTTGCAACATTTAGGGTGCTTTTAGCACCTTTAATGCTATGGTTTATGGTAGATCAAAACAATTCACTTTTTTCTGGATGGGATCCAAGCTGGTTTGACTACTTTGCTGGACTTATTTTTGTG
>CBFHVJ010000126.1:0-1738 GCA_965659435.1 uncultured Arcobacteraceae bacterium
TTCTGGAGCATACGACTACTACTTAAGTGATACTATGAAAATAGCTTTAGTTGTGATTGGTCTTATTGCCTTAGCAGTTGTTTTTTATAGCTTTATTGTCTCAATGTATGATAAACAAAGAGAAAATGACTATCAAGAGTTAAAACAACAAATGGAGAAAGAAGCCAAAGAGAACCAAAGAAAGACTAATATGATGTATCAACAATCCAGACTTGCACAGATGGGAGAGATGATAAGTAATATTGCACATCAATGGAGACAACCACTTAACTCTATTTCACTAGTACTACAAGATTTAAAACTGTCAAAAGCACTAAATAGTATCTCTCAAGAAGAGTTTAATAAATCTACATCTAAAATAGAAGATTCACTACAGTATATGTCTCACACTATTACAGACTTTAGAAACTTCTATAAAACAAATAAAGAGAAAGAACCATTTGAATTAAATGATGCCATATCACAAGCTAGATCAATAGTACAAAGTAGTTTTGATGATAAATCAATCACTATTAATCAATCAAAATCTACAAATACAACTATAATAGGCTTTAGAAATGAGTTAACTCAAGTACTAGTAAATATCTTGCAAAATTCTAAAGATGCTTTAATAAAAAATAATATAGAAAAACCATATGTATCGATCAGTACACTTGAAGATGATAGAAATATTGTGATTGAGCTAGAAGATAATGCTGGTGGCATAAAAAAAGATATAATAGAACAAATATTTGATCCTTACTTCACCACTAAGCACAAAGAGCAAGGGACAGGTCTAGGACTCTATATGTCAAAAGTGATTATCAATGATAGTTTCAATGGTACGCTTGAAGCACAAAACACTAATAATGGTGCAAAATTTATAATTAAAATAAAGGAAAATAAATAATGGAAGATTTAATTCAATTATCAGAGCAAACTAAAAAACTCTCTGTACTTATAGTAGAAGATAGAAAAGAAGATAATGAACAAATGCAATCATTATTCTCTAAGCTATTTAGGGATGTATATAGTGCAAAAGATGGTCAAGAAGGACTAGATCTATATAAAAAACATAAACCTGATGTAGTTATCACAGATTTGATTATGCCAAATATGGATGGTATAGAGATGACTGAAGCTATCAAAGCTATCAAAAAAGAGCAAATCATAGTTGTAGTATCTGCATCTGATGATATAGAAAAAATCACTCAAACAGTTGCACTAGAAGTGACTAGCTTTGTATATAAGCCAATAGAGACACAGAAACTAATCGATACTATGTCTAAAGTTGTTGAGAAAATTAAAAAGCAAAAGACAATAGAAACAAAAGCATTTACAGTAACTATTCCTCTTGATATGTATGAACAAATTGATGATGCAGCAAAAGCTGAAAGTATCTCTAAAAATGCAATTATTATTAGATCTATGAAGGATTATTTTAAAATCTAATTAAATACATTTTTTACACTTTACTTTTATCTAATTTAGCTAGTTCTCTCATATCTATATTAGAGTCTAGTTCATCAACTATCTCTCTACCTAGTAAAGTTTCTAAAACATCTTCTAAAGTTACTATTCCTTCAGTTTGGTCGTAATTATCCAATACTATACACATATGTTCTTTCTTTGTTAAAAATATATCTAACAATTTACTTATAGGGATATTTTCATTTATCGTTAAAACTGGTTTTATAATATCACTTTTATATTCTAACTTATCATTGATATACTCATAAAAATACTCTTTTGTTAAAAC
>CBFHVJ010000127.1:0-1670 GCA_965659435.1 uncultured Arcobacteraceae bacterium
ATTAAAAACGAATACCGTTTCTATTCATACGGTGATGCGATGTTGATACTATAAGGGAAAACATGGAAAATATTTATATTTTAAGTGACAAAAAAGTTGAGAGTGCAATAAACCTTCCTGTCTTTGAGATAGAATATATCCCTCAAGATATTGACCTGAAAAAATATGATGCACTTATTTTTACTTCTAAAAATGGGATCTATTCTATTGATAGTTTTAATAAACAATGGCAAAATATCCCTTCATATGCCATAGCACCACTTACAGCTGAAGTGATTAAAGAATATGGTGGAAACCTTGTATACACTTCTTCCAAATCTTATGGCGATGATTTTGCACAAGAGTTAATACCAATTTTAGAAGGTAAAAAAGCTTTGTTTTTAAGAGCCCAAAAGGTTATCTCTAAGCTAGATACTATCTTAAGAGACAATGAAATTGATCTTGATGATATAGCTATTTACAAAACTGTAATAAAAAAAGAGATCGATAAAAGTTTACAACCACCCAAAGGCTCAACGATTATCTTCTCATCCCCTTCAACAATTGATGGTTTTTTTACACATTTTTCTTGGGATGAAAGTTATAAGGCTATAGCAATTGGAAGGGTAACTAAAGCACACCTACCAGACAACATACAATGCGATGTAGCACCAACTCCATCACTGCCAGGGTGTGTTAAATTTGCCTTAGAATTAGGGAATAATTAATCTTTAATAGGTTAAAATTAGATATCTAAGTGGTTCGGGATTGCTAAATAATTCGGGTCCGATACTATATTTTTGCCAAACATGTAATCGCAGCGGTGTGTAGCGCTCTAGTTAGATGCTCCTGAAACTGTATTCTTGTGGCAGTCGTTGGCTTATGTGGGCCATTTCATTAGTTAACGGCCACTTGGTAAGTTGATAATGGATAGTAGGTTTATGCCTATTATCCATTATTAATTTTATAACAATACTTAGGAGTTTAAAAGTGAATATTTTAATATTAGGAAGTGGTGGTAGAGAATACTCTATAGGACTAGCTATCTCTAAAGAGGAAACTAATCATAACCTTACTTTTTGTCCAGGAAATGGTGCAACAGATTTAATTGGGAACAATATCAATATCAAAGACTACAATGAACTTGCAGCTTGGGCAAAAGAAAATAGTATTGACTTAACTATTGTAGGACCAGAACAACCACTTGTAGATGGTGTTGTAGATATCTTTAAAGAACAAGGTTTAACAATCTTTGGACCAAGTGCAAAAGCAGCACAGCTTGAAGGTTCAAAAGTATATATGAAAAATATACTAAAAAAATACAACATTCCTACAGCAGCATTTATTGAAACTTCTTCAAAAGAGGAAGCACATAACTTCATTGATACTATGACTAAAACTCCAATTGTTGTTAAAGCAGATGGACTTTGTGCTGGTAAAGGTGTAATTATAGCTACATCAAAAGATGAAGCAAAAGAAGCAGTTAACGGTATGTTAAGTGGTGAAAGCTTTGGTGATGCTGGAAATGCAGTAATTGTAGAAGAATATTTAGATGGTTATGAACTATCTATCTTTGCTATTTGTGATGGTGATAATTATGTTGTATTACCTGCAGCACAAGATCATAAAAGAGTAGGGGATGGCGATACTGGACCAAATACTGGTGGTATGGGTGCATATGCTCCAACTCC
>CBFHVJ010000128.1:0-1659 GCA_965659435.1 uncultured Arcobacteraceae bacterium
ACCCTCTTCTGTGAAAATTCATAAAGCAAATGGAAAAATTCAAGAGGAGAGGACTTATCCTAGAAGTAGTGATCCTAGGATAACGAAGGGATAAAATTGATAAAAGAGTGATTAAATTCACTCTTTTTATTAAGTTTTTTCATTTAGAAAATTATGATAAAATATTTATATAATTAAAAAACTTAGGAAAAATATGAGAAACATTTTAATAATAGGTTTAATAGTAGTAGCGATGGGATATATGTTTTCATTGCTTTTTGATAGATATGAAGCGGCTGTTGAGCAACAAAACACACAAAAAGAGCTACAACAAAAGTAATCTAAAAAACTTATCATCTTTTTATGGCTATAATCTATATTATTATACAAAACAAGGATTAGTAGTATGGAAGTAAACAAAAAACCTTATTTAGAAACTATGCCTGACGATAAGGGTTATTTTGGGAAGTTTGGAGGTTCATATATCCCGCCACAACTTGAAAAACCATTTGAAGAGATAAATGAAGCTTATAAAAAACTATCAAACTCTCACGAGTTTATACATGAATTAAACAAAATCAGAAAACATTATCAAGGTAGACCAACTCCAGTTTACTATTGTAAAAATCTTAGTAACCATGTAGGAGCAGAAATCTATCTAAAAAGAGAAGATTTAAACCACACAGGTGCTCACAAACTAAATCACTGTATGGCTGAAGCACTTCTTGCAAAATATCTTGGAAAGAAAAAGCTTATTGCTGAAACAGGTGCTGGACAACATGGTGTTGCTTTAGCAACAGCTGCTGCTTATTTTGGATTAGAGTGTGAAATCCACATGGGTGAAGTTGATATTGCTAAAGAGCATCCAAATGTTGTAAGAATGAAGATTTTAGGAGCAACTGTAGTTCCTGCAACTCATGGATTAAAAACATTAAAAGAAGCCGTTGATAGTGCCTTTGAGAGTTATTTAAAAGACCCTATAAATACTATTTATTGTATTGGTTCTGTTGTTGGTCCTCATCCTTTCCCAAAAATGGTAAGAGATTTCCAATCAGTTATGGGAATAGAAGCAAGAGAACAGTTCTTAGAAATGACAGGTAAACTTCCTCAAAATGTAGCTGCTTGTGTTGGTGGAGGAAGTAATGCTATGGGTATTTTTGCTGGATTTATTGATGATGATGTAAATCTTTATGGAGTTGAGCCACTTGGTCGTGGTGAAAAACTTGGTGACCACTCTGCATCAATTTCTTATGGAGAAGAAGGAGTTATGCATGGATTTAACTCTATCATGTTAAAAGATGAAAAAGGTGAACCTGCACCTGTATATAGTATTGGAAGTGGGATTGATTATCCATCTGTTGGGCCAGAGCATGCTTATCTTCACTCAATTGGAAGAACAAAAATAGGTCTTGTAAATGATATTGAAGCTGTTGATGCATTTTATAAGCTTTCACAATTAGAAGGTATTATTCCTGCACTTGAATCAGCTCATGCTGTAGCATATGCTATGAAATTAGCAAAAGAAAAACCAAATGAAACAATATTAGTAAATCTAAGTGGTAGAGGTGATAAAGATATTGATTTTGTGATTGAAAACTATCCTATCCCAGGTAAATAGTAAAAGTGAGTATTAACTCACTTTTATTTTAAAGTCTCTTTTAAAACTTCAGTAAATCTTTT
>CBFHVJ010000129.1:0-1601 GCA_965659435.1 uncultured Arcobacteraceae bacterium
CTGGATCTTATATAAGATATTTTGTTACTATGCATTTGTATTATGCTTCTTAGTTTGGATTCAAGTTCAAGATTTACTATCTTTTCTGATGATTGCTCTAAACTTTGTGCTATGGCATTGAAGTATTTATTTATAAACTCTTCTTGCTGTGATAGTGCAATTGTATCAAAATGATATGTTAAAAGGGTGACATATTTATATGATAAAATTTACAAACTTGATTTTTGAATGTATATATGCTATCATTTCTTTATGAAAATAGTAATAGATACAAGCGTATGGATCTCAGCACTTATTACAAAACAGAGTAAAGCTAGAGAATTACTAAGATTGATTTTTCAAGCAAAGTTTCATCCACAAATGAGTGAAGCTCTTTTTAGAGAGTATGAGGATGTTATGAAAAGAAAAAAGATTCAAAACCTAACACCTCTAAGCCAAGTTGAACAGAACGAACTTTTTGAAGCGTATCTTTCAACTTGTAAATGGAATGAGATTTACTATATTTGGAGACCAAATTTAAAGGATGAAAATGATAATTTTGTAGTTGAGTTAGCAGTTGCTAGTGGAGCAGAAGCTATCATCACTTACAATGTCAAAGACTTTAAAAATGCAGAGTTAGTTTTTAAACACAAGATTATTACACCAGAGGATTTTATAAAGGAGATGCTATGAGTACAGTTACACTAAGAATACCAGATTCTAAACATGAAAGATTAAAACAGTATGCAAAAGAGCAAGGAATCAGCTTAAATAAGCTATTTGAGGAGTTTGCAACAGTAGCATTAACACAGTTTGATACGAAAACAAGATTTGAGATAAAAGCTTCAAAAGGTAGTATTGAAAAAGGATTACAGATTTTAGATAAATTAGATAAAGAGCTTTAGTTGGTTTATTTGCTAGAAATATAAAATATAGGGGTCAGACCCTGATTTATTTATATTTAACATATTAGCTATTGTCAAATTTGAGTAGGTGATATTTTAACTTACCTCAATTTGTTTTCTATAAAACTCTTTATACCACTTCACAAATTCACCTACTCCATCACTTAATTTAGTTTCTGGATTATAGTCAAAGTCCTCAATCAATCCACTTACATCTGCAAATGTAGATTCTACATCTCCGGGCTGAATATCCATGAAGTTTTTTTCTGCCTTTTTACCTATAGCATCTTCTATAGTTTCTATAAACTCCATTAAGTTTACTGGAGAATTATTTCCTATATTATATATACTGTATCCAGATGGCGAATCAATCACCTTAATAATACCATCTACAATATCACCTACATATGTAAAATCTCTTGACATCTTTCCATGGTTAAATACTTTAATAGCTCTATCATTTAGTATTGCATCTGTAAATAGCATTGGTGCCATATCTGGTCTTCCCCATGGTCCATATACAGTAAAAAACCTAAGACCTGTAGTTTGCATACCATATAGGTGCGAGTAAGTATGAGCCATAAGCTCATTTGATTTTTTTGTAGCTGCGTATAGTGATATTGGAGTATCTGTTTTATCTGTAGTTTTAAATGGTTGTTCTTTATTTAGTCCATATACAGATGAACTAGAAGCATATGATAGGTTTGTAATACCATT
>CBFHVJ010000130.1:0-1594 GCA_965659435.1 uncultured Arcobacteraceae bacterium
ATTAACACAATAGAAGTTTTAGAATTTAATATTTCTGCTACTTCATCACCTATTGCAACTCTTCCTTGTTGCACAATAGTAATTGGAGATAAGCTCCAATCTTGTGAATCTTTATTTAAAGCTTCAACTAATTTTTTTATAAATATTGAAGCATTTTCTTTGATAGCAAGTGAAGATAAACCATCTACTATTACAATTGATAAATCATATTTTTCATCTTTTAAAGTGTTTACTTTTTTTAATGTTTCAATAGACTTTTTATCTAATCTTCTACCTAAATCTGGTCTTTGAAGATATGTAGTTCTATTTAATGCAAGTGAGTGCAGTAATATTGGTGCAAATATTTCTTGCTCTTGATTTAAGCTTAGATTTACATTTTCTAATTGTTCAATCACTGTTTCAACATCAAGTGGTAAATGAACTGCATCTTGAGCTTGTGCATGGGCTAATTGAAAATTTAGTGACTCAGAAGTTGGGATACTAACACCCGCTCTTCCTAGACCTATTCTTGCATCAGTAAAATCTTTTAATGCTGCCCATGGATTTTTAATAACATTTTGCTCATCATCTATTTTTTTTATATTATTCATTAGTTCATTCCTAAGGCATTTGATAGTGATTTTGAAAATGTTTTTGGCATTTTGTCATTTAGTATAAACTCATCCATATTTTTAAATATTTCCATCTTTTCTAACCATGCTTTAAATTCTGGAGCTGGATTTAATCCTAAAACCTTTCTAGCATATAATGCATCATGGAATGATGTTGTTTGATAGTTAAGCATAATATCATCACTTCCAGGAATTCCCATGATAAAATTACACCCAGCAACACTAAGCAGTGTTAAAAGATTGTCCATATCATTTTGGTCTGCATCTGCATGGTTTGTATAACAAATATCACATCCCATAGGAATACCTAAAAGTTTTCCACAAAAGTGATCTTCTAAACCTGCACGTGTAATCTCTTTTCCATCAAATAAATACTCAGGTCCTATAAATCCAACAACTGTATTTACTAAAAGAGGCTTGAATTTTTTTGCAAGGGCATAAGCTCTAACCTCACAAGTTTGTTGGTCAAGAGCAAAATTTGCATTTGCAGAAACAGAACTTCCTTGTCCTGTTTCAAAATACATAACATTGTTTCCAACACTACCTCTATCAAGCGATAAGGCTGCTTCATGAGCTTCTTTTATAATATTTAAGTTTACACCAAAACTAGAGTTAGTTTTTTCAGTTCCTCCAATTGATTGAAATACTAAATCAACAGGAGCTTTTTTCTCAATTGCTTCAATAGTATTTGTAACATGAGTTAAAACACATGATTGCGTTGGGATTTCATACTTCTGAATTACATCATCCATAAGTTTTAGTAGTTTGATTGTTTGCTCAACATTGTCAGTAGCTGGATTTATTCCTATAACTGCATCACCATTTCCATATAATAAACCATCTAAAATACTTGCAGCTATTCCCATTACATCATCAGTTGGATGATTGGGTTGAAGTCTAGTTGATAATTGATTTGGTAAACCAATTGTATTTCTAAAAGATGTTACTACTGGGCATTTCTTTGCTACTAGTATCAAATCTTG
>CBFHVJ010000131.1:0-1548 GCA_965659435.1 uncultured Arcobacteraceae bacterium
TGTACACCACCTTGGAATAGTATTTGTGTACCACCAATCTCTAATAGTTCGTCAATTTTTTGATCGATTTCATCATAAGATAGAACATATGCATCATCATCTTTAGCATGTCTATAAAATGCACAGAATTTACAATCAACCCAACAAATATTTGTATAGTTAATATTTCTATCAACTACAAAAGTTGTTACACCTTTGGGGTGTAGCTCTTTTTTTCTTTTTGTAGCAAGCTCACCTAATTCTAATAGTGAAGCATTTTGAATTAAATTTAAGGCTTGTTCATTTGTAATTCTAGACATTAAAAGCTACTTCCAAGTGAGAATTCAAAACTAGAAGTTTTATCTCCAGCATCAGCATTTAAAGCATTTGCAAATATAAAACTTAACGGACCAACAGGTGAAAACCATTCTAATTGGGCACCGTATCCTACTTTTGTAATATCTGTAAAGTTCTCTTCTCCTACCATACCAGCATCAAGGAATATACCCCATCTCATTTTTGCACTAGGAATTAGTGGCATGCTAAGTTCTAGACTGTTTGCTGCATATCTTTTATATGGGTCTTCACCATCTTCTGGAGAAAATGCATAAGATTCAAATCCTCTTACAGATTTAACTCCACCTAAGTAAAATGTATCACCATCATGAATTTTTCCTAAGTCTTCAAGTATTTTAATACTTGCTCTATACCTTAAAATCCAATCGCTATCTACCATCTCTTCTAATGAATAAAATGTCTTAAATGTATTGATGTTTTTAATATACTTTGAATCCCCACCAATTCCAGCTATCTCAAGTGTTGAACTAAACTTTTGACCACTTCTTGGTTGATAGTAATCATCAGTAGTGTTATAGTTTAAATATGGAGTGATTGAACTTGTAACGTATGATTCATTATCTGCTATTGTATCAGAGTTTGACTCTTCAACACTTTCTAGTTTATATGTTGCTCCAGCACTCATATGTCGTGATATTTTTTTACCAGCACCTACACTTAAACCAAGTTTGTTTGTAGTTAATGTATTTGCAACTGTTGTACTATCGTTATCATCATATTCCTCAACCTCTGTAGATGTGTTATAGATATGGAATGATCCACTATATTTACTATCATTAATTGCTGGATTTGACACAGATAGATCATAACTCAATGTCTTAGCAGAGGCATCAATTTTAAAGCCAAGTTTTTTACCACTACCAAAGATATTATTATCATTGATAGATGCATTTACCATAAATCCATCATAACTACCATATCCACCACCAAGGATTAAGTTACCAGTTTTTGCTTCAACAACATTTACTAATAGATTCATTTTATTTGTAGATATTCTCTCTTGCTCAATATTCACACTATCAAAGAACCCACTTCTTTTTAGGGCATTTTTAGATTCTTTAAAATCAGTTAAGCTATATAAGTCTTTTGGTGCTAGATAAACATTTCTTCTAATTACTCTATCAAGTGTTCTTGTATTACCAGAGATTACTACATCATTAATATATACCTTTTCCCCAGGTATAACATTAAAGTTCACACTAGCAGTATTGT
>CBFHVJ010000132.1:0-1509 GCA_965659435.1 uncultured Arcobacteraceae bacterium
AAAAGATGATCTAAACGAAGAACAACACAAAATCTTAGAAGATGCACAAAAAAAACTGATCCCTTGGAGAAAAGGGCCATTTAAAATGTTTGATACAGCTATCGAAACTGAATGGCGAAGTGACAAAAAATATAATCTTATTAGACCTCATTTTGATCTAAAAGATAAAGTAGTTGCAGATGTAGGATGTAACAACGGATACTATATGTTAAGGATGCTAGAAGACAATCCTACAAAACTTGTAGGGTTTGATCCATCTCCATTTTTCAATCTACAATTTGATCTAGTAAATCACTTCCTAAAAACAGATGTAAAGTTTGAACTTCTAGGTGTTGAACATCTTGAAGAATATGAACATAAATTTGATTTCATCTTTATGCTTGGTGTTTTATACCACAGATCAGATCCTATTGGAACTTTAAAGTCATTAAATAGAGGATTAAATAAAAATGGTGAAATTTTAATCGATACCTTTATGATAGATGGAGATGAAGAAGTTTGTCTTACTCCACATAGTAGGTATTCAAAGATGCCAAATATCTACTTTATACCTACTATTCCTGCTTTTAAAAACTGGCTAAATCGTGCTGGATTTATCGATATAGAAGTTATAGCTACTACAGTAACTGACTCAGAAGAACAAAGAGTAACACCATGGACATTTGAACAAAGTTTAGATGACTATCTTGATTCAGATGATAAAACAAAAACAGTTGAGGGCTACCCTGCTCCAAAACGTGTATATATAAAAGCAAAAAAGAAAAACTAAGGATAGATTTTAATTAAATTAGCTAAAATTATATTTAGTATAATTTAAAGTAATATCTATCCAACTTTGATATGTTTTACTTCCAAATATACCAATATATTTAAAGGTAAATCATGTCAAAACTTATTAAAATTTCATTTACTACACTTGTAGCTATATCACTTGCAGGTTGTAGTTCATATACACAAAATACTCAAAAACAAGCACAAAAATTTGAAACAAACCAATCTTATAAATGTAATCATATTGCTAATATCACAAAAGAGAAAATGGTACCTGTAAAAAGTGCTGAATCTATTATATTTACTCTAAATAAAGATTCATTAACTACAGATATTAAAAATGATGAAAAGTTTACACCATTTGTAAAAACACTTTACAAAGGTAAAAACAGTGTGATCAGACTAAATGATCAAAAAGGTTTAGAGCTAAGACAAAGAATGTTAAACGGAAAGTTTAAACAATCATTTAAAATATATAGCTGTGAGAAAAACTAGTTTTTCTTAACACTATTATTTTTTATATTATTTGATTGGCTAAATTTTATTAGCTGATCGGTAGTTTGTATATCATGTGGAAGATCTTTAATACATCTTTCAAAAATTACTGCTGAACTTAAAGCATCACTATAAGCTCTATGGTGATTATCTATATTTATATCAAGTAACTCTTTTAGAAATTTCAATCCATACTTTTCACTCTCTATCACACGTTTTGCAAGATCAATGGTACAAAGCTTT
>CBFHVJ010000133.1:0-1445 GCA_965659435.1 uncultured Arcobacteraceae bacterium
TCTAAATTAATGATTTTTTTATATTGTTCTTTAATATCATCTAATGTTATTTTTTCAATAGACTCAATAGTACCACTATTACCAATTTGTAAAGGTGTTTTATTAAAAATTATAGATTTTAGTTTTCTTCCAGCAACATAGTCAAAATCATTTTCTTTTTGTTTTAATTTTGCAATTTGAAGCATCTTTATTTTATCTAGTGTATCTTGTGACATATTTGGTGTTGTTAAAATTTCATCTAAGTACACTAATGCTTTTTTATATTGATCCTTTAGACAACTAACTTCAATAACAAATGTTTCAAATCCATTTGATGTATGAATAGATATAGCTTCATTTTCAAGTTTTCGAGCAAAGTTAACTGAACCATCTTGTAAAGTTCCCTCATTTAACATTTTTGCTACTAAATTTGTAATACCATTATTATTGCCATCTTGACTGTAACCACTATTTTTAAATACTAATTGTAAATTGAATATTGGTAGTGTTTTATGTTTTTCAAATATAACTGGTATTTCAGTATTATTTAATTGTAATTGCTTTATGGTTGCACCCATTAAAATCCCTTGTAAAAGTATGAAAAGTGAAAATATTTTGAAAATATTTCTACTAGTCATAAAATCTCTCTAATATATTGTAAGCTGTATCTCGTTTTGCAGGTTTTTCACCAATATCTTTGATTAGTTCTATCATCTGTTTTTGGTTCATTCGATTTGTTGCACCAGCAGCACTTACAACATTTTCTTCCATCATCGTACTTCCCAGGTCATTTGCACCAAATTGTAATGCCATTTGACCTATATAACTTCCTTGTGTAACCCATGAACTTTGAATATTTGGAATATTGTCAAAGTATAATCGAGCAACTGCAAGAAGTCTTAAATATCTATTTGAACTTTGTGGTTCAATATGAGGTAATTCCTCAGCAAGTTTTGTATGAGAAGATTGAAAACTCCACATAATATAAGCTCTAAACCCACCTGTTTCATCTTGTAGTTGTCTTACTTTATCCCAATGCTCAATAATCTGTTCATCTGTTTCAACAGTACCAAACATCATCGTAGTTGTAGATTTAACACCAATTTTATGTGCAGTTCTATGAACTTCTAGCCAATCTTTTGTATCAAGTTTTTTAGGAGCAATAATATCTCTTACATCATCATTTAAGATCTCTGCACCAGCACCAGGAATAGAGGCTAAGCCTTTATCTTTAAGTCTTTGAAGTACCTCTTCATAAGATATTTTAGATATTCTTGAGATATAGTCAATTTCAATTGCACTAAATCCATGTAAAGTAATTTGAGGATATTTACTACAAATATGTTCCACAAGATTTTCGTAATAATCAATCTTTAGTTTTGGATGTACACCACCTTGGAATAGTATTTGTGTACCACCAATCTCTAGTAGTTCGTCAATTTTTTGATCGATTTCATCATAAGATA
>CBFHVJ010000134.1:0-1236 GCA_965659435.1 uncultured Arcobacteraceae bacterium
AATAAGGCATCAAATGTTAGAAATTTTAGAGTATAGTTTTATTCAAAATGCAATAATCGCAGGAATCTTAATCTCAATTGCTGCAGGAATAATAGGTAGTTTAGTAGTTGTAAATAAAATCACATTTTTAACAGGTGGAATTGCACATAGTTCTTATGGTGGAATTGGACTTGCTATTTATTTAGGATTACCAGTTCTTTTTGGAGCAACTGTTTTTGCGATAATCACTGCAATAATCATCGCAATACTAACCATAAATGATAAGAAAAGAATAGACTCAATCATAGGTATGATGTGGGCTAGTGGTATGGCTATTGGTATTATATTTGTGGATTTAACACCTGGCTATAATGTTGATTTGATGTCATATCTTTTTGGTAGTATTATTGCTGTATCAAGTGATGATATAACTTATCTCTTACTTCTTGATTTATTTATCATAAGTGTAGTATCAATTTTCTATAAGCAAATACTAGCCGTTTCTTATGATAGTGAATTTGCAAGTCTGAGAGGTATAAATGTAAAGTTCTTTTATACACTTATTTTAATCCTTGCAGGACTTTGTGTAGTTGCAGCTATCAAAGCAGTTGGACTTATACTTGTAATTGCTCTTTTGACAATACCAACTTTTTTAGCCGAAACTTTTGCTAATAAACTGTCTAAAATGATGATTATAAGTTCAACTTTAGCTACTTTATTTACACTTCTTGGACTTGTGATTTCTTACCTTTATGATATTAGTTCTGGGGCTAGTATTATTATCGTTGCAGTTGCTATTTTGGTTATTGTGAAGTTGATTAAAAGATAAAAAAACTATTCAAATTGAGTCATTTCTGAGTCATTTGTTAGATATAATAAAATTTATTATAAAAACAAAAGGCTCTATTTTTTATGTGTATAAATCAATTTAAAGATACAAAATACCAAGAACTACAAACTATACAAAAAGAAACAAGAAATTTAGAATCCCAAATAAATGCAATAAAATTTCAAAATCAAAAACAATCTATTGTAACTACTTTAGAAAGATATGAGGGAAGTGAGAAAAAAAATGCATAAACAAATAGTAGAAAAGTATAAATATAATAATTTGAGTAGATTACTTGCAATTTTAGCTAATACTGTTCCCTTAATATTAGGAATAATATTTTTACTTCTTAGTGAATATACATTACTTCAATTTATGGGAGTCTTATTAATAGCAATGTTTAGTTGTATGATTTTAAGTCTTTGTTT
>CBFHVJ010000135.1:0-1108 GCA_965659435.1 uncultured Arcobacteraceae bacterium
TATGCAAGATTTGTACTACTAAATGCTGCTGCTATTGAAAATCCTGCACCAAATAAAAATATGATTTCAAATGGTATTTTTTTGGAATCTTCCCATCTTAAAAAGCCAACTTTTGGCATCATCATAAATAATCCAAAGGCAAGTAATATACCAGCTTCACTGAGTCCTAGAAAAGAATTCAGTGCCAATACGGCAACTAAAACTAAAAGAATATTTTTTAATCTATTTTGAGCTATGTTTATATGCTCTTCATACTGAAAAGCATCATTGCTTATATTGTACTCATCAGAAATATTTATATTTCCAATACCTAGTGATAATATATAAGCGACTATAACAAGCATGATAGTTGCTAGTGGTATTGTTTTTGCCATCCATGTGATAAAAGATAAGCTTTCTAGCTGATTGTCTTGTAAAAAGCCCATAAGTATTAAATTTGGAGGTGTTCCAATAGGTGTTATAATTCCACCAATGCTAGCACCATATGCTACTGCTAAAACAAATCTAATTTTTAATGTTTTAGATTCTGTTAAAAATAATGCTATTGGCATAAGAAGTAGAGCAGTTGTTGTGTTTGATAATACAGCACTAAGTAATGCTGATGTGATTGCTAAAGCAAATATAATCCCACGACTTGTCCTTGGGAAAAAGCTTAATAATTTATGTGCAATAATCTTGTGAAGTCCTGTCTTTTCAACAGCAATAGCAAGTAAAAATCCACCTAAAAATAAAAATATGATTGATTTAGAATAGTTTATAGTTGTTGCATTTGTAGCTAAAATACCTAATGCAGGAAAAAGTATAATTGGAAAAAGTGAAACAACACCTAATGGTAAAGCTTCATTTGTCCAAAGTGCTACGAGAAATACTACACAACCTATTAATCTTGATTGAACTTCATCGAAAACTAATCCAGCTCCAAAATAACCTATAAAAGCTAATATAATCGATATTAAGATATTTTGATATGGCTTATCTATTACTAACATTATCTTTTAGTTGCATATTATCCCTCTTATTCTTTGAAAAAAACAGTATGACCTGTACTTACTTTTTTCTCTAATACTCTATTGATATCATGGTGTATATTACCATTTGTATCAATGAG